>CAZTEV010000340.1:0-1508 GCA_964612785.1 uncultured Roseivivax sp. | reverse complement strand
GGCGGGCTTATGCGCGCTCGAAACAGGCGGCGCGTCCGTCGCGCAGGATCGTCGCCGCACCGTCGCGGATCGACGCGCTGCGTCCGCGCACAAAAGACGTGGGATCCGAGGCCGAGCGGTTCTTGGGATCGGGAAGGATCGCCGCCAAGCGCGCCGCCTGCAGCGGCGTCAGATCCTGCGCGGTGGTGCCGAAGTAATGTCGCGCGGCGGCCTCGATGCCGAATACGCCCTCATCGAATTCGGCGACGTTCAGATAGACCTCGAGGATCCGCCGCTTGGGCCAGGCGGCTTCCACCGCAGGCGTGATCAGCGCCTCAAGCGCCTTTCGCGGCCAGGATCGCCCGTGCCAGAGATAGACATTCTTCACCACCTGCTGGCTGATCGTGGAGGCGCCGCGATTGCCGCCCTCCTCGATCGCGGTGCGGATCGCGTTCATGTCGAAGCCCCAATGGGCGCAGAAATTCGCATCCTCCGCCGCCACCGCCGAGCGCAGCATCACCGGCGCGATCCGATCGACATCGACCCAGTCGCGCGTCACCCCATCGAGGCGCCGCGCCTCGGCCATGATGTAGGGCGTCGTGGGCGGGTTCACCACGCGGTAAAGCCCGACGCCCAGCGCGATCAGCACAGCGCCCAGCAGCACCGCGCGAAACGCCCATTTCATCACGAAACGGACCGGGCGGATGCGCGGTTTGGCTTTGCGGGCGGGGCGGGATTTGGCGGCCATGATCCGGTCTTAGCCTGATGACGCGGGCTCTGGAAGAGGTCCGGCATCGCCACCCATGAGGGAGGAGGACGAAGCGGCGATGCCGGGGGCTGAACCGTGGGAGAATTGTCCACGTATCGCTTACAATCCATGTATGAGAGTAGCTTTGGGCTTAAATCGTCAAAAATCGTGGCGGAACTTGGGCATTTCGCCCCGGCTCACGCCTCCTGCACAATATAGTCGCGCCGGATGCCGCGTGTATGCCGCCCCCACGGACTGGCAGCGACGCGGGATTGATGCGCCTCGAACGCGGCCCGGTCCGTGAACCGCTCCACCACGTCCCAGATCAGCGGATCCGCCGTCTGGGTGACCTCGAACAGGGCGCAGCCGGGCTCGGCCAGGGTCAGGGCGACATGCACGGGAAGGTGCGTGCGCACGATCGCGGCCTCGTCTTCAGTGGCGCAGATCAGCTGACCGGACAGATGGATCATGGCGGGCTCTTTCCCGAAGACGACCCCCCGATATGGGCAAAGCGCGCAGCCCATGGCAAGCGCCCCGCCTGACGAAAAACGCCGCCCCCGATGGTCAGGGGCGGCGCTGATGGTTCCCGTAAGAACAGATTACTCCGCCGGAACGGCCTCGTTCTCGATGCCGATGGGATGGGACAGCTTGTCCAGCATCTCTTTCGGGCAGACCTGCAGGAACTTGCCCTTCTCTTCCTCCCAATGCTGGAGGATGTCGGCGCCTTTCACGCTGCGCGTCTCGGCCACATGGGCCTCGATCAGGCCCTTCAGCTCGGCCT
>CAZTEV010000339.1:0-1517 GCA_964612785.1 uncultured Roseivivax sp. | reverse complement strand
GCCAACCCGCTGTCCACGGGTATCATCGCCTCCTCGGGCACGCTGGGACAGATCATTCCGCCCTCGATCGTGCTGATCATTCTGGCCGATCAGCTGTCTTCGGCGGTCGATCAGGCGGGGCAGGCGCGTCAGGACCTCTACAAGGAGGTGACGGGCGAGCTGGTGATGCCGTCGGAATACGCCGTGGTCTCGACCTCGGCAGGCGACATGTTCCTGGGCGCGATGGTGCCGGGCCTCGTGCTCGTGGGTCTCTATATCCTGTTCATCCTGGCCGTGGCGCTGATCCGTCCGCGGCTGGCGCCCGCCGTGCCCTATGACGGCGGCTATGACCTGGAATTCTTCGGCCGGGTGTTCCTGGCCATGGTGCCGCCGCTGGCGCTGATCATCATGGTTCTGGGCTCGATCATCGGGGGCATTGCCACGGTGAACCAGGCAGGCGCCATCGGTGCTGTCGGCGCGCTCGTCATGGCGGGCTACCGTCTGCATCCGGGCGGGCGATTGCAGTTCATCCCGGCGATCCTGACGCTGGCCGGTCTGGCGGTCATCGCCTACGTTCTGGCGAATTACGACACCAACGTGCAGAACATCCAGACAGAAGAAGACGCCTTTGGCGTGAACCTCGCGATCTTCGGCTCCGTCGTCACCCTGATCGGCATCCTCTGGAGCGGCTACCGCGCCTATGTGACCGAAAACGCGCTGAGCGGCGTGATGATTGAGACGGCGAAGACCACGTCGCTCGTCTTCATCATCCTTCTGGGTGCTGCGATGCTGACCGCGGCCTTCCGGGCCTTCGGCGGCGAGGAACTGGTGAAGCACTTCCTCGAAGGGCTGCCGGGCGGGTTCTGGACCAAGTTCGTCATCGTCATGGTGGTGATCTTCGTTCTGGGCTTCTTCCTCGACTTCATTGAGATCGCCGTTGTGGTCGTGCCGATCGTGGCGCCGATCCTGCTGGCTGACCCGGAAGCGAACGTGACTGCGGTCTGGCTGGGCGTGATGATCGGCCTGAACATCCAGACCTCGTTCCTGACGCCACCGTTCGGCTTCGCGCTGTTCTACCTGCGGGGCGTCGCCTCATCCGCGGTGAAGACGATCCAGATCTATATCGGCGTTCTGCCCTTCATCGGTCTGCAGCTTCTGTCGCTGGTGATCGTGGCAAGCTATCCGCCGCTGGTGAACTATCTGCCCATGCGGTCCTCGCTGACGGCCGAGACGGCCCCGCCGCCGATCAACCCGGCGCTGCAATACTGCCTCGAAAACTACGTCTCGGAGACCTTCGAGACCGAGGGCGATCGCATCCGCGCGGCCATTGACCGTATGGAAGCCGTCGACATCTCTTACCTGCCGCGCGACCCGCGGGAGGATCTGACCGACGCGCTGGAAGGGGCACGCGAAGCCTTCACGCTGATGGATGAGATCGAAAGCATCCAGGATCAGCTGGCCGAACAGGCGGTGGAATACCGCCCCGTGCACGGCGTCGTGCGTCAGCTTCAGGCCGAGGCGCGCCGGATCGAGGACAC
>CAZTEV010000338.1:0-1554 GCA_964612785.1 uncultured Roseivivax sp. | reverse complement strand
ATTAAAGTTATGAAGGACGCCTCGGAAAGCCCTGTTTTCCTTCCGTATCCGCGACATCGCCTTCAATCGACTGACCCGTCCCACAGACCGAAGTGGACAGACCCTCAGCCGTGACGCTATCACTAACGCAACCACGGAGACAGTGTTCATGACAGCCGCACGCGCACCCGAGCAGATCGACACCCTCGATTTGCCGCAGCGCGTGCTGGCGCTCACCCAGGCAGATCAGATCGAAACGGTGTGGTCCGATCTGTGCGACGCGATGGCCGTGTTCGGGTTCGACCGGCTGTTCTACGGCTTCACGCGGTTCCGCTCGGGCGAGAATCTGGGCGATCCGGACGACTTCCTTGTTCTCACGAACCTGCCGCAAAGCTATTCGCAAACCTTCTTCGACAAGCGGCTCTACCGGGACGCGCCGATGGTCCGGTGGGCGCTGAACAATGACGGCGCCTGTTCCTGGAGCGTGTTGCAGGACATGGCCGATCAAGGCGTCCTGACCGATGCCGAGGCGCGCGTCGTGGAGTTCAACCACGCCAACGACATCACCGCAGGCTATTCCATTTCCTTCCGCTCGGTCTCGCGTCGAGCCAAGGGCGCCATCGCGTTGACTGCAGAGGCCGGGCGCGACCAGGCAGCGGTCGATGCGATCTGGGAGCAGCACAAGGATGCCATCCTGATCCTGTGCAACGTGGCGCATCTGAAGATCCTCACCCTGCCCTATACGCCGCCCAACCAGTCGCTGACGCGGCGCCAGCGTGAGGCGCTGGAATGGGTCGGCGACGGAAAGACAACCGCCGATACCGCCGCCCTGATGGGCCTGACGCCCGCCACGGTGGAAAAGCACCTGCGGCTCGCGCGCGCGGCGCTGAACGTGGAGACGACCGCCCAGGCGGTGCTGAAAGCCGCGTTTCAGAACCAGATGTTCGTGCTCGACCTCTGATGCCGAAGGCTTGGCGGAGGCCGATTATCGGCCCGGTCAGGAATTCCGGACTTCCTTAACGCAGCGTCAAGTGGCATGATTGGAGAGTATCCCGCAGAAAGGCTTGGACCCGCGGGGACGAAAAAGACCGCTTATCCCTGCAATTACAGGGCTCTACGTGTTCTTGGGTGCAAACCGTTCGTCGACCCGGTTTTATTGTTCGGACCGATCGTCGAAGCCCGACCGATCTTTATCTCATCCCCAATGTCATTGATCGGTCGGGTCCTTGCGCTTGATGCATGGCCCTGAAGATCAGACCATAAGCTTTTATATATATAAAGAAAAAGCCGCCCGAATGGGCGGCTTTTCCTGTCGTTTGGTAAAGAGGTGTCAGGCTGGCTCAGCCGCCCTGTGCCGCCTTCGCGACCTCGGCTGCGAAGTCCTCTTCCTTCTTCTCGATGCCTTCGCCGACCTGCATGCGCACGAAGCCCGTGACCTCGACGCCCGCATCCTTCGCGGCCTCCGCGACGGTCTTGTCGGGGTCGATCACGAAGGCCTGACCAAGAAGCGTGATCTCGGAGAGGAACTTCTTCATGCGGCCTTCGATCATCTTCTCGATGACCTGCTCGGGCTTG
>CAZTEV010000337.1:0-1563 GCA_964612785.1 uncultured Roseivivax sp. | reverse complement strand
CCCGGTGAGGCCGATAATGACGCCAGCCGCAGCAATGCCCCAGGCAAAGCGTTCCCGCCGCCTTGGTCCATAGATGAAATCGGCCTCGAAGGCGTCCCGGTCCTTGGTCATGCGTCTATGCCTGGTTCTGGCCGGCGCTGCGGAGCGCCTTGGCGCGGGCCAGGAGCGCGCCCGGCGTTTGCCGGATGGCCTGACCGGCCCGGATCGCGCCGTCGCTGGTGGCATGACGAAGCTCGTAAGGTGTCTTGCCGGTGGCCAACCGTCCAGCGACACCCACGCCATATTCACCGGTGTTGACGACGCCGCGCCGCGCAAGCCCGGTAAGGCCGATGGCGTTCGAGGCGATGGCAACGACACCGCTGAGGTTCGCCGCGATGGATGGCACGCTGGCCATGATCCCCGCGCTCAGGATCAGGATCACCAGGAAGGGCAGGATCAGGCTGATGGTTTCGACGCTGTCCGGATCGGTGGAGGCATCGCCGATGTTCTCTGCGATGGCGACGATGATACCGGCGGCACCGGCCGCGGCGACCGGCATGAGGGCGTAGCCGATGGTGGCGCGCGACCAGGCCTCGAAGAGGGACTGGGTGGGTTTGAAGAGCGAGGTCAGGATCATGAAGGGGGCAATCACGATCATCAGGGTGAAAACGATCTTGCCAAAGGCGATGATCCCGGCGGTGACCGCGGCGAAGACGGCCGAAAGCACGAAGAAGATCGCACCCAGCACCGCGCCGAACACCCAGCCCGCGTTGTCGCCGATGGCATCGCCATAGGCGGTGATGCGGTTCACCATCCGGTCGAGGCTTTCGTAGACGCCGGCTTCGTTGCCGCTGTCGGTCAGATCGAGAATGGCGGCGCCGAGACTGTCGGGAACGGTGGTGGCGATATCATAGATGACGGAGAAGTTTGCCCAGCTCTGAGCGAAGAGCGACACGAGGACAAGCTTCACACCGAAGGCGAACCCGCTGCCGAATGTCATCGGGCGAAGCTGCATGACGACATTGATGCCGAGCAGGATCAAAAGCACGACGCCGCTGACCGAGATCACATCGCCCACAACGCCCGCGCCGTCGGCAAACCCGGTTTCCGCAACCGTGTCGACCGCATCGTCCACCTGGGAAAGGATATCGCGGATGACTCCCATTCAGCGACTCCTGCAGGCAGTGGCGCGTTGAGCCTCTAGCCCATCTGCCATGAGGCGCAGTTCTGACGTGTCAAAGGGGCGGAGAGGGTCGTTATTAGTGACAAATTCCGCACTTAGGGTCACAACTTCGTCCCAGGGGATGCCTTGGACCACACAGGTGCAATCGCCGGTTTCCTGCCAGTGACGCGCGGCCAGGATGCGCAGGATGGCGCGGTAGCCGTTCCGGATATAGGCGGTCTCTGCAAGTTCCCTTGGTGGCCGTGGCGCCGTGCATTCTGCAACCGGCTCTTCCGGTTGCGCCATACTGTCGAAGCCCAGGCCGGATGTCGGGGTCTGGGTGATCCCCGGGCTTGCGATGGTCGTGAGCAAGAGCGCGAAAGCGCAACCCGATTGCCTGTTCATTCCGGCACCTCCATTTC
>CAZTEV010000336.1:0-1576 GCA_964612785.1 uncultured Roseivivax sp. | reverse complement strand
TGTTGTAGGAGGCCTCGGCGGCATGGGTTTTTCCCTGCCCGCCCAGCACCTTGCGTAGCATCTCCTTGGTCGAGGTCTTGCCGACCGACCCGGTGACCGCCACCAGCCGCGCCTCCGTGCGGGCGCGCGCCGCGCGGCCCAAAGCCTCAAGCCCCGCCTGCACATCCTCGACAAGAAGAAGCGGCGCATCCTCCGCGACGCCCTCGGGCACATGGCTGACCAATGCCGCCGCCGCGCCCTTGTCGAGCGCTTGCGCCACGAAATCATGCCCGTCCCGGGCCGCCTTGAGCGCGACGAACAGATCGCCGGGCTTCAGCGTGCGTGTGTCGATCGACACGCCCCGCGCCTGCCACTCCGTCGTCGCGCGCCCGCCTGTGGCCGCGGCGGCCTCGGCGCTGGTCCAAAGGCTCATGGTTTGACCCTCTCGATCCTCATGGCACACCGCCATCGAGTGCTGCCACCGCGACCGAGGCCTGCTCGGCATCGTCGAAGGGATAGACCGTATCGCCCACGATCTGCCCCGTCTCGTGCCCCTTGCCCAGGATCAGAAGCGCATCGCCCGGACCCAGCGCATCGACGCCGCGCAGGATGGCCTCAGCCCGGTCCCCCACCTCGAGCGCGCCAGGCGCGCCGTCCAGCACCGCCCGACGGATCGCGGCGGGATCTTCGGAGCGCGGGTTGTCGTCGCTCACGATCACCAGATCCGCATGATCGTGCGCGGCCTGCCCCATCAGCGGCCGCTTGCCCGTGTCGCGATCCCCGCCCGCGCCCACGATGGCCACGAGACGGCCCATCACATGCGGACGCAGGGCCTGGATCGCGGTCGCCACCGCATCGGGCGTATGGGCGTAATCGACGAAGACGGTCGCGCCATTGTCGCGCGTTGCCGCCAGCTGCATGCGTCCGCGCACGGTATTGAGCCGCGGCAGCGCCTCGAACACGGCCTCCGCATCCTCGCCGCAGGCCATCACGAGGCCCGCCGCGATCAGCACGTTTTCCGCCTGAAAGCCGCCGATGAGGTTCAGCCGCACCTGCCGCACCGCACCGCGATAGCGCAGCCGCACCTCCTGCCCCGTGGCATCGAAGCGCTGCGCCATCAGGCACAGATCGACGCCTTCATCCCGGCCCACGGTGATCAGGTCCTGCCCGCGCGCCCTGGCGATAGCGGCCATGTCGACGCCGCGCGCATCGTCCATGTTGATGACCGCCGTGCCCTCTTCGGGCAGGACGCGCGCGAAAAGGCCCGCCTTGGCGGCGAAGTAATCCTCAAAACTCGCGTGATAATCGAGGTGGTCCTGCGTGAAATTCGTGAACCCCGCCGCGCGCAGCTGCACCCCGTCGAGGCGGCGCTGTTCCAGCCCGTGCGAGGAGGCCTCCATCGCGGCGTGATCGACGCCCGCTTCGGTGGCCTGCGCCAGCGCGCGATGAAGCGTGATGGGCTCGGGCGTGGTGTGTTTCAGCGGCGCGAACCAATCGCCCTCGACCCCGGTCGTGCCCAGATTGACGGCGCGCAGGCCCAGCTCCTGCCAGATCATGCGCGTGAAGCTCGCCACACTGGTCTTGCCGTTGGTTCCGG
>CAZTEV010000335.1:0-1576 GCA_964612785.1 uncultured Roseivivax sp. | reverse complement strand
TGTTGTAGGAGGCCTCGGCGGCATGGGTTTTTCCCTGCCCGCCCAGCACCTTGCGCAGCATTTCCTTGGTCGAGGTCTTGCCCACCGAACCGGTGACGGCCACCACCCGCGCCTCTGTGCGGGCGCGCGCCGCACGGCCCAAAGCCTCGAGCCCCGTCTGCACGTCCTCGACGATGAGAAGCGGCGCATCCTCCGCGACGCCCTCGGGCACGCGGCTGACCAGCGCGGCCGCCGCGCCCTTGTCGAGCGCCTGAGCCACGAAATCATGCCCGTCCCGCGCCGCCTTCAGGGCGACGAACAGATCGCCGGGCTTCAGCGTGCGCGTGTCGATCGACACGCCCCGCGCCTGCCATTCGGTCGTCGCACGGCCGCCTGTGGCCGCGGCGGCCTCGGCGCTGGTCCAAAGGCTCATGGTCTGCCCCTCTCGATCCTCATGGCACCCCGCCATCAAGCGCGGCCACCGCGACCGAGGCCTGTTCGGCATCGTCGAAAGGATAGACCGTGTCGCCCACGATCTGCCCCGTCTCGTGCCCCTTGCCCAGAATCAGAAGCGCATCGCCCGGGCCCAGCGCATCGACGCCGCGCAGGATCGCCTCGGCCCGGTCCCCCACCTCGAGCGCGCCGGGCGCGCCATCCATCACCGCCGCACGGATCGCGGCGGGATCTTCGGAGCGGGGATTGTCGTCGCTCACGATCACCAGATCCGCATGATCGTGCGCGGCCTGCCCCATCAGCGGCCGCTTGCCCGTGTCGCGATCCCCGCCCGCGCCCACGATGGCCACGAGACGGCCCATCACATGCGGACGCAGGGCCTGGATCGCGGTCGCCACCGCATCGGGCGTATGGGCGTAATCGACGAAGACGGTCGCGCCATTGTCGCGCGTTGCCGCCAGCTGCATGCGTCCGCGCACGGTATTGAGCCGCGGCAGCGCCTCGAACACGGCCTCCGCATCCTCGCCGCAGGCCATCACGAGGCCCGCCGCGATCAGCACGTTTTCCGCCTGAAAGCCGCCGATGAGGTTCAGCCGCACCTGCCGCACCGCACCGCGATAGCGCAGCCGCACCTCCTGCCCCGTGGCATCGAAGCGCTGCGCCATCAGGCACAGATCGACGCCTTCATCCCGGCCCACGGTGATCAGGTCCTGCCCGCGCGCCCTGGCGATAGCGGCCATGTCGACGCCGCGCGCATCGTCCATGTTGATGACCGCCGTGCCCTCTTCGGGCAGGACGCGCGCGAAGAGGCCCGCCTTGGCGGCGAAGTAATCCTCGAAACTCGCGTGGTAATCGAGGTGGTCCTGGGTGAAATTCGTGAAGCCCGCCGCGCGCAGCTGCACGCCATCGAGACGGCGCTGTTCCAGCCCGTGCGACGAGGCCTCCATCGCGGCGTGATCGACCCCGGCTTCGGTGGCCTTCGCCAGCGCGCGATGGAGCGTGATGGGTTCGGGCGTGGTGTGTTTCAGAGGCGCGAACCAGTCGCCCTCGACCCCGGTGGTGCCCAGATTGACGGCGCGCAGGCCCAGTTCCTGCCAGATCATGCGCGTGAAGCTCGCCACACTGGTCTTGCCGTTGGTTCCGG
>CAZTEV010000334.1:0-1611 GCA_964612785.1 uncultured Roseivivax sp. | reverse complement strand
ATCAGAAAGCCCGTCTGCTTGCGCATCTCGCGGTAGAAATATTCCATGCGCAGGGTCTTGCGGCCCTTGGCCCACTCCTCGAACCAGTCGAGATCGGTCAGAAAGCGCGTATCGCGCAGCTGCGTGACCTTGAGCTCCATCTCGTTGAGCGCGGCGATCAGCCGGAACTCGCCCGGCTGCGTGGCGATCACCTCGGAGGCTCCGGTCTCATCCGCACGGCGCATCAATTCGCCGGGGATGGAGCCCGTATTCTCCGTATCGTCCAGAGCGGTATAGCGCACGTCCCAGCCATCCGCGGCAAGCCGCGCCGCGAACTTGCGCATGGCCGCGAAGATCAGGGTGATCTTCTTGGGATGATGCTGGACATAGCTCGCCTCGTCCGACACCTCGGCCATGACGACGATATCGCGATCCTTGTCGGCCTCCGCGAGGGCCGAAAGACTTTCGGACAATTGGTCGCCCAGAACCAGGATCAGGCGGCTCACCAGGGGATCTCCTTCATCGCGTAATCGAAAAACCGGCCCGTATGGGCGGGCTCCAGCTGCTCGAACACGTCGCAGAGCCGCGCGGCGGCGACCTCTGCAGTGACGGTCGGATGATGATCGGCATATTTCGCGGTGAACGCCGTCTCGACCGTGCCGGGATGCAGCGCGACGCAGGCCAACTGGCGATGCGTGCGCCCGAACTCGATGGCCGCGGAATGGACAAGCTGGTTCACCGCCGCCTTGGCCGTGCGGTAGGAATACCAACCGCCAAGCCCGTTATCCCCGATCGATCCGACCCGCGCCGAGAGAACCGCCATGACCGCCCGTTCGCGCCGCGGCACGAGCCGTATGCCATGTTTCAGCACCATGGCGGGCCCGATTGCATTAAGCGCGAGCTGGTCCGCGATAGCCCGGGGCGTCAGGTCGCGGATGGTCTTTTCCGGGCGGGCGCCCGCAATCTCGAGCGCGCCCGTGGCGCAGAAGATCAGATCGAAGGGGCCCTCAAGCGCGCCCAGATGCGCCTCGACCGAGGCCTCGTCGGTCACGTCGAGCCCGTCGTCCGACCGCGAAAGCCCCGTGACCGATGCCCCGCGCCGTTCCAATTCCTGCGCCACGGCGGATCCGATCCCGCCTGACGCGCCGATAATCAATGCCTGTGTCATCGCCCGGAAGTAGCGACCCCGCGCGCCGGATCAAGCGCCCCGCCCGGACCCCGGGCGGCCCCTTTTACCACCCTCGGCTCCCCCGGCCCGCCACGCGGACCGCCATCGGCCCGGCCCGCACCGCCCCCCATCTTCACCTTTCCAGATAAACGCATCGCCCGACCGGGGCCCGCTCGACATCAGGCACGGGGCGTCCCGTTTTGTCGCCCTCGGTTCCCACGGCCCGGGAAAGCGCAGCCGAACCGTCGCGCGACCCGCCTGTGCTTCACCTTTCCCGAAAACGCACCACCCGGCCGGGGACCGCATGACGACAGGCCCAGGGCGTCCCGTGTCGCAGCCCTCGGCTCCCACAGCCCAACACAGCGCAGCCCAATCATCGCACGCGCCCCGCCTGCGCTTCACCTTTCCCAAAAAACGCACTTCCCCGCGCGAAACCAAGCGCGCCTTCGGGCCAGACGCGCCTC
>CAZTEV010000333.1:0-1613 GCA_964612785.1 uncultured Roseivivax sp. | reverse complement strand
ATCAGAAAGCCCGTCTGCTTGCGCATCTCGCGGTAGAAATATTCCATGCGCAGGGCCTTGCGGCCCTCGGCCCAATCCTCGAACCAGTCGAGATCGGTGAGAAAGCGCGTATCGCGCAGCTGCGTGACCTTCAGCTCCATGTCGCCCAGCGCGGCGATCAACCGAAACTCGCCCGGCTGGGTGGCGATCGCCTCGGAAGCGCCGGTCTCATCGGCGCGGCGCATCAATTCGCCGGGGATGGACCCCGTATTTTCCGTGTCGTCCAGCGCGGTGTAGCGCACGTCCCAGCCATCGTCTCGCAGCTTCGCGGCGAATTTGCGCATCGCCGCGAAGATCAGCGCGATCTTCTTCGGGTGGTGCTGGACGTAGCTCGCCTCTTCCGACACTTCGGCCATGACGACGATATCGCGGGCCTTGTCGGCCTCCGCGAGGGCGGACAGGCTTTCGGACAATTGGTCGCCCAGAACCAGGATCAGGCGGCTCACCAGGGGATCTCCTTCATCGCGTAATCGAAAAACCGGCCCGTATGCGCGGGCTCCAGCTGCTCGAACACGTCGCAGAGCCGCTCTGCGGCCGCCTCCGCGGTGACGGTCGGGTGATGATCGGCATATTTCGCGGTGAAGGCCGTCTCCACCGTGCCGGGATGCAGCGCCACGCAGGAGAGCTTGCGATGCGTGCGCCCGAACTCGATGGCCGCGGAATGGACAAGCTGGTTCACCGACGCCTTGGCCGTGCGGTAGGAATACCAGCCCCCGAGCCCGTTGTCGCCGATCGAGCCCACCCGCGCAGACAGGACCGCCATCACCGCCCGCTCACGGCGCGGCAAAAGCCCGATGCCATGTTTCAGCACCATGGCCGGGCCGATCGCATTGAGCGCGACCTGGTCCGCGATGGCCCGGGGCGTCAGATCGCGGATGGTCTTTTCCGGCCGGGCGCCCGCGATCTCGAGCGCGCCCGTGGCGCAGAAGATCAGATCGAACGGCCCCTCGAGCGCACCCAGATGCGCCTCGACCGAGGCCTCGTCGGTCACGTCGAGCCCGTCTCCCGACCGCGACAGCCCGGTGACCTCGGCCCCGCGCCGCTCCAATTCCCGCGCCACGGCGGATCCGATGCCGCCCGACGCGCCGATAATCAATGCTTGTGTCATCGCCCGGAAGTAGCGAGACCGCGCGCCGGATCAAGCGCCGCGCAGAGGCTCCGGGCGAGCCGTTTTGCCACCCTCGGCTCCTCCGGCCTGCCACACAGACCGCCCCCCAACGCACAGACGCGCGCGCCCCTCTTCACCTTTCCGGAAAAACGCACCATCCGGCCGGGGCCCGCATGACGTCTGGGACAATACACCCCGTTTCGCCACCCTCGGCTTCCACAGCCCAACACAGCGCACCCCAACCATCGCGCGCGCCCCGCCTGCCCTTCACCTTTCCAAAAAACGCACCACCCGACCGGGGCCCACACGACGGCAGGCCCGAAGCACCCCTTTTCCCAGCCCTCGGCTCCCACGGCCCGGCAAAGCGCACCCCAACCCTCGCGCGCGCCCCGCCTACCCTTCACCTTTCCAAAAAAACGCACTTCCCCGCGCGAAACCAAGCGCGCCTTCGGGCCAGACGCGCCTC
>CAZTEV010000332.1:0-1626 GCA_964612785.1 uncultured Roseivivax sp. | reverse complement strand
GCCGAGCTCAATATCGGACGTCTGCTGGCCGATCCCGCCGATCCGCGCGTGGGGGAGTTCATGGCAAATATCGACCGGATCAACGGGCTCGGCAAACGAATGCCGGGCTTCGTGTGGATGATGGAGGGCTCGGGCGCGCCGAATACGGGCAACACGGAGGCCAAGATCGACGGCGATCCGCGCTTCGTCAGCAACCTCACCGTCTGGGAAGATGTCGAAAGCCTGGAGGCCTTCGTCTGGAACACCGTGCACAAGCAGTTCTACGCCCGCCGTCAGGATTGGTTCGAGGTGCTGGGCGAGATGCATTTCGTCATGTGGTGGGTTGCGGCGGGGCATCGCCCGACCCTTGACGAGGGCCTTGCAAGGCTGGCCCATCTGCGCGCGGAGGGCGACAGCGATCACGCCTTCGGCTGGTCATATCTCGAAGCCGCGACGGAATGGCGCCGCGCGCGCTGCGACAACGCTGAAATGGTGGTTCAATGACATTTGCGAAACTCATTGCGGGCGCGCTGAGCCTTGCGGCCCTGTCCGCCTGCGGCACCGGCGCCGAGCGCATCGCCTTCGACGGCGAATACTACCGGGCGAGCGCCAGCGCGCCTGCCGGGGATCGGGCGAACTTCACCGCGACTGCAGGCCCTGCAAGCCGCGGGATCGAAGGCGCGGCCGCCGCGGCCCGGCACGAGGCCACGCGCCATTGCATCCGCTTCCTCGGAACGTCCGTGATCGACTATTCGGTGCCCGCGGGCACGCCCGCAACGTCTCTGCCGCGGGACGGGGATCGCGTCGTGCTGCGCGGCACCTGCATCGAGTAGGGCGGGATCGCGAATTGCTGATCCTGTGCGGTCTTTCGCGCATGCTATTGGATAGCGGGGTACATACTCCCCATCTGGAGGGCAGATGACCGGCACCGCCGGTCCTGCAGGCTAGAAGGAACGATCCATGACCCGCAATTTCGCATCGACCCTCAAAGGCGCCGCGCTGGCGCTCGTGCTCGGATCGGTGGCGCAGGGGGCGGCGGCGCAGTCGAAACCGCCGCTGCGCGACGTGCCCCAGATCGACGACGCACTTCTGATGATCGCCATCGCCGACGAGGTGCGCAACAAGTGCGACGCCATCGAGGCGCGTATGTTCAAGGCCTGGACAACGATCAACGCGCTTGAATCCCAGGCAAAGCGCATGGGCTACACCGACGAGGAAATCGACGATTACGTCACCTCGAAGGACGAAAAACGCCGTATGCGCCAGCGCGGCGAGGCCATTCTGAAGGCGCGCGGTGTCGCATTGGACCGGGACGCCGACTATTGCACCTTCGGACGAGAGGAAATAGCCAAGGGCAGCCAGATTGGCGTCCTGCTGAAGGAAAGGTGAGGTAACCCATGTCAGACCTCCGCAAGATCAATATCGACGGACAAGAGATCGAGGTGGACGGCGCGATGACGCTGCTCCAGGCCTGCGAGGAAGCGGGCCGGGAGATTCCGCGCTTCTGCTATCACGAACGTCTGTCCATCGCCGGCAATTGCCGGATGTGTCTTGTGGAAGTCGTGGGCGGCCCGCCGAAGCCCGCCGCCTCCTGCGCGATGCAGGTGCGGGACCTGCGGCCCGGTCCCGAAGGCCAGCCGCCCGTGG
>CAZTEV010000331.1:0-1634 GCA_964612785.1 uncultured Roseivivax sp. | reverse complement strand
AGGAGGAGTGAGATCATGAGCCATCATGACCCGAACGCGACATTCCCACCGAGCGCGGAGACGGTATCGCGCGCGCATGTGGATGCGGCGAAGTACGACGCGATGTATGCCCGCTCGATCGAGGATCCCGAGGGCTTCTGGGCCGAGCAGGCCGCGCGGCTCGACTGGGTGAAGACGCCCACCAAGATCAAGGACGTCAATTTCGATTACGGCAACGTCTCGATCAAATGGTACGAGGACGGCCAGCTGAACGTCGCCGCGAACTGCGTCGATCGTCACCTCGAGACCCGCGGCGATCAGACCGCCATCATCTGGGAGCCCGATGACCCGCAGGAGGGCGCCCAGCACATCACCTATCGCGCGCTGGCCACCAACGTGGCCAAGATGGCCAACATCCTGAAGGATCAGGGCGTGGCCAAGGGCGACCGCGTGGTCATCTACCTGCCGATGATCCCCGAGGCGGCCTATGCCATGCTGGCCTGTGCCCGGATCGGCGCGATCCATTCGGTCGTCTTCGCGGGCTTCTCGCCCGATGCGCTGGCGCAGCGGGTGAACGGCTCGGAGGCCAAATGCGTCATCACCGCCGACGAGGCCCCGCGCGGCGGGCGCAAGACCGCGCTCAAGGCCAATGCCGACAAGGCGCTGGCGCAATGCGACGCGTCGGTCAAATGCCTGGTCGTGCGCCGCACCGGCGGCGACGTGGCCTGGGACGCGTCCCGCGACGTGGATGTGACCGCCGCCATGGCGGAGGCTTCCGCTGACTGCGCGCCCGAACCCGTGGGCGCCGAAGATCCCCTTTTCATCCTGTACACATCGGGCTCCACCGGGCAGCCCAAGGGGGTTGTGCACTCAAGTGGTGGATATTTGGTTTACGCCGCTCTGACGCATGAGATCACCTTCGACTACCATGACGGCGACGTCTATTGGTGCACGGCAGATGTGGGGTGGGTCACTGGTCACTCCTACATCATCTATGGCCCGCTCGCCAATGGCGCCACCACGCTGATGTTCGAGGGCGTGCCCACCTACCCCGATGCCAGCCGCTTCTGGCAGATCTGCGAGACCCATAAGGTCACCCAGTTCTACACCGCGCCCACGGCGATTCGCGCGCTGATGGGCCAGGGTAACGACTTCGTAACGAAGTGCGATCTATCCTCGCTGCGACTCCTCGGAACGGTGGGCGAACCCATCAACCCCGAGGCCTGGACCTGGTACAACGACGTCGTGGGCGGCGGCAAATGCCCCATCGTCGATACCTGGTGGCAGACGGAAACCGGCGGGCATCTGATGACCCCCCTGCCGGGCGCGCATGCAACCAAGCCCGGCGCGGCGATGAAGCCGTTCTTCGGGATCAAGCCGGTCGTTCTGGAGACCGAGAGCGGAAAGGAGATCACGGACAGCCCCGCCGAGGGCGTTCTGGCCATCGCCGACAGCTGGCCCGGCCAGATGCGCACCGTCTGGGGCGACCATGAGCGGTTCGAGAACACCTATTTCCAGCAATACAAGGGCTATTACTTCTCGGGCGACGGCTGTCGCCGCGATGCCGATGGCGATTACTGGATCACCGGCCGGGTCGATGACGTGATCAACGTCTCGGGCCACCGGATGGGCACGGCCGAGGTCGAATCGGCGCT
>CAZTEV010000330.1:0-1653 GCA_964612785.1 uncultured Roseivivax sp. | reverse complement strand
ATCCGCGAAGGCGGCCGCACCGTCGGCGCCGGCGTGGTGTCGAAGATCATCGAGTGATCTCGGACGCCTGATAAGAGCGCCGGCGGGCCAACCGCCGGCAATACTTGAAACCGGTTCGAAGAGGGGCGGGTCTTTCGCCCCTCCTCTCAATCGTAAAGGAACGCAAAAATGGCCATTCAAAGCCAGAATATCCGGATCCGCCTCAAGGCGTTCGACTACCGCGTGCTGGACGCCAGCACCCAGGAGATCGTGAACACCGCCAAGCGGACCGGCGCGCAGGTGCGCGGGCCCATCCCGCTGCCGAACAAGATCGAGAAGTTCACCGTTCTGCGCGGCCCGCACATCGACAAGAAGAGCCGTGACCAGTGGGAGATCCGCACCCACAAGCGTCTGCTCGACATCATCGACCCCACCCCGCAGACCGTGGACGCGCTCATGAAGCTCGACCTCGCCGCCGGCGTGGACGTCCAGATCTCGGTCTAAGGGAGGGCATGTAGCATGTTGCGCTCTGGAGTGATCGCAAAGAAGGTCGGCATGACCCGGCTCTTCATGGAAGATGGCAAGCAGATCCCGGTGACGGTTCTGCAGCTCGACAACCTGCAGGTGGTGGCCAAGCGCACCGCCGAGAAGGATGGCTACTCGGCCGTCCAGCTCGGCACCGGCACGGCCAAGGCCAAGCGCACCTCCGCGCCGATGCGCGGTGTGTTCGCGGCGGCCAAGGTGGCCCCCAAGCGCAAGCTGGCCGAGTTCCGCGTGGACCCCGAGAACCTGATCGAAGTGGGCGAGGAAATCACCGCCGACCACTACTTCGAAGGTCAGTTCGTGGACGTCTCCGGCACCTCGATCGGTAAGGGCTTTGCCGGTGCGATGAAGCGGCACAACTTCGGGGGCCTTCGCGCTTCCCACGGTGTGTCGATCTCCCACCGCTCGCACGGCTCCACCGGTCAGTGTCAGGACCCGGGCCGCGTGTTCAAGGGCAAGAAGATGGCCGGTCACATGGGCGCCGCCCGCGTGACCACGCAGAACCTGCAGGTCGTCCGCACCGACAGCGACCGTGGCCTGATCATGGTCAAGGGCGCGGTGCCGGGCTCCAAGGGTGGCTGGGTGACGATCAAGGACGCGGTGAAGAAGCCGTTCCCCGAGAACGCCATTCTGCCCGCCGCGCTGAAGTCTGCCGCCGCCGAAGCCGCGAAGGCCGCTGAAGAAGCCGCCGCCGCTGCCGCCGCCGAGGCCGAAGCCGAAGAGAAGCGCCTGGCCGAGGAGGCCGCCGCCGCCGAAGCCGCCGCGCTGAAAGAGGCGGAAGCTTCGATCGAAGCCGACAAGGGTGACGAGGGCGACGCCCCCGAAGCCTCCGAGAAGAAGGACGGTGAGGAATGAAACTCGACGTGATCAAACTGGACGGCGGCAAGGCCGGGTCGGTCGATCTGGGCGATGAGGTCTTCGGCCTCGAGCCCCGCGCCGACATCCTGCACCGTGTCGTCCGCTGGCAGCGCAACAAGGCGCAGGCCGGCACCCACAAGGTGAAGACCCGTTCGGAAACGAGCTACTCCACCAAGAAGATCTATCGCCAGAAGGGCACCGGCGGCGCACGCCACGGTGACCGCAACGCGCCGATCTTCCGCAAGGGCGGCATCTACAAGGGCCCGACCCCGC
>CAZTEV010000329.1:0-1677 GCA_964612785.1 uncultured Roseivivax sp. | reverse complement strand
TAAAGCCCCTCGCCCACCTCGGTGAAGCTGATCGTCTTGTCGTCCATGTCGCCTGCAGAGGCGAATGCCTTGGCCATGCTCTATCCTTTTCGTCTCTTCGTCTTGCGCGGGGGAGCGCCCTGCGCCCTTTGTCTTGCCTGATACGTGCCTTGCCTACCCGTCGCGGGCATAGGGATCGTCGAGCGCGGGCAGCACCCGGCCCGTGCAGGTGCCGAAGCCCACGCGAAATCCGTCGCCCGCAGCCGCCCCGCTCAGGGTCAGCGTATCGCCATCCTCGATGAAGCTGCGCGTCTCGCCCGAAGGCAGCCGGATCGGGTCGGTGCCCGCCCATCCCAACTCCAGCAGGGAGCCGTAGCTGTCCCGCGCAGTGCCCGAAATCGTGCCCGATCCCAGAAGATCACCCACCCGCATCGGGCAGCCGCTTGTGGTGTGATGGGCCAGTTGCTGCGCGGCGGAATAGTAAAGCGCGCGCATATTCGTGCGCGCGATGGTGGCGGGCTGTGCCCCTACGGGCGCCAGCGCGATCTCGAGATCGACATCGTACAGCATCGGCCCCGGTTCCCGCAGATAGTCCAGAAGCGGCCGTTCCCGGTCGGGGGTTGCCGCGCGGAAGGGCTCCAGCGCGGCTTTGGTGACGATCCACGGGCTGATCGTCGTCGCCGTGGCCTTGGCCTGGAACGGGCCGAGCGGCTGGTATTCCCAGGCCTGGATGTCCCGCGCGGACCAGTCGTTCAGAAGGACATAGCCGAAGATCATGTCATCGGCCTCCTGCACGGTGACAGGCCCCTTCGAGGGCTGGCCGACAATCGCGCCCATCTCCAGCTCGATGTCGAACCGGCGGCTTGGGGCGAAGACCGGCAGGTCTGCCTCGGGCGCCTTGATCTGGCCCCAGGGCCTCCGGATCTCGGTCCCCGAGACCACGACCGATGACGCGCGGCCGTTATAGCCGATGGGGATGGACAGCCAGTTGGGCGGCAGCGCGTTTTCCGGGCCGCGGAAGATCGAGCCGACATTGAAGGCGTGGTTTCGACCTGCGTAGAAATCGGTGTATTCGGCGACCCGGATCGGCAGGTGCATCGTCACATCGGCCTGCGCCACAAGGTATTCCGGGCGCGGCGGCGCACCGTCGGCCAAAAGCGCGGTCAACTGGCCGCGCAGATCGTCCCAGGCATCGCGCCCGAGCGCCATGAAGGCGTTCCAGTCGGCCCCGCCGAGCACCGGCCCGGCGGCCAGCGCGATCAGCCCATCGGCCTCGGCCCGCGCGAGATCGAGGATGCTGTCGCCGATGGCCACGCCGCAGCGCGCGCCCTGCCCCGCATCGAAGACGCCATAGGGCAGGTTATTGAGCGGGAAGTCGGTCGTGGCGCTGTTGGCGCTCTCGACCCAGCTTTTGCGCAGCCCCATCAATCCCTCACCCTTCGCTTCACCCTGACGACGCTCATTTCCGGCCGGGCGTGCCGTCGAACTTCTTCTCGAGGCTGTCCCAGCAATCGATGTAATCGTCCTGAAGCGGCGCCTCGGTCGCGGCGAAAGCCGTCAGATGCTGCGGGAAGCGGGTCTCGAACATGAAGGACATCGTATTGTCGAGCTTGTGCGGCTTCAGATCCGCATTGGACGCGCCTTCGAAGGCCTCCTTGTCGGGCCCGTGCGGCAGCATCATGTTGTGCAGCGACATGC
>CAZTEV010000328.1:0-1681 GCA_964612785.1 uncultured Roseivivax sp. | reverse complement strand
ACGATCGTCGTGGTCTGGACCACGATCACGATCCTCGTGCTGAAGGTCTTCGACATCGTCTACGCCATGACGGGCGGCAATTTCGATACCGAAATCCTGCCCAGCTACATGATGGATTACATGTTCCGCGATGACGGCCGCGCGACGGCGGTGGCCTTCGTCATCATGGTGATCGTGCTGCCGGTGATGGTCTGGAACATCCGCCAGGCTCGCAAGGAAATGAACTGAGGGAGCGCGATCATGGACAATATGGCAGGACAGAAAACATCGCTCTCCATCGTGACGAACCTGTCGGTCGTGGCGCTGGTGCTGATCTGGCTCATCCCGACCGTGGGCCTTCTGGTGTCGAGCTTTCGCGACCGCGAACAGATCTCGGAGACCGGCTGGTGGGCCGCGATGTTCCCCGTCGAGGTGGCCTATCGCGTCTCGCCCGAGCCTGAGGGCGTCACGCAGGACGGCGATCTTTACACCTTCTCGGGTAACCTGTTCTCCGCCTCGGACGAGGTATCCGGATCGGGCGACGTGCTGGGTTTCGGTATCACGGGACGCGATCCGGGCGCGGCGGAGCCGGGGCAGAGCTATGGCCGGCTGAAGCTGATCGTGAGCGAGCCCGATGGCAGCACGGACGAGGAAAACTATGAGACCGCCTGGCCCGCCGACGGCCAACCCAATGTGCCCGAGACCGATGAGGACGGGCGCCCGGTGCAGGATTTCTACATCGACCGCGCCGTGACGGTCGCTGCCAATGGCGACTTCACCTGGGTTCAGGAGGGCGAGATCGGACGCGCGCCCACGATCTACCTCGTGGCCGCCTCGCCACCCGATTTCGGGCTGGATAATTACGAACAGATCCTGACCTCGGACAACATGGACCGGGCCTTCATCAACACGCTGACGGTGACGATCCCGGCGACGATCATCCCGATCCTCATCGCGGCTTTCGCGGCCTATGCGCTGGCCTGGATGGATTTCGCGGGCAGGGGCTTTCTGATCGCGATGGTGGTGGGCCTTCTGGTCGTGCCTTTGCAGCTGGCGCTCGTGCCGCTTTTGCAGCTGCACAACAAGGTGGGCATCGGGCAGAGCTTCCTCGGCATCTGGCTGGCCCATACGGGCTTCGGCCTGCCGCTCGCCATCTACCTTTTGCGCAACTACATGGTCGGCCTTCCGCGCGACATCATCGAAAGCGCGAAGGTGGACGGGGCCACGGATTTTCAGGTCTTCACCAAGATCGTGCTGCCCTTGTCCTTCCCGGCACTCGCAAGCTTCGCGATCTTCCAGTTCCTCTGGACCTGGAATGACCTTCTGGTCGCCAAGGTCTTCCTGCCGTCGAATGCGGAAAGCTGGGTCATGACGGTGAAAATCGCCGACGACCTTCTGGGCTCGCGCGGCGGCGACTGGGGGATCCTGGCGGCGGCGGCGTTCATCTCGATCGCGGTGCCGCTCGTCGTCTTCTTCGCAATGCAGAAATACCTCGTGCGCGGCCTGCTGGCCGGCTCGGTGAAGTAAGGACCTTCATGAACACTCAGGCAGACATATCGGGCGGAATGCAGGCCGACACGGATTGGTGGCGCGGCGCGGTGATCTATCAGGTCTATCCGCGCAGCTTTCAGGACAGCAATGGCGACGGGATCGGCGATCTTCTGGGCATTGCCCAGCGGATGCCGCATATCGCCTCGCTGGG
>CAZTEV010000327.1:0-1683 GCA_964612785.1 uncultured Roseivivax sp. | reverse complement strand
TCCGCGTCGGAAACCCGGTCAGGCCAGGCGCCGGATCGGGGCGCGGTTGCAGAACACGACGATCTGGCCCGAGTTTTCCACCGCACGGAACCCGCGGCGTTCCACTTCCGCCACAAACCGATCGAGGCCAACCATCCGTTCGACATCGCGGATGGCGCGGCGAATGACCTGACCGCGCTGCACCGCCTTGCTGGCAAACAGATCGGCCAGCCACATGTCGGGCGCGAGGGATCCATGCATCTGGGACATGCGCCCTCTTTCGCAGCAGAGGGTTAACTAAGGCTTAAAGTCAGAGCAGGTTCGCCCCGATCAGCCAAGCCGCGAAGATCGCCTCGAAGGCGAAGAAGATCCAGCCTTTGGGCTGCGGCAGCTCGTCGATCAGGTTTGCCGCCAGCCGCCCGATCCCCGCGCCCAGATAGGCGACGCCCATCATCGCATAAGCCAGCGGCGCGCCGATCGCCATCGCGCCCAGGCCAAGCGCCACGAAGAGCCCGCCCGCCGAGGCGCGCAGCTCGCTCTTGCCCATCTCGGAGGCGCCGAATTCGAGGTCGAGCACCTCGGCGGTATATCGCGGTGCAAACAGCCCGAAGGCCCCGAAGGCGATGGTGGCCAGCGCCATCGCGATATTGATGAGATCGATCATGAAACCCGGGCCTTTCTGCCTGTTCGAGACGTCAGCTAGGGCGCGGCGCAGTCTTGTCACGGCGCCCGCAAGATGCTGCATTGGCGGGGAATTGTTCCGGAGACCGCGATGATCGACGCCACCTTTGTGCAGAGCATGGCGCGCTACAATGCCTGGCAGAACCGGCAGTTGAAGACGATCCTGAAGCCCAGGGGCGAGGCCTGGGCGCGCAGGACGGGCGCGGGCTTTTTCGGATCGATCTTCGCCACGCTGAACCACATCGCCTGGGCGGATGCGATGTGGATGGGCAGGATTGCGGGCGGAGAGATGCCGGATGGCGGCATCGCCCAGAGCGTTGCGTTCACACCGACCCTCGCGGAATGGGAAATCGCGCGGTTCCGGCTCGATGCGCGTATTCTGCACTGGGCGGACAATCTGCGCAGCACGGAGCTGACGGGCGATCTGAGCTATCATTCGGTGGTGCTGGGCGGGTCTGTCAGCAAATCGCGCGCGGCCTGCGTGGTGCACATGTTCAACCACCAGACCCATCATCGCGGGCAGGTCCATGCGATGCTGACCGAAGCGGGCGTGGAGGCGCCGGTCAGCGATCTGCTCTTCATGCCGGACGAGGGCCCGTATCTCTGAGCCTCGCCCGGGACCGCCCGCCCACCCTTGGCTATGGCGCCCGCGACCGCTAGCTCTAGACGCAGCCAAGGCACAACGCGCAACAGCAGGGACGAAGGAGGACGGTCATGGTCAAGGCACTCGTGGTCGAGAAGGATGAAGACAGCGGCAAGACCAGCGCTGCCGTGAAAGACATCGCAATGGACGATCTGCCCGCGGGCGAGGTGACGGTCGCAGTCGAGTATTCCACGCTGAACTACAAGGACGGGCTCTGCATCGGGCCGGGCGGCGGGCTTGTGCGGAATTATCCGCATGTGCCGGGGATCGATTTCGCGGGCATTGTCGAGGCCTCGGAGGATGACCGCTACAAACCCGGCGACCGGGTCGTGCTGACCGGCTGGCGCGTGGGCGAGGCGCATTGGGGCGGCTATGCGGAG
>CAZTEV010000326.1:0-1691 GCA_964612785.1 uncultured Roseivivax sp. | reverse complement strand
CCCTTGGGCATCGAGAGGTTGAGATCTTTCACGACGAGCGTTTCGCCATCGTAGCTTTTCTGCACCCGTTCGAACGCGACGAACGCGTCTGGATTGGCCGCTTGCGTCAATGCTCCGGCTCCCTGTGTTGTGTCCCGCGGTGTTGTCCCGCTGTTGTTAGGCAAACTAAATAGGCTGAGGACGCATGTTGCAACTGCCTTGATCGTCAGGCGCAGCAAAGTGACGCGATCAAGACCAAATGGGTCGTTTTTGTTCAGCGTTTCAGCCGAATGTCCCGCGCATTGGCAAAAAACGTGCGGTTTTCCCGCAGCCTCCCCTGCGACTGTCGTGCATTGGCGATTCTCAATCGCGAATTTTTATTCGGCCTTGTTGTACACAACCTCGACTTCATGCTTCGGTGAGCATCGTGAAATGCTGAAGTTTTCAGCCGAATTCGGCGATTTCGACGCGGAATGTCGTTTTTCGTTGGTCCGGGATGTACACAATCGGGCAGGACGGAAGGACATGTCGATCTCTGGCCGCGAAAGGTGCGTATATGGTTTTTCACCGCTTCACCAAGGATCTGCCCTTTTCCGAGGCGGAATACACAAGACGGCTGGACAAGACGCGGCACGCGATGGAACGGGCCGGGATCGACCTTCTGTTCGTAACAGATCCCTCCAATATGGCGTGGATCTCGTCCTATGACGGCTGGTCCTTTTATGTGCATCAGGGGCTGATGGTTCTGCCCGATGCCGATCCGATCTGGTGGGGCCGCAACCAGGACGCCAATGGCGCGATCCGCACCGTCTGGATGGGCGACGACCGGGTGATCGGCTATGCCGACAATTACGTGCAGTCGACCGACCGCCACCCGATGCAGGATCTGGCGCAGCGGATCATCGGCATGGGCCTCGAAAAGGTCCGCATCGGCGTCGAGATGGACAATTACTATTTCTCCGCCAAGGCCTTTCAGACGCTGCAGCAGGAACTCCCGAACGCCACCTTCATCGACGCCACTGCGCTGGTGAACTGGCAGCGCGGCATCAAGTCCGAGGAAGAGCTTGTCTTCATGCGCCGCGCCGCGAAGATCTCCGAGAAGATCATCGACGGGCTGGTGGAACGGGTCAAGCCGGGCGTGCCCAAGAACGAAGTCGTGGCCGAGGTTTATCGCGATGCGCTGCGCGGCGCGGACGGCCATTGGGGCGATTACGCCGCCATCGTGCCGCTTCTGCCCTCGGGATCGAACGCCGCCGCGCCGCATCTGACCTGGGACGGGATGCCCTTCAACGAGGGCGAGGCCACGTTCTTCGAAATCTCCGGCTGTTACCGCCGCTACCATTGCCCCCTGTCGCGCACGATCTTCCTGGGCGAGCCGTCGGACATCTTCAAACGCGCCGAGGCCGCGCTGGTCGAGGGGCTGGAGGCAGGCCTTGACGCCGCGCGCGCGGGCAACCGCGCCTGCGACATCGCCAATGCGCTGGCCGCACCTCTTGAATCCGCGGGCATCGAACGGGGCGCGCGCTGCGGCTACCCGATCGGGCTGAGCTATCCCCCCGATTGGGGCGAGCGCACGATCTCGCTGCGTTCGGAGGACGAAACCGTGCTGGAACCCGGCATGACCTTCCACTTCATGCCCGGCCTCTGGATGTCCGATTGGGGGCTCGAGATCACCGAGTCGATCCTCATCACCGAAGACGGTCCGGCCGAGA
>CAZTEV010000325.1:0-1698 GCA_964612785.1 uncultured Roseivivax sp. | reverse complement strand
CCCTTCATCATCGAGGACGCACAGCTCGACGAGCTGGTGGACAAGCTTGACCGGGCGATCACCGCGACGATCTGATCGCCCGCGCTGCCGAAGGAGGACGCCATGCGCTACGCAGTCTTGATCGGGGTCGCCGTCCTGACGCTTCTGTCGCTGATCGGCGTGATCTGGAGCGCGTGGTTCTGGCTGGGCGTTCTGGTCTTCGGCGCGCTGAGTGCGCTGGGCCTTTACGATTTCACCCAGCCCAGCCATTCGATCCTGCGCAACTACCCCCTTCTGGGCCGCATGCGCTTCATGTTCGAGGGCATCCGCCCCGAGATCCGCCAATACCTGATCGAAAGCGATCAGGACGAAGAGCCGTTTTCCCGTGACAAACGCTCCATCGTCTATCAGCGTGCCAAGGGCGTCGAGGACAAGCGCCCCTTCGGCACGCGCCAGCGCGTCTATGATCCGGGCTATGAATGGATCACCCATTCGGTCGCGCCCAAGCACCTGGCGGATTACGATTTCCGGGTGCGCATCGGCGGGCCGGATTGCACGCAGCCCTATGACGCCTCACTCTACAACATCTCCGCGATGTCCTTCGGGGCGCTCTCGGCGAACGCGATCCTCGCGCTCAATACCGGCGCAAAGCGGGGCGGCTTTGCCCATGATACGGGCGAAGGCGGCATCAGCCGCTATCACCGCGAAGGCGGCGGCGATCTGATCTACGAGGTCGGTTCGGGCTTTTTTGGCTGCCGCACGCCCGAGGGCCGCTTCGATCCGGCGAAATTCGCCGATCAGGCCGCCGATCCGCAGGTGAAACTGATCGAGTTGAAGCTGAGCCAGGGTGCAAAGCCCGGCCATGGCGGCATGCTCCCCGCCTCCAAGATCACGCCCGAGATCGCCGAGGCCCGCGACATCCCGATGGGACAGGATTGCGTCTCGCCCGCCGCCAACCCCGAATTCTCCACTCCGCTGGAGCTGATCGAGTTCATCGGCAAGATGCGCGAGCATGCTCATGGCAAGCCCGTGGGTTTCAAGCTCTGCATCGGGCATCGGCGCGAATTCATGTGCATCGTCAAGGCGATGCTCGAGACCGGGATTGCGCCCGATTTCATCGTGATCGACGGCAAGGAAGGTGGCACCGGCGCGGCGCCTCTGGAATTTGCCAACCATATCGGCATGCCGCTTGTCGAGGGGCTGGTCTTTGCCCACAACACCCTGCGCGGCGCGGGCCTGCGCGACCGGATCAAGCTGGGCGCCTCGGGCAAGCTGCTGACCTCCTTCGACATCGCCAAGGCGCTGGCGCTGGGCGCCGA
This sequence comes from uncultured Roseivivax sp., assembly GCA_964612785.1. Lineage (GTDB taxonomy): Bacteria > Pseudomonadota > Alphaproteobacteria > Rhodobacterales > Rhodobacteraceae > Roseivivax. The sequence goes on along the minus strand of CAZTEV010000325.1, from coordinate 400 downwards.
TTGGGCCAATTCCGCGCGGGGCTTCATGTTCGCCGTGGGCTGCATCCAGGCGCAGGCCTGCCACACCAACCATTGCCCCGTGGGGGTGGCCACGCAGGATCCCTGGCGGCAGCGCGCGCTCGACCCCGTGGGGAAAGCCGAACGGGTCTACCGGTTCCACAAGAACACCATGAAGGCCCTCGCGGAGATGACCGGCGCCGCGGGTCTCAGCGCGCCGGGGGATTTTCGCCCCCACCACCTGATCATGCGCGAAAGCGCGCGCGACATGGTCACCGGAGAGGATGTCTATCCCTACATGCCCGAAGGCTTCCTGCTGCGCGAGGAGACGGACCAGTTCGGCTATCTCGGCCGCTGGCACCGCGCCCGCGCCAGCGATTTCGAGCCCTTCGATGTCGTCTGA
>CAZTEV010000324.1:0-1729 GCA_964612785.1 uncultured Roseivivax sp. | reverse complement strand
CCCGGCTCCGAGCCTTACCTGACCACGGCAATGAAGTCGGTGGGCGAGGCCATGGCCATCGGGCGCACCATCCACGAGTCGCTGCAAAAGGCGCTTGCGTCGATGGAGACGGGCCTTTCGGGCTTCGATGAGGTCGCGATCGAAGGCGTCGAGGCCGATGTCCCGGGCGTGACCCGGGACCTCACCGGCCCCGAGCGGGCCGCCGTCATCAAGGCCATCTCCAAAGCCACGCCCGACCGGATGCGCACCATCGCCCAGGCCATGCGGCACGGGCTGTCGGACGACGACATTCACGGCGTGACCAGCTTCGATCCGTGGTTCCTCGCCCGCATCCGCGAAATCGTGGAGGCGGAGAACGAGATCCGCGCGAACGGTCTGCCGCAGGATGCAGACGGTCTGCGCGCGCTGAAGATGATGGGCTTCACCGACATGCGCCTAGCCGCGCTGACGGGGATGGACGAACATGCCGTCCGTGCGCATCGCACGGGCCTTGGCGTCGTCGCGGTCTTCAAGCGGATCGACACCTGCGCGGCCGAGTTCGAAGCGCAGACGCCCTACATGTATTCGACCTACGAGGCCCCCTTGATGGGCGAGGTCGAATGCGAGGCGCGGCCCTCGGACAAGAAGAAGGTCGTCATCCTGGGCGGCGGTCCGAACCGGATCGGTCAGGGGATCGAGTTCGATTATTGCTGCTGTCACGCCTGCTTCGCGCTGACCGATGCGGGCTATGAGACGATCATGATCAACTGCAACCCCGAGACCGTGTCGACCGATTACGACACCTCGGATCGTCTCTATTTCGAGCCGCTGACGTTTGAGCACGTCATGGAAATCCTGCGCGTCGAGCAGGAGAACGGCACGCTGCACGGCGTGATCGTGCAGTTCGGCGGGCAGACGCCGCTGAAGCTGGCCAATGACCTCGAAGAGGCGGGTATCCCGATCCTCGGCACCACGCCCGATGCGATCGATCTTGCCGAAGACCGCGAACGGTTCCAGGCGCTGGTGAACAAGCTGGGTCTCAAGCAGCCCAAGAACGGCATCGCGTCCTCCGACGCTCAGGCGCTGGCCATCGCGGACGAGATCGGCTTCCCGCTGGTCATCCGCCCCTCCTACGTTCTGGGCGGCCGCGCGATGGAGATCGTGCGCGACATGGCGCATCTGGAGCGCTACATCCGCGAGGCGGTTGTGGTGTCCGGTAAATCGCCGGTGCTGCTCGACGGGTACCTGTCCGGTGCGGTCGAGCTTGATGTCGATGCGCTGTCGGACGGCACCGATGTGCATGTGGCGGGCATCATGCAGCATATCGAGGAAGCGGGCGTGCATTCGGGCGATTCGGCCTGCTCTCTGCCGCCCTATTCGCTGTCCGCCGACGTGATCGACGAGGTGAAACGCCAGACCGTCGCGCTGGCCAAGGCGCTGAACGTTGTGGGCCTGATGAACGTGCAATTCGCGGTCAAGGACGGCGATATCTACCTGATCGAGGTCAACCCCCGCGCCTCGCGCACCGTGCCCTTCGTGGCGAAAGCCACCGACTCGGCCATCGCGTCCATCGCCGCGCGGATCATGGCGGGTGAAAAGCTGGCCGATTTCCCGCTGCGTCCAGCCCATGGCGACAAGATCGACTATGACACGGACGTGCCGATGGCCGATCCGATGACGCTGGCCGATCCGATGATGCCCTGGTTCTCGGTCAAGGAGGCGGTGCTGCCCTTCGCCCGCTTCCCCGGCG
>CAZTEV010000323.1:0-1738 GCA_964612785.1 uncultured Roseivivax sp. | reverse complement strand
AAAGGAACAGAGACTTGGCACGTATTGCCGGCGTCAACATCCCGACCAACAAGCGGGTGCCCATCGCACTCACCTATATCCACGGTATCGGCAACACCTCCGCGAAGGAGATCTGCGCCGCCGTGAACATCGACGAGACCCGTCGCGTCAACGAGCTGAGCGATGCGGAAGTCGTCGCCATGCGCGAACATATCGACGCGAACTACACCGTCGAAGGCGACCTGCGCCGTGAAGTGCAGATCAACGTGAAGCGCCTGATGGACCTCGGCTGCTACCGCGGCCTGCGTCATCGCCGCAACCTCCCCGTCCGCGGTCAGCGGACCCACACCAATGCGCGCACGCGCAAAGGTCCGGCGAAAGCCATCGCCGGCAAGAAGAAGTAAGGGAGGGCACGAGCAATGGCACGAGATACCCGTCGCGGAGGCAAGAAGAAGGTCTCCAAGAACATCGCAGCTGGCGTCGCCCATGTGAATTCCAGCTTCAACAACACCAAGATCCTGATCTCGGATGTGCAGGGCAACGCGATCTCCTGGTCGTCGGCCGGCACGATGGGTTTCAAGGGGTCGCGGAAGTCGACCCCCTACGCCGCGCAGCTTGCCGCGGAAGATGCGGGCCGCAAGGCGCAGGAGCACGGCGTCAAGACCCTCGAGGTCGAGGTGCAGGGGCCCGGTTCCGGTCGCGAAAGCGCGCTGCGCGCTCTGGCGGCTGCGGGCTTCAACATCACGTCCATCCGTGACGTGACGCCCATCGCGCATAACGGATGCCGCCCGCCCAAGCGTCGCCGCGTCTGAGACCTGAATATTACGTCCGGGGTCGTGCCATGTGCACGGCCCCGGTACGCCGTTTTACTTCACCTCGGGCGTTCTGGACCTTTCGGACATGGGGCCAGGACAAGAATGGAGGTCACACATGATCCATAAGAATTGGGCCGAGCTCATCAAGCCGACGCAGCTTGAGGTCAAGCCGGGCAACGATCCCGCCAAGACCGCGACGCTGATCGCCGAACCGCTGGAGCGGGGCTTCGGTCTGACGCTCGGCAACGCGCTGCGTCGCGTTCTGCTGTCGTCGCTTCAGGGCGCGGCCATCACCAGCGTCCAGATCGACAACGTCCTGCACGAGTTCTCCTCGGTCGCGGGCGTGCGGGAGGATGTCACCGATATCGTCCTGAACCTCAAGGCCGTCTCGCTCAAGATGGAAGTCGAGGGACCGAAGCGCGTCTCGATCTCCAAGAAGGGCCCGGGCGTCGTCACCGCAGGCGACATCTCCGAGACCAACGGCATCGAGGTCCTGAACCGCGAGCATGTGATCTGCCATCTCGACGATGGCGCGGATCTCTACATGGAGCTGACGGTCAATACCGGCAAAGGCTATGTGTCCGCCGACAAAAACAAGCCCGAGGATGCGCCTATCGGTCTCATCCCGATCGACGCGATCTATTCGCCCGTGAAGCGCGCCTCCTACGACGTGCAGCCCACGCGGGAAGGCCAGGTTCTGGACTACGACAAGCTGACGATGAAGATCGACACCGACGGCTCGGTCACCCCCGAGGACGCGATCGCCTATGCGGCGCGCATCCTGCAGGACCAGCTGTCCGTCTTCGTCAACTTCGACGAGCCCGAGTCGGCCACCCGTCAGGACGACGATGACGGTCTCGAGTTCAACCCGCTTCTGCTGAAGAAGGTCGACGAGCTCGAGCTGTCGGTGCGTTCGGCGAACTGCCTGAAGAACGACAACATCG
>CAZTEV010000322.1:0-1748 GCA_964612785.1 uncultured Roseivivax sp. | reverse complement strand
CCGGCTAGATGCCGGGGCGGCGCCTGTCCCGCTCAATCCGGTGACAGCATATAGCCCGCGCCGCGCACCGTTTGCAGGTAGCGCGGCTCTTTCGGGTTGACCTCGAGCTTGCGGCGCAGACGGGTGATCTGCACGTCGACCGCGCGCTCTTGCGCCTGGCCTTTGTCGCGGCCCAGCTCCTCGACCAGCTGGTTACGCGACAGCGCGGTGCCGGGCGTCTTGCTGAAGATCCGCATGAGCTGCGCCTCCGTCGCGGTCAGCCGCACCGGGTCGTCGCCGCGCCACATCTCGCCGCGCTCCACGTCGTAGCGGATGGGCCCGAGCGAGATCACCTTGGGTTGCGCGGTCTCGGGCTCTGCCTCGGGCATGCGCCTGAGGATCGCGTTGATCCTCAGAAGCAGCTCTTTCGGCTCGAACGGTTTGGCAAGGTAGTCGTCCGCCCCCGCCTCGAGCCCCGCGATGCGATCCTCGGTCTCGGCCCGCGCGGTCAGCAGAAGGATCGGCGTCGAGGCGTTCTCGCGGATGAAGCGCGTCAGGCTCACACCGTCTTCGCCCGGCATCATCACGTCGAGGACGATCATGTCGAAATCGAGCCCCGTCAGGATCCGCCGCGCATGGCCCGCATCGCGCGCCGCGGAGACCAGAAAGCCATGCCGCATCAGGAATTTCTGCAGAAGCCCGCGGATGCGTTCGTCGTCATCGACGATCAGGAGGTGCGCGTCAGGATCGCTCATCCCCGTCCCTCCCTGAGCGCGGAATATTGCCGCCGCATTTCCGGATCCATCATCGCCTCGAGCACGCGCTTGAAGCCCGCCACGGCCTCGGGCCCCGCATCTCGGTAGGCCCGGCGCATCCGCGCGCGCTGTGCATCGGACAATTCCCGTTCCAGATCGGCCCCCTTTCCCGTCAGGTACAGATGCCGTTCGCGCTTGTCGGACCGGCCCACCCGGCTTTCCACCAGACCGTCCCCGATCAGCGTGCGCAACACACGGTTCAGCGATTGCTTCGTAACACCCAGGATCGACAGCAGGTTGTTCACGGTCGTGCCGGGCGCGCCGTTGATGAAATGCAGCGCGCGGTGATGGGCGCGTCCATAGGCATGATCGGCGAGGATCCGGTCGGGATCGGCGGTGAAGCCGCGATAGGCGAAGAACATCGCCTCGATCCCCTGACGCAGCTGATCGTCCGTCAGAAAAAGCAGCGTTTCCCCGCCGATGGGCGCGTTGCGTTCCGGTTCGGCCATGCCTGTCCCTCGTCTTTTGCGGACAGGTTAAGTCAGTCTTGTTGACATTCCAAGACGCCAATGATAGCGAATCGCAGTTTTTGTGAAATTTTATGTCCGCATCGGACGTATCTTACGCAACTAATGGAAATGCACGGGCTTACGCAAAGGGAGTGGACGCAATGGCCGGAGCTTACGACGACCGCGACGGAAAAATCTGGATGGATGGCCAGCTCATCGACTGGCGGGCCGCGAATGTCCACGTCCTGACCCACGGGCTGCATTACGCCAGCTCCGTCTTCGAGGGCGAGCGCGCCTATAACGGCAAGATCTTCCTGTCGCGCAAGCATTCCGAGCGGCTGCATTTCTCGGCCGGGGAACTGGATTTCGAGATCCCCTATTCCGTCGACGAGATCGAAGCGGCCAAATCCGCCGTGCTCGAGGCCAATGGCTTCACCGACGCCTATGTCCGCGCGGTGGCCTGGCGCGGCGCGGGGGAGGACATGGGCGTCGCCTCCAAGCGCAA
>CAZTEV010000321.1:0-1803 GCA_964612785.1 uncultured Roseivivax sp. | reverse complement strand
CCGGCCCGAACAGCACCGAAGGTGCCGGGCCAGCGCCGGTCCGGCCCCACCGGACTGGCGCTTTGGCACCGCATGCGCGCAGCCGGATGTCGCGATGACGTGACGAGATAAAGCGCTCAGATCAATCGTAGAAGCGCCAGACCGCCGGACCGGCGCTGGCCCCGCACGCAACGCGGTGCACCCTTCCCGGTCGCCGTTTCACACCGTCGCGCGCGGCATTGCACCGCATGAGGAAAGCGCGGCACCGTTGCAGCCGCTGAGGAGGGGCCGCAAGAGATCCCGACGGAGGCACACCAGCCGCGACATCGATCAGGCTCGTGATGACGCTTTTGCAGGTCGGGTTTTCAGGGTGTCGGTGGGTTTTCACCCACCCTACGGAAGGTCTCGCCGGTGACAGGCTGGAGACCCGCCAAAGCCGGATACGACCTGTAGGGTGGGTGAAAACCCACCCCCACCGTCCGAATTTACCCGTATTTCGACACCGGCGTACCCGCCAGCGCCGCCATGTTCAAAAGCCCCCGCGCGGTGATCGAGGGCGTGACGATATGCGCACGGTTGCCCATGCCCATCAGGATCGGCCCCACTTCCAGCCCCTGCGCCTTCATCTTCAGGATGTTCCGCACCCCCGAGGCCGCATCCGCATGGGCGAAGACCAGCACGTTCGCCTTCCCCGCCATCCGGTTCGCAGGCAAGAGCCGCGACCGCAGATCCGGGTCGAGCGCGGCCTCCACGCTCATTTCCCCCTCATAGCAGAAATCCCGCGGCTCCGCGTCGAGGATGGCCAGCGCCGCACGCATGCGCTCGGCCGCCTCGCTCGACTGGTTGCCGAACTGGGATTGCGAGCAGAGCGCGATGTTGGGCTCGTGGCCGAAGCGGCGCACATGGCGCGCGGCACTGATGACGGTCTCGGCGATCTGTTCGGGCGACGGCGCGATATGCACATGCGTATCGGCGATGAAAAGCGGGCCGTCCTCGAGGATCATCAGGGACAGCGCGGCCTGCGAATGCAGCCCGCCCGTCTCGAGCACCTGATTGATGTAGCCCAGATGCCAGCGATATTCCCCGAAGGTGCCGCAGATCATGCTGTCGGCTTCGCCGCGATGGACCATGACGGCGGCGATGGCGGTGGTGTTGGTGCGCATGATCGCGCGCGCCAGATCGGGCGTGACGCCGCGCCGGGCCATGACCTCGTGATAGGTGGTCCAGTAATCGCGGTAGCGCGGGTCGTTTTCGGGGTTCACGATGTTGAAATCCCGCTCGGGCCGGATCTCGAGGCCAAGCCGCTCGCAGCGCGCATTGATGACCTCGGGGCGGCCGATCAGGATCGGCTGCTCGGGCGTTTCCTCCAGGATGGCCTGGGCTGCCCGCAGCACGCGCTCGTCCTCGCCTTCGGCGAAGACGATCCGCCGCTCGGCCGAGGCGGCCGCCTCGAAGACGGGCCGCATGATGAGCGAGGAGCGGAAGACCGAAGCGCGCAGCTGGCTCTTGTAGGCTTCCATATCCTCGATGGGCCGGGTGGCGACGCCCGAATCCATCGCGGCTTGCGCGACGGCGACGGACACGGTCGCGGACAGGCGCGGATCGAAGGGTTTCGGGATCAGGTAATCGCGCCCGAAGGTCAGGCTTTCGCCCTGATAGGCCGCGGCGGCCTCGGCGCTCGTCGTGGCGCGCGCCATGGCCGCGATGCCCTCGACGCAGGCGATCTTCATCTCGTCGTTGATCGTCGTCGCCCCCACATCGAGCGCGCCGCGGAAGATGAAGGGGAAGCACAGGACGTTGTTGACGTGGTTCGGGAAATCCGAC
>CAZTEV010000320.1:0-1810 GCA_964612785.1 uncultured Roseivivax sp. | reverse complement strand
GGGTGCGCCAGGAAATCGGCCCCATCGCCTCGCCGGACCTGATCCAGTGGGCGCCCGGCCTGCCCAAGACCCGCTCGGGCAAGATCATGCGCCGCATCCTGCGCAAGATCGCCGAAAACGATTACGGCGCACTTGGCGACACCTCCACCCTCGCCGAGCCAGAGGTCGTCGACGACCTCATCGAAAACCGCATGAACCGCTGATCGCGCGACAGCGTGGCAGCGAAAAGCGGGCCCTGCGGGGCCCGTTTCATTTTCTGACGCCCAAGGCGTTTACAGGCCGGTAACCATGATGCGCGATTTTCCTCGGTCTCTCGGAACCCACGGGGTAATCTTGCCCCGACCAGCATAACAGCTGCGAGCCCCGCCCGTTCTTCCTCTCATCCGGAGGTAGCCATGACAAGCCACATCGTACCGCCTCTGACGACCGCCTTCGGCCACACGCCTCTGCACGCGCTGCATCCGCCCGTACCGCGCGCACCGGAGCCCATCGCGCCCGATGCATCAATGAACAGGATCCCGGCCAATCCGCGTGATCGCAGCCCGGCGGAGCTCGAATTGATGCGCCTTTCCCCGGCACTGGCCGAGGATCATGTCGCGCCACCCTCGATCATGCAGCTCAAGATCGCCGCGATGCAGGAGCGCCAGACCCACGCGGGTTCACGCGGCATCAGCGGTAGCGACGCCGCGCCCTTCTCACAGGGTCCGGTGGCCCCGCGTCAGCCCCCAATCTAAGGGAGCAGAATACGCTCGGCCGCCATAGACCAAACCGGGACCAGGTCGGCATCAGCTTCAGGACATCCCCGTCCGGAACCGAGGTCGCTTTTCACCCTTTGATCCTTGGCCTATAAGCAGGGTAACGCCGCGTGACGCAAAGCGCGGGCAAACCCAATGCGCATTGGTTGAGGATGGTATGAGCAACAAGACCCACGATTCCGACGTCGCCTTCATCGCGGCGCTTGCGGAACTCCTGCGGGAGAACGATTTGACCGAGCTGCAGGTCAAGCGCGAATACGCAGATAATGACAGCCTGAACGTCCGGGTCAGCCGCATGCAGCCGCAGGCTGCGGCCCCTCAGGTGGTTCATGCTCCGGCCGCCCCCGCGCCCGGCCCCGCACCTGCGAGTGCCCCGGCCGCCCAGGCCGCAGACGCACCGGAAGATCCCGCAGCCCATCCCGGCGCGGTCCTGTCGCCCATGGTCGGCACGGTCTATCTGCAGCCCGAACCGGGCGCGCCCTCGTTCATTAAGGTCGGCGCCGAGGTCTCCGAAGGCGACACGCTGATCATCGTCGAGGCGATGAAGACCATGAACCACATCCCCGCGCCCCGATCCGGCACGGTGAAGCGCATCCTGGTCGAAGACGGCGCCCCCGTGGAATTCGGCGCCCCGCTCGTCATCGTCGAGTGAGGCGCAGATGTTCGACAAGATCCTGATCGCCAATCGCGGCGAAATCGCGCTGCGCGTCATCCGGGCCTGCCGCGAAATGGGCATCGCCAGCGTCGCGGTCCATTCGACCGCCGATGCGGACGCCATGCATGTGCGCATGGCCGACGAGACAATCTGCATCGGCCCCGCCTCTTCGACCGACAGCTACCTGTCCTTCCCCGCGATCATCTCGGCCTGCGAGGTCACAGGCGCGCAGGCCATCCATCCGGGCTACGGGTTCCTGTCGGAAAACGCGCGCTTCGTGCAGATCGTCGAGGACCATGGCCTGACCTTCATCGGCCCCTCGGCGGCACACAGCCGCATCATGGGCGACAAGATCACCGCCAAGGAAACAGCCAAGACCCTCGGCATTCCGGTGGTGCCC
>CAZTEV010000319.1:0-1810 GCA_964612785.1 uncultured Roseivivax sp. | reverse complement strand
CCGCCGACGAGGACGTGGGCACCAAGCCCGCGATGCTGGACGCCCCGCGCGGCGATGGCGCGGACAACCTGAAGGAAATCAAGGGGGTGGGCCCCAAGCTGGAAGAGCTTCTGCATTCCATGGGGGTCTATCATTTCGACCAGATCGCCGGCTGGTCCGCCGACGAGGTGGCCTGGGTGGATGCGAACCTCAAGGGCTTCAAGGGCCGGGTCAGCCGCGACAACTGGATCGACCAGGCCAGCACCCTGGCCTCGGGCGGCGAGACCGAGTTCTCGAAGCGCGTGGACAAGGGCGATGTTTACTGAATGAGCAGGGCGAATGAGCGACCGCGACACAGTGCCGAAAAAGGGCCGGCGCGCCGGGCTGGTGATTGCCGGCACGGGCGTCTTCTGGGTGCTGGCCAACCTGATCGGCGAGAAGGAGGGGTTCAGCACCGAACTGCGCCTGGCCTTCGATCTGGTGGCGCTGGCGGGGTTTCTCTTCGCCTTCTGGCTCATCTATCAAATCTGGCGCGACAGCCGGGGAAATTAGGGGGTATCCGATGCTGACGGATCAGGATCGTATCTTTACCAATCTTTACGGGATGCACGACCGCAGCCTGAAGGGCGCGCAGGCGCGCGGCCATTGGGACAACACGGCGACCATCCTGCAGAACGGGCGCGACTGGATCATCGACCAGATGAAGGCCAGCGGGCTGCGGGGCAGGGGCGGCGCGGGCTTTCCCACCGGCCTCAAGTGGTCCTTCATGCCCAAGGAAAGCGACGGGCGGCCCGCCTATCTGGTGGTCAATGCCGACGAATCCGAGCCCGGCACCTGCAAGGACCGCGAGATCATGCGCCACGACCCGCACACGCTGGTCGAGGGCTGCCTGATCGCCAGCTTCGCGATGCAGGCCCATGCCTGCTACATCTACATCCGCGGCGAATACATCCGCGAGAAGGAAGCGTTGCAGAACGCCATCGACGAGGCCTACGAGGCGGGTCTCATCGGCAAGAACGCCTGCAAGTCGGGCTATGATTTCGACCTCTATCTGCATCACGGCGCCGGCGCCTATATCTGCGGCGAGGAAACCGCGCTGCTGGAAAGCCTGGAAGGCAAGAAGGGGATGCCCCGGATGAAGCCGCCCTTCCCGGCGGGGGCGGGCCTTTATGGTTGCCCCACCACGGTGAACAACGTGGAATCCATCGCGGTGGTGCCCACCATCCTGCGGCGCGGCGCCGACTGGTTCGCCGGCTTCGGGCGGCCCAACAATGCCGGCACCAAGATCTTTGCCGTCTCGGGGCATGTGAACAATCCCTGCGTGGTCGAGGAATCCATGTCGATCTCCTTCGAGGAGCTGATCGAGAAGCATTGCGGCGGCATCCGCGGCGGGTGGGACAACCTCAAGGCGGTCATTCCCGGCGGGTCCTCGGTGCCCTGCGTGCGCGGCGAGAAGATGAAGGATGCCGTGATGGATTTCGACGCGCTGCGCGAGGTCGGGTCCAGCCTGGGCACCGCGGCGGTGATCGTGATGGACAAGGACACCGACATCATCAAGGCGATCTGGCGGCTGTCGAAATTCTACAAGCACGAAAGCTGCGGACAATGCACGCCCTGCCGCGAGGGCACGGGCTGGATGATGCGGGTCATGGACCGGCTGGTGCGCGGCGAGGCGGAGGTCGAGGAGATCGACATGCTCTTCGACGTGACCAAGCAGGTCGAGGGGCACACGATCTGTGCGCTTGGCGATGCGGCGGCCTGGCCCATTCAGGGCCTCATCCGCAACTTCCGCGACGAGATCGAGGACCGCATCAAGGCGCAGAAGACGGGC
>CAZTEV010000318.1:0-1824 GCA_964612785.1 uncultured Roseivivax sp. | reverse complement strand
GGGGCTTCTGGACAAGGCGATGGCGGTACTCGCGCCGGAGGGCCGCGTCATGCTGCACGATTTCATCGTGCATGCGGACCGCACCGGCCCGCGTCTGGCCGCGCTTTGGCAGTTGCAGCACACGGCCTTCACGCCCGAGGCCAAATCCACGGATACGGAGGGGCTCAGCCGTGCGCTTGAGGCGGCGGGCTTCGACGGGGTGGAGATCGGGCCGATGATCCCGGAAATGACCATGCTGGCCGTGGCGCAAAAGCCCGGCTGACAGCGCGCCAGCCGGGCAGGGTGGTCGGATCAGCCGCCCGCCTTCAGCTGGTCGGCATGGGCGATATCGCCGCGCTTGGACTCCGCATAGGCCATCATGCCCGCCATGAGCCCGCCGGCATCGTCGAATTTGGACGACGGCCGGAAGCCTGAGGCATGCCAGTAGGTCGTGGGATCGAGCCTGAGAAGCCGCGCGAAGACCGACGCGACGATGGCGCCGCCTACGCCTGTCAGCCGCCCGCCCCCGTGCTGTTCGGCCTCCTGCAGGCAGTAGAACCACAAGGGCGTCTTGACGATGCCGTTCTTCTTCAGGTCCTTGTGCCGCTCCACCTCGGGCAGGTCGCGGTGATGGGTGGCCTTGAACCAGGCGCGGATCTTCTCACCATTGGCCAGCTGGTAGGTGTAGCGGTCGCGCAGCATGTTCCGCAGCGGCAGGTTGCGGCTTTGATCCAGCGTCAGGGTGTGGTTGATCTCTTCGAGATGCACACGCTCGTGGATGAACATCAGGTTCGTCAGCGGCAGGCCGAGCGTGGTGCCCACGGGGCGCGCCTTCTGCGCTGTCTTGCCGCCGAGATCGAAGAACTGCGCCATCTCCGCCGAGGTTTCGCGCAGGCCGAAGCCCAGGATATCTTGCATCGACACCTGGCCGCTGGTCTTGGTCATCGCGTAATCGGGCTGCGCCGTGGCATGGCCGAAGCGGTAGGCCGCGCCCGAGAATTCCACCGGCATGATCGCGGCATCAGCGCCGAAATCGTCCAGCGTCATCGCATGATCGAGGCAATGCTGCGCGACGAAGGCGGGCAGAAGCTCGGTCCAGACGGCGAATTGGTAATGCAGCCGGACGAAGCGGCGCACCGCCTCGAAGACCTCGGCCTCGGAGGGGACATGGTCGTGCCAGTCATTGGCGTTCATGCCCATATGGGCGCAGTCGAACACCTCCTTGCGGGTATCGGCATCGTGCTCGACCTCGGTCATGAGGATGTTGTGCAGCGCGATGAAATTCGCCTGGATCTGGCTGACGATGCCGTTCTCGTCGTTGCGCGGATCGCCGATCAGCGCCGTGCCGTTGGGCGTGCGGGCCAGATCGTGCGCGTTGGTGGCATTGCCGTAAAGCAGCATGCCCGCCGCATCGCCATTGCCGTAAAGATGCGGACTGGCCTCGGGCCCCGATCCGTAGACGCAATCCAGATCGAGCGAGGGCGTGCGCACATTGGGGATGGTCGCGGGCACGATCCGCGTGCCAAGCGCGCTTGTGGCGTCGAGCGTGATGTCGTGATCGACGAACTGCCCGAAGAAGGTCAGGCCCGCGGCGGCCTCGCCGGATTTGTCGGTCTTCTTGCCCATGCCGAGGGCGATGCCCTCGTAGATCTCGATCAGTTGGGGATGGGTCAGATTTTCGAGATGCAGGGAATTGGCCGGAAAGAGCCGCCCGAGCGTTGCGGGCAGCGGCAGAACGGGACCATGCGGGGGCTTGATGCGGGATTTGACGAGCTGGTCATAGCGCGACAGCCCGTGATGAACACGAGTCATGAAAAGGCTCCTGAAAAATGTGTCGTTCAAAAA
>CAZTEV010000317.1:0-1848 GCA_964612785.1 uncultured Roseivivax sp. | reverse complement strand
CGGGGATCTGCGCCTCGACCAGCGGGGTCTTCACGTAGCCCGGGCAGATGGCGTTCACGGTGATGTCCTCCTTCGCGGTCTCCAGCGCGACGGTCTTGGTCATGCCCACGACGCCGTGCTTCGCGGTCACATAGGCCGATTTGTAGGGCGAGGCGGTCAGACCATGGGCAGACGCGATGTTCACCACGCGCCCCCACCCCGCCTTGCGCATCATCGGCAGGGCGGCTGCGGTGCAGTGAAAGGCGGAGTTCATGTTGATCGCGATGATCGCATCCCACTTGTCCTGCGGAAACTCGTCGATCGGCGCCACATGCTGGATGCCCGCGTTGTTGACCAGGATGTCGCAGGCGCCCGCCTTCTCGATCAGGGCGCGGCATTCCTCGGGCTTCGACATGTCCGCCTGGATGTAGGTGACTTTCACGCCGAAATTGCGCGACAGCTCTTCGGCCAGCGCGTGATCTTCCTTGTTGTCGGTGAAGGAATTGATGACCACGTCCGCCCCCGCCTCGGCGAGCGAACGGGCGACGCCCAGGCCGATTCCCGAATTGGATCCCGTGACGATGGCGGTCTTGCCCGAAAGTTGCATGTCCTTGTCCTTTCTCGCTGTGCCGGGCCCCCGGCGGGACGCCGCGGCCCTTTATTCGCTGTGTCGCAGCATTCTCGACATATGCAAGACGAAGGGGCAAGCCCGCGCGCATGTTCCGATCAAACCGGCGCGGACCAAAAAAAAACGCCAGCACAAGGCTGGCGTTCAGTTATTGAGGCAGGTTTCATACAGGCAAGAAACCTATCGAGCAGTGCCTTCTTGATAAGCGAGATTGCACCGCCTGCCAAGCTAAAAGTTTGATAAGCCCCGAACTCCCCGATACCGTCAGACCAAAAGCAACACCGAGCAACAGGGAATGTCCCCGATATGGGCACGCAATTTTTCCACCGTTTCCGGCCCGCAAGCGCCGTCGTCGCCGCGGCCCTGACCGCCACGAGCGCCATGGCCGAGCCGCAGCATGGCATCGCTATGTATGGCGCACCGCAGCTTCCACCGGATTTTGTATCCCTGCCCTATGCCGACCCCGACGCCCCCAAAGGCGGGCGCATCGTCACCGGCGAGGTCGGAAGCTTCGACAGCCTCAATCCCCATATCCTCAAGGGCTCCACGCCGTGGCAACTGCGCTTTCTGGCCTATGAAAGCCTGATGGGCCGAAATTACGACGAGCCCTTCTCGCTCTACGGGCTTCTGGCCGAATCAATCGAGGTCCCCGACGACCGCTCCTGGGTGGAATTCACCCTGCGCGAAGAGGCCCGCTTCTCCGACGGCACGCCCGTCACCATCGAAGACGTAATGTGGAGCTACGAGGCCTTGGGCACGGAAGGCCATCCCCGCTATCGCGGCGCCTGGGGCAAGATCGCGTCGATGGAACAGACCGGCCCGCGCTCGGTCCGGTTCACCTTCAATGTCGAAGACCGGGAATTGCCGCTCATCATGGGGCTGCGCCCGATTCTCAAGAAGGCGCAATGGGATGACCAGGACTTCACCGAATCGGGCCTCCAGACGATCCCGATCGGCACCGCCCCCTACACGGTCACCGATTTCGAGGCGGGCCGCTACGTCACGCTCAGCCGCGATCCCGATTACTGGGGCGCGGATCTGCCCTTCATGGCGGGTCAGGCCAATCTCGACGAGATCCGGCTCGAATTCTTCGGCGACGGTCAGGCCATGTTCGAGGCCGTCAAAGGCGGGCTCATCAATTCGCACCGCGAATCGAACGCCGAGAAATGGGAGACGCAGTACGATTTTCCCGCCGTTCGGAACGGCGATCTGGTGAAATCCGAGATCCCGCATGAACGCCC
>CAZTEV010000316.1:0-1868 GCA_964612785.1 uncultured Roseivivax sp. | reverse complement strand
TCCTTGCAGAACCAGTAGAAATCGTCGAGCACATCGGGCGCTTTCGGCGCGCGGAACTTGCCCGGCTCCTGGCAGCCTTCGTGGTCGCAGATCCGCGTCGATGTTTCGCTTTCGCCGGACATGCCACGGCGGCCGCGGGGGTTTTTCTTCTTCGACGACTTGACGGACATGTCGAAACCGAAGGGATCGGGTTTGCTCATGATCGGACACCTTTTCGACTCGGACGCCAGAGTTTAGTCAAAACCCCAGCGGTTTGTAGGGGGAAAGGATGGAAAATTGTCCCGGACTGAGATGATCGAAACACGTCTGCGCGAGGCCTTCGCTCCGCGCGAGTTGGTGGTGCGTGACGACAGCGAACGCCACCGCGGCCATGCGGGCTTCCAGGAGGGCGGCGAGAGCCACTTTCATGTCGTGATCCGCTCGGACGCCTTCAAGGGCCAGAGCCGCATCGCGCGGCATCGTGCGGTGCACGGGGCCTTGGGGCCCGAGCTTGTGGGTGCCATTCACGCGCTGTCGCTCGATCTGGGCGAATAGCTCAGTCGCGGCGCGGCGTCTCGTCAGGTGCGTCTTCGGACTTGGCGGGGCCGTCGTCCGCGGGGCCGCCCAGATCGGTGGGCATCGGTACGAGGCTCTCGGCGCGGTCCTTGAGGAGCGCATCGAGATCCTCGGTTTCGCCCCCCGCGGCAACCGCCGCTGCAGGTGCGGCGGCGGGGGTGTCAGTGGCCTCCTCCGGCGCGGGCAGCTCCTTCGGTTTGAAGGCCGCAGCCTGATCGAGCCGGATCCGCCGGAACACCAGAAGCGTGCGCCATTCCGTCACGGTCGAGGTCAGGCCCGACCGTTCCTCGGACGGGAGCGTATCGGCGCGCAGGTATTCCCAGCCCTCCGCGCCCATCTCGTTCATCAACTCTTCGACCGCATGGGCATAGCGCGCCTTTGGGCCCTTCAGGCCCTTGGCTTTCTTGCCTTTTTCCGGGGCGGGCAGGACCCTGTACTCGTAATGGGGCATACATGCGCCTTTCGGCTTTGGGAGAGGCGGCTCAGAGGCCCAGCTTCGCGGTCACGATGTCATTCACGGCCTTGGGATTGGCCTTGCCGCCCGTGGCCTTCATCACCTGACCCACGAACCAGCCCGCGAGTTTGGGGTTGGCCTGGGCCTTTTCCACCTGTGCGGGGTTGGCGGCGATCACCTCATCGACGGCGGCCTTGATCGCGCCGGTATCGGTGACCTGCTTCAGGCCCTTTTCCTCGACGATCTGCGCCGGATCGCCGCCTTCGGTATAGACGATCTCGAAGACGTCCTTGGCGATCTTGCCCGAGATGTCGCCCGCCTTGATCAGCTTCACGAGGCCCGCCAGCTGGCCGGGGGCCACGGGGCTGTCCTCGATCCCGCGATCGTCCTTCTTCAGGCGACCGAACAATTCGTTGATGACCCAGTTCGCGGCCATCTTGCCGTCGCCCGCCTCGGCCGCGACGGCTTCGAAATAGCCCGCATTGGCCAGATCCGCGGTCAGCACCGAGGCGTCGTATTCCGACAGGCCGAAATCGGTCACGAATCGCGCCTTCTTGGCGTCGGGCAGTTCGGGCAGGTTGGCGGCGATGTCGTCGACCCAGGCCTGCTCGATCTCAAGCGGCAGAAGGTCGGGATCGGGGAAGTAGCGGTAATCATGCGCCTCTTCCTTTGAGCGCATCGAGCGCGTCTCGTTCTTGTCGGGATCGTAAAGCCGCGTCTCCTGCACGATCTCGCCGCCCGCTTCCAGAATGCCGATCTGGCGCCGCGCCTCGTAGTCGATGGCGGCCTGGATGAACCGCATGGAGTTCATGTTCTTGATCTCGCAGCGGGTGCCGAGATGGCTGAAATCCTGCGTCTC
>CAZTEV010000315.1:0-1904 GCA_964612785.1 uncultured Roseivivax sp. | reverse complement strand
ATGTCTTCGCCCAATACCAGAAACATACGCTGCTCGGGGCCGAGGGCGCGACCCGTTTGTTCGAGGATGGCCCGCCGGTCGCCGCCATTCAAGCGGATGCTGAACTGCCGCGCGGTATCGCTCCAGTCCCGCAGCAGAGTGTTGCGCGCACGCTCGGCATCGATCTCGACATTGAGCTCTGCGCGGCGCGTGCTGTCCTCGGCCGCGAAGGTCCGGATCGTCAGCACCTCGCGTCCCGCGCTGCGCTTGCGGATCTCGAAGCTTTCGATGCCGGGCGCGAGGCGCAGGAGGCGGCGTTCGATATAGCCCGGGCTGTCCGCGATCACGCCCGACATCAACACGCGGGCGCCGTCCGGGCCCAGAAGCTCCAGCTCGCGCGCATCGGGTTGCAGCGTTGGAAGGCGCACGCGCATGTTGGGCGCAAGCTCTGCCTCCCAGATGCGCTGTCCGTCGACAAGCGCGGTGTAGCGCGCGGGCGTGGCCTCGGCGGGCAGGATGATTTCGGGCTGCCGCGGCCCGGTCACCGGGGCCAGCGGAAGCGGGCGGCCCACCGGCACGGGCTGGAAGAAGATCTGCCGGGCCTCGTCGCTCAACTCGTCCGCGCCGCGCGGCACCAGCGCGCGCCGCGCCGTCCATTCGCCCTGCGGTGCGAAATCCTCCCAGTCGAGCGTGTCGGGATCCACCGTGTCGTCGCGGTCGGCTGCGCGCAGGGGGCGTTCGATCAGCACGTCGCGCGCAGCACGGCCATCGCCGCCTTCCGCCTTGATGCCGAACCAGCTGCGATTGTCGCCGCGGCTGTCGGAGCGGGCGAAGTAATCCTCGGGCACGTCGATGATGCGGGGCAATCCCACCGGCTGCATGTAGGCGGCGGCGAGGGTCGGACCGTCTGCCGACATCTCCACCCGCGCGACGTCGGGCGCAAGCATCAGGTAGATGCGACGGATCTCCGACAGCGGCTCCTCGGGCGCCTCCACCGCGCGGTCGTAGGGCGAGGGCGTGCCGGTCAGAACCAGCCGTTCTTCGGCGACCATGCGCCCGGTCTCGTTGAGCATCCGCAGCACCACCGAGCGGGTCGCATTGCCGAACGACCGCAGATCGAGCCGCAGCGGCACCGCCTGTCCCAGATTGGGCTGCGCTGCCACGGTCAGGACCGCGCCCCGGTCGGCGAATTGATAGCGGGTCCGCGCCACCTCGTCGGTCAGCACGCGGATGCGGCCATCGGGCAGGGTTGCGGCCACGCGGACCCAGACCGGCTCGGTTGCAGACAGGATGATGCGCCCGCCCCCCGGCGGGTCGATGCGTGCCGTGCCGGTCCCGTCGGTGCGGATCGTGATGCGGTCGATGTCCCGGGAAAAGGGGTTTTCCACCTCCGCCTCGAGGGTGATGGGCGCGACCTGCAGGCCCGCCTCGGCCAAGAGCGCGTCCGGGCGGCTCGCGGTGATCTGCAGCCCGGTGACATTCTCGGGCAGGGCAAGGCCCGCGCGCCGCGTGGCATCGAGGTAGATGCCGTCCGCCAGCGTATTCTCCGCCTCGACCACGCGGCCGCCGGGCGGATCGTAGATCTCCAGCCTGCGGCTCACGTAGTCGCGGCCTTCAATCCCGATGGGGCCGAAGGGCTGCCAGCGATGAGACAGGATCGCCTCGCGCTCGTCGCGGGTCAGCAGGTCGGGCGGATAGACATACCCCACCGACAGCGCGCGCTTTTCGGTGATCGGCAGGCGTTCCCACAGGGCCGAGACGTTCCCTTCGTTATAGGGTCGCGGCCGGTAGACGCGCAGGTTC
Organism: uncultured Roseivivax sp.; assembly: GCA_964612785.1. Taxonomy (GTDB): domain Bacteria; phylum Pseudomonadota; class Alphaproteobacteria; order Rhodobacterales; family Rhodobacteraceae; genus Roseivivax. The sequence continues at coordinate 122 of CAZTEV010000315.1, read as the reverse complement.
GCCGCGATCAGCTGGGGATCGAGCGAGAGCGTGCGCATCCGCACCTGCGTGGCCTGCGGCAGATCCTCCAGATCGAGGATCAGGCGATCCACGGCGAGCGGCACCGCCGGGTCGTCGCTGTA
>CAZTEV010000314.1:0-1927 GCA_964612785.1 uncultured Roseivivax sp. | reverse complement strand
GGCGGCGGGGTCGAGATGTTCGACGCCATGAAGAACCGCGTGATCGACAGCGATGGCGTGGTCGAGAAATTCGGCGTCGGACCGGAGCGCGTGGTGGATGTGCAGGCGCTGGCGGGCGACTCGGTCGACAACGTGCCGGGCGCGCCGGGGATCGGCATCAAGACGGCGGCGCTTCTGATCAACGAGTTCGGCTCGCTCGAGGAATTGCTCGACCGGGCCCAAGAGATCAAGCAGCCCAAGCGCCGCGAGACGCTGATCGAAAAGCGGGATCAGATTGAGCTGTCGAAGAAGCTCGTGCAGCTCGATTGCGACATGGAGCTGCCCTTCACGCTGGAGGATTTGGAGGCGCGCGATCCCGATCCCGACGCGCTTCTGGGCTTTCTGGCCGAGATGGAGTTCCGGTCGCTGTCAAAGCGCGTGGCCGAGACGCTGGGCGCAGAGGCCCCCGTCATCCCCGAGACCGCGCCGCAAGCCGCAGAAGGCGAGGCCGAGATCGAGAAGCAGCCCGATTTCGCGGAGGCAAAATACACCGCGATCCGCGATGCCGAGACGCTGCAGGTCTGGATCGACCGCGCACGGGAGCGCGGCTATCTGGCCATCGACACCGAGACGACGGGCCTGAACGAGATGACCGCCGATCTGGTTGGTGTCTCGCTCTGCGTGGACGCCGGTGAGGCGGCGTATCTGCCGCTTGCCCATCGCGGCGCCGAAGATGGCGATCTGTTCAATTCCGACGCTCTGACCGAAGGACAGATGGATCGGGACGCGGCGCTGGAGCTGCTCAAGCCGCTTCTGGAAGATCCGGCCGTGATGAAGATCGGCCAGAACATGAAATACGATGCCAAGATCCTCGCGCGGAACGGCATCGACATCGCGCCCATCGACGACACGATGCTTCTGTCCTACGCGCTGCATGGCGGCCTGCACGGACACGGCATGGACATGCTCTCCGAACGCTATCTCGGCCACAAACCCATGCCCATCAAGGAGCTTATCGGCTCGGGCAAGAGCCAGATCACCTTCGACCGGGTCGAGATCGACAAGGCCGTGCATTACGCGTCCGAGGATGCGGATATCACGCTGCGGCTCTGGAAACTGCTGAAACCGCAACTGCACCGCCATCATGTGACGCGTGTGTATGAACGGCTCGAACGCCCGCTCGTGCCGGTGCTGGCGGAGATGGAGCGCGCGGGCATCAAGGTCGACCGCAACACGCTGTCGCGCATGTCGGGCGCCTTTGCCCAGAAGATGGCCGCGCTCGAAGAGGAAATCCACGAGCTTGCGGGCGAGAAGTTCAACGTGGGATCGCCCAAGCAGCTAGGCGAGATCCTGTTCGACAAGATGGGGCTTGAGGGCGGAAAGAAGGGGAAGACCGGCGCCTATGCCACCGGGGCGGATGTGCTGGAAGACTTGGCGACGGAACATGACCTGCCCGCCCGCGTGCTCGACTGGCGGCAGCTTTCGAAGCTGAAATCGACCTATACGGATGCGCTTCAGGAGCACATCAACGCCGAGACGGGCCGTGTGCACACCTCCTATTCCATTGCGGGCGCGAATACCGGGCGCCTCGCCTCGACCGATCCGAACCTGCAGAACATTCCCGTCCGCTCCGAGGAAGGTCGCCGCATCCGCGAGGCTTTCGTGGCCGAGGAGGGCAAGGTGCTCGTTTCGCTCGACTACTCACAGATCGAGCTGCGCATCCTTGCCCATATCGCCGGGATCGACGCGCTGAAGGAGGCCTTCCGCGACGGTCAGGACATTCACGCAGCCACCGCGTCCGAGATGTTCGGCGTGCCGCTCGACGAGATGACGCCCGATGTGCGCCGTCAGGCCAAAGCGATCAATTTCGGGGTGATCTACGGCATCTCGGGCTTCGGCCTTGCCCGCAACCTGCGCATCCCGCGCGCCGAGGCGCAGGGTTTCATCG
>CAZTEV010000313.1:0-1951 GCA_964612785.1 uncultured Roseivivax sp. | reverse complement strand
CTTGACTTGGCCCGGTGCCCTTGGCACCTCTTGGCCTTCCGTTCTCAAGGAGACGATCATGATCCCGTCCGTCCTTCCGACCTATAACCGTGCGCCCCTCTCCTTCGTCAAAGGCGAGGGCAGCTGGCTCATCGAGGCGGATGGTCGACGCTTTCTCGATCTGGGTGCCGGCATTGCGGTCAATGCGCTGGGCCATGCGCATCCCGCGCTCGTCGAGGCGCTGACCGAGCAGGCGCATACGCTGTGGCATGTCTCGAACCTCTACCGGATCCCGCAGCAGCAGGCGCTGGCCGATGCGCTGGTCGCGCATACGTTTGCCGATACGGTCTTCTTCACCAATTCCGGCACGGAAAGCTGCGAGCTCGCGGTGAAGATGGCGCGGAAGTATTGGTTCGATAAGTGTCAACCGGAACGGACCGAGATCGTGGCCTTCTCGGGCAGCTTCCACGGGCGCTCCTCGGCGGGCATCGCCGCGGCAGGCTCGGAGAAGATGACCAAGGGCTTCGGCCCGCTCCTGCCGGGCTTCACCCATCTCGAGTTCGGCGATCACGACGCGTTGCGCGCCGCGATCACCGACAAGACCGCCGCCGTGCTGCTGGAGCCCATCCAGGGCGAGGGCGGCATCCGCCCGGTGCCGGATCACTGCCTGAAGGGCCTGCGCGAGCTTTGCGACGAGACGGGCACGCTGCTCATCTTCGACGAGGTGCAATGCGGGATGGGCCGGACGGGCAAGCTCTTCGCCCATGAATGGGCGGGGATCGCCCCGGATATCATGATGATCGCCAAGGGCATCGGCGGGGGCTTTCCGCTGGGCGCCGTGCTGGCCTCTGAGGCGGCCGCGTCGGGCATGGGTGCCGGCACGCATGGTTCGACCTATGGCGGCAACCCGCTGGCCTGTGCGGTGGGCCTCAAGGTCATGGAAATCGTGGCCGACCCGGCCTTCCTTGACGATGTGAACCGCCGCGCGGCGCTTCTGCGGCAGCGCCTCGAGGGCCTGGTGGCCGCGCATCCCGACGTGTTCGAGGGCGTGCGCGGATCGGGCATGATGCTGGGCCTGAAATGCCGCGCGACCAATACCGACCTGGTGCAGGCGGGCCTGTCCGAGGCCGTGCTGACCGTGCCTGCGGGCGACAACGTGGTGCGGCTTCTGCCGCCCCTGACCCTCAGCGAGGACGAGATCGCCGAGGCCGTCTCCCGCCTCGACCGTGCCGCGGCGGCCTTGCAGTCCGAACCCGCCTGACCCCTTTCGGCCGCGCCCCCTTTATCTCCCCGGGGGCCGGCCCTTCCGAGAAGACAGACAGATGAAGCATTTCCTCGACATCCACAAAACCGACCCCGCCGATCTGCGGGGCATGATCGACGCCGCGCGCAGCATCAAGACCGCGCGGAACGGCGCGCCCAAGGCCACGCCCGATGCGGAGCAGCCGCTTGCGGGCCACATGGTGGCGCTCATCTTCGAAAAACCCTCGACCCGGACGCGCGTGTCCTTCGACGTGGGCGTGCGCCAGATGGGCGGCGAGACCATGGTGCTGTCGGGCGGCGATCTGCAACTGGGCCATGGCGAGACGATCGCCGACACTGCCCGTGTGCTGTCGCGCTTCGTCGATCTGATCATGATCCGCACCTTCGACGAGAGCGTCCTGACCGAGATGGCCGAGTTCGCCTCCGTGCCCGTCATCAACGGACTGACCGACCGCACCCATCCCTGCCAGATCATGGCCGATATCCTGACCTTTGAGGAGCATCGCGGGCCTATTGCAGGCAAGAAGGTCGTCTGGTCGGGCGACGGCAACAATGTCTGCGCCTCCTGGCTGCATGCGGCGGCGCAGTTCGGCTTCGATTTCACCTTCACCGGGCCTGTGCAGCTGGACCCGGAGATGGAATTCGTGGGGCTTGCGCGGAACAAGGGCGTCAACGTCACCATCGAGCGCGACCCGCACAAAGCGGTGGA
>CAZTEV010000312.1:0-1952 GCA_964612785.1 uncultured Roseivivax sp. | reverse complement strand
TCGCGGGTGATCCGCACGGTCAGCACCCGCGCCTCGGTGCGCGAGCCGCGGGAAATGGTGAAGGCCTCGGCCAGTTTGAAGACGTCGCGGGTGACGGTGATCGTCATGGCATCCTCCGGTTCGACATGGTGCGCGCGCTCACAGCGCCGCCAGCGCATCGACGAGCTTGCCCGCCCCGTGCCGGTAGGGATCGACCGCAGGCAGGCCCAGCCGCGCTTCAAGCTCCGCGAGGTAGCTGTTCGCCTCGTCGTCGCCCAGCGCCTTGGTGTTGACCGAAATGCCCACCACCTGACAGCCGGGATTCGGGATCCGTGCCAGCGCCAGCGCCAGATCGCGCAGCTCCTCGAGGCTCGGCAGGCCGTAATCCGGCAGGCCCCGCATATGCGTGCGCGTCGGCTCATGGCAGAGGATCAGCGCATCGGGCTGGCCGCCATGGATCAGCGCCATGGTCACGCCGGAATAGGACACATGATAGAGGCTGCCCTGCCCTTCGATCACGTCCCAATGATCGGGATCGTTGTCGGGCGTCAGCCATTCCACGGCCCCGGCCATGAAATCCGCGATCACCGCATCGAGCGGCACGCCCTCGCCCGTGATCAGGATGCCGGTCTGTCCGGTCGCCCGGAACGAGGATTTCATGCCCCGCGCCTTCATCTCCGCATCAAGCGCGAGCGCGGTGTACATCTTGCCGATCGAGCAATCGGTGCCCACCGCAAGCACCCGTTTGCCGGTGCGCTTCTTGCCATCCGCGATGGGGTATTCGACGACCGGGATGCGCACATCGTGCAGGGTGCGGCCGGTCTCGGCGGCTTTCGCGGCAAGGTCGGGCTCGTTGCGCAGAAGGTTGTGCAGGCCGCTTGCGATGTCATAGCCCTGATCGAGCGCAGCCAGCAGCACCTCTTTCCATTTGGCGGAAATCTTGCCGCCGCGATTGGCCACGCCGATCACCAGCGTCTTGGCGCCTGCGGCCTTGGCCTCGTCCAGCGTCATGTCGGTCAGGCCCATATCGGCATTGCAGCCCTCGAGCCGCAGCTGACCCACGCAATTCTCGGGCCGCCAGTCCTTGATCCCCTGCGCGACCTTCGCGGCCAAAGGATCCGGCGCGTCGCCCAGGAACAGCAGATAGGGTGTCTCGATCATGGTCGTCTCCTACGGTTTGGTCGAAAACCTAGCAGGTGGCTGGGGAATGTCCTGCGCATGTTGGCCGGAAATGCGCCACAACCCGCAAGGGCGTCCCGAAAATTCCGGACAATGGCGAAGATTTCACCATCCGGATCGGAAATGCTGCGGGCGCAAAATCCTTCTTGCGTGCGTTGCGGCAATTTTATACCGATCCAGTGATCCGTTTTGAAATTTCCTTAGCCTGAGGAGGCTCGCTCTCCATGTCCTTCCGCATCCAGCCCGCCCCGGTCGCGCGCCCCAATCGCTGCCAGCTGTTCGGGCCCGGCTCCCGCCCCGCAATCTTCGAGAAGATGGCCGCCTCCGCCGCCGATGTCATCAATCTCGATCTCGAGGATTCGGTCTCGCCCGACGACAAGGACACCGCGCGCGCCAATATCATTCAGGCGATCGGCGACGTGGATTGGGGCGACAAGACCCTGTCGGTGCGCATCAACGGGCTCGATACGCCCTACTGGTATCGCGACGTGGTGGACCTCTTGGAACAGGCCTCGGACCGGCTCGACCAGATCATGATCCCGAAAGTGGGCAATGCTGCGGATCTTTACGCGGTCGATGCGCTGGTCACCGCCGTGGAGGCCGCGAAGGGCCGCAAGAAGCGGACCGCCTTCGAGGTCATCATCGAATCGGCCGCGGGCATCTCCCATGTGGAAGAGATCGCCGCCGCCACACCGCGCCTTCAGGCCATGAGTCTCGGGGCTGCGGATTTCGCGGCCTCCATGGGCATGGCCACCACGGGCATCGGCGGCACGCAGAAGTGGTATTACATGCAC
>CAZTEV010000311.1:0-1952 GCA_964612785.1 uncultured Roseivivax sp. | reverse complement strand
GATAGAGGTTCTGCCAGAGATCCGACATCCAGGCGTAGTAGATATGCGCATCCGGCGTGTCCGGGTCGTCCAGCCCGTTGGGCGGGCGGAACCGGAACGGCTGCAGATCGCTGCGCCGTTCCTCGCAGAAGGCGCATTTGTTCGCGAAAAGCTCCGTGAGTGCGGGCAGAAGCGGCGGTTTTCCCGGCAGCGCCCGGTTGGGAACGCGGGTCTGGGCGCGCTCCTTCTCGTCGAGGGCGAGGTAGCGGGCCATCTCGCTGCGCGCCTCCTCGAAAGGACGCGACGACAGCGCCTTCGGCACCGGCACGGATGAGCGATCTACAAAACGCATCGGTCGAATGTCTCAAATCAATGAGGCAATGCTGGCACGGCGCCCGCATTCAGGCAAGCGTGGGAAACCTTACCCCAGCGCCCGGGCCACGCGGGCCTGCAGGACGGGCAGAAGATCCGTCTCGAACCAGGGGTTCCGCTTCAGCCATGCGGTATTGCGCCAGGACGGGTGCGGCAGCGGGATCGTGTCGGGATCGTATTCGCGCCAGGCGGCGACCGTCTCGGTCACGCCCGCCTTCGAGCGCAGGTGGTAGCGATGGGCATAGCCGCCCACGATGACGCGCAGGCGGATCGCGGGCAGCGCGTCCATGACGCGATCGTGCCAGGTCGCGCGGCACACGGGCGGGGGCGGCAGATCCGCTCCTTTCGCATCATAGCCCGGAAAGCAGAAGGCCATGGGCACGATGGCGATGCGGCGCGTGTCGTAGAACGTCTCCGCATCGATCCCCAGCCAGTCGCGCAGCCGGTCGCCCGAGGGATCGTCGAATGGCTTGCCGGATTTGTGCACCCGCAGACCCGGCGCCTGCCCCGCGATCAAAATGCGGGCGGCGGGGTCGAACCAGGTGACCGGGCGCGGCGCATGCGCCGTTTCGGTCGCGGCAAATCTGTCTGCGCAAAGGGTGCAGGCGCGAATCTCGGCGGGCAGGCTCACCGTGCGAGCGTCTCGGGCACGATCAGCCGCGTCTCGTAGCGGATGCGCGGCGCGATCCAACGCAAATCGCGGGGGCGGAACGCGACGCAGCCCTCGGTCGGGTAGCCCGGGCGGCGTTGCGCATGCAGGAAGATCGCCGAGCCGCGCCCGTATTCCGCCCGCGGCCAGTTCCAATCGGTCAGGATGACGATGTCGTAGAGCGGATCGGCCCGTCTGAGCCGCTCATGGCTCGGCCCGTAGGGCGCGCGGACCATGGTGTTGTACTGCTCGTCTTTCGGATCGTCGGACCAGAGGTCTCCGGGCCGGATCGGAAGCGCCCAATCGGCAGGTCGTGCCAGCCGGTCGGGACGGTAGAGCATGCCGACGATCCGGTGGATGCCTGCGGGCGTCCCACCGTCGCCTTCACGCTTGTCCGCGCGCACACCGCCTTTGCCGATGCTGACCGGGAAACGGCGGTTCCCGAAGCGCAGGCCGGTGCGGGTCAGGACCATGTCATGGGGGCGTATTTGCATGATCTGCATTTTGAGCGGCGTGGCGGTCGGGGTCAATCTGGCCCTCGGTTTCGAAAGCGAGTTGGTTTTCTGCCGCGCCGTTCTTTCACTTGAGAAATCGCGCACTTAGCCAAGCGAGAGGGCGGTCTGCACCACCGTCATTTCACTTGAGAAATGACGCGCTTAGCCAAGCGAGGGGGCGGTCTGCCCCACCGCCATTTCGCTTGAGACATGGCGCGCTTAGCCAAGCGAGGGGGCGGTCTGCCCCACCGCCATTTCGCTTGAGACATGGCGCGCTTAGCCAAGCGAGGGGGCTGTCTGCCCCCTCGCGCTCCCCCGAGAGGTATTTTTGGTCCGGGCGTGACAGGGGGTGGTGCATACGTTCGCGGCGTGGGACGCGCGGGTGGGCAGGCGCGCCTAGAGGAGGTGGCCCGATTTCTTCGCCTTCGTTGCCAGGTAATGGGCGTTGTGCCGGGTTT
>CAZTEV010000310.1:0-1965 GCA_964612785.1 uncultured Roseivivax sp. | reverse complement strand
GAGGGCGAGCAGGGCCGCAAGAAGATCAACCAGTACACGCGCTACGGCACCGTGGTTCTGGCGACCTTCCAGGCCTACGGTCTGGCCGTGTCGCTCGAAGCGGGCGATCTCGTGACCAATCCGGGCCTTTATTTCCAGGCCTCCACGGTCATCACGCTGGTGGGCGGCACGATGTTCCTGATGTGGCTGGGCGAGCAGATTACCGCGCGCGGCATCGGCAACGGCATCTCGCTCATCATCTTCGTGGGCATCATCGCCGAGGTTCCGGCGGCGCTGGCGCAGTTCTTCGCCTCGGGCCGCTCGGGCGCCATCAGCCCGGCCGTGATCATCGGCGTGATCGTCATGGTCGTCGCGGTCATCACCTTCGTGGTGTTCATGGAGCGTGCGCTGCGCAAGATCACCATCCAGTATCCGCGCCGTCAGGTCGGCATGAAGATGACCGAGGCGCAGAACAGCCACCTGCCGGTGAAGGTGAACCCCGCGGGCGTGATCCCGGCGATCTTCGCCTCCTCGCTGCTGCTGCTGCCGGTGACGATCTCGACCTTCTCGGGCAACGATACCGGCCCGATCATGTCGACGATCCTTGCCTATTTCGGCCCCGGACAGCCGCTCTACCTGCTGTTCTTCGCCGCGATGATCGTCTTCTTCGCCTATTTCTACACGTTCAACGTGTCGTTCAAACCGGACGACGTGGCGGACAACCTGAAGAACCAGAATGGCTTCGTGCCGGGCATTCGTCCGGGCAAGCGGACGGCGGAATACCTCGAATACGTGGTGAACCGCGTGCTGGTTCTGGGCTCGGCCTATCTGACCTTCGTGTGTCTTCTGCCCGAGATCATCCGCAACCAGTTCGCCATCCCGTTCTACTTCGGCGGCACCTCGGTGCTGATCGTGGTGAGCGTCACGATGGACACGATCCAGCAGGTCCAAAGCCACCTGCTTGCGCATCAATACGAAGGTCTCATCCAGAAATCGCAGCTGCGTGGTAAGGGTAAGGGCCGCAAGAACAGGGGACCCCAGCGCCGATGAACATCATTCTTCTAGGACCGCCGGGCGCGGGCAAGGGCACGCAGGCCCGTCACCTCGTCGAGGAACGCGGCATGACCCAGCTGTCCACCGGCGACATGCTGCGCGAGGCCAAGGACTCGGGCACCGAGATGGGCAAGATCGTGGCCGAGGTGATGGCCAAGGGCGAACTGGTGACCGACGAGATCGTCATCGGTCTCATCCGCGAGAAGCTCGAGGGCGAGAAGACCGCGGGCTTCATCTTCGACGGCTTCCCCCGGACGCTTGCGCAGGCGGATGCGCTGGCGGATCTGCTTCAGGAGCAGAACGAGACGCTCGATGCCGTGATCGAGATGCGCGTGGATGACACCGCCCTCGTGCAGCGGATCACCGCGCGGTCGACCTGTGGGAATTGCGGCGAGGTTTACAACGACGTGACCAAGCCCATCCCCGAGGATGGCGTCTGCACCAGCTGCGGCCAGAAGGCCGAGTTCAAGCGCCGGGCGGATGACAACGAGGACAGCCTCAAGCAGCGGCTTCTGGAATACTACAAGAAGACCTCGCCGCTCATTGGCTATTACTACGCCAAGGGGCAGCTGGCCTCGATCGACGGGCTGGGCGAGATCGACGCGGTGAAAGCGGCGATCGCGGATGTTCTGAAGGGCTGAGGGCCCCTCATTCGGGACCACGGGGGAGGGGCCGGGATGGCCCCTTTTCGCTGACGGACGATCAGGCCACTTCGGGGCCTTGACCCACCCCTCAAATCGCACTACCCACCGGCATCTCTATCCAAGAGATTCGCATTTGCGCGTCCGGGATCGCCCGGATCGCATGACCACCTGATCGACATTTGGCCCGCAGCCTGCGGCATACCGGGCCCGAAGTTGTGAAAAAAGGTTCTGGTGCTACGGAACCGCAACGAAAAGGAACAGAGACTTGGCACGTATTGCCGGCGTCAAC
>CAZTEV010000309.1:0-2029 GCA_964612785.1 uncultured Roseivivax sp. | reverse complement strand
TCCAGAGCGCGATCAGGTTCAGGACAAGGCCTGCCACGGCCGCCCCCTGCACCACGCGAATAAGCCGCAAGGGCGTGTAATCCGTCAGAAGCCAGCCGATGATCAGCGCGGAGACGCCCATGCCCAACAGGAACATGACGTACAAAAGCGCCACGACCCGCGGCCGCGTCTCGTCCGTCGCCCGGTCGGAGGCCAACGCCAGCCCCGCCGTCTGCGTCATGTGCAAACCAAGGCCCGTCATCAGAAACGCCAGCGCAGCCAGCACCTCGCCCGCGAAAGGCACCTGGTGGATCGTGTCGCCACCCAGCACCAGAAGCGCGAAGGGCATGACCGCGAGGCCCCCCATCTGCCAGAGCGATCCGAACCAGAGATAGGGCACGCGCTTCCAGCCAATCGCGGAGCGATGCGTGTCCGACCGGAATCCCAAAAGCGCGCGGAAGGGCGCGATCAGCACCGGCAGCGCGATCATCACCGCAACGATGGTCGCGGCGAGCGACAGCTCGACGATCATCACGCGATTGAGCGTGCCCAGAAGCATCACCGTCGCCATGCCGACCGAAACCTGAAACAGCGACAGCCGCAGAAGCTGCGCCAACGGCAACTCCGTGGAGGCCGCATCGGCGAAGGGCAGGAAGCGCTTCGTCAGGTGGATCAGGCGCGGCTGCTTCACGGGCGCACCTCCATCGCATGGGAGATGTAGAAGCCCGATGACACGCGGCCCAGATCGCGCCCGCCATGGCGGGCGATCAGCCGCTCGGGCGCATGCGGCACCATCACGGGCGAGCGATCCGAGCGCGGGAAAAGCTTGCCCGCATACCACATCGCCATCAGCGGCGCGGTCCGGGGCGCAACCGTGAAGATCGTCTGCTCGGCGCGGGCGGACAGCCCGGCAAGCGCGTGGTCGAGATCCTGAGGCCCGTAATAGATCAGGCTGTCCATGGCGAGGATCGCATCGAACGTGCCATGCACCGGATCGAGCATATCGCCCGCCCGAAACGCGACGCGTCCCTGCAGATGATCGGGCAGGCGCCGGGCGGCCACTTTCAGAAGCTCGGGCGAGATATCGACGGCCACCACGTCGGCGCCTCGTGCCGCCAGTTCGGCGCTCATCTGCCCGGCCCCGCAGCCTGCATCCAGAAGCCGGGCACCGCGCAGATCGGCGGGCAGCGCCGCCAGCATCCGTGCGCGCATCTCGTCACGACCCTTGCGCACCGTCTCGCGGATGCGGCTGACCGGAGCATCCGAGGTCAGCGCCTCCCAGGTGCGGGTGGCGGTGCGGTCGAAATAGGTCTCGACGCGGGCGCGGGTCAGCTCATAGCTCATCAGTCGAATCCCAGAAGCTCGAAGATGTCGCGGTCGGGCAGCGGCGCGGGCGCCAGTGCCTCGGTGCCGTTGAAAAGCGTCTCGGCGAGGCGGATGTATTCCCTCCGCGCCAGCACGATGTCCTCTTCGTCGGGCATTTCGAACAGCGTCTTCTTCTTGAGGCGCGAGCGCCGGATCGCATCGATGTCGGGCATGTGCGCGATGCGGTTGAAGCCCACCACGTCGCAATACCGGTCCACCTCGTCGGTGTCCTTCGAGCGGTTCGCGACGCAGCCTGCGAGGCGGACCTTGTAGTTGTTGGACTTGGCCTGCACCGCCGCGATGATGCGGTTCATGGCATAGATGGAGTCGAAATCGTTGGCCGTTACGATCACCGCGCGATCCGCATGCTGCAACGGCGCCGCGAAACCCCCGCAGACCACGTCGCCCAGCACGTCGAAGATCACCACGTCGGTGTCGTCGAGCATGTGATGCTGCTTCAGCAATTTCACGGTCTGGCCCACGACGTAGCCGCCGCAGCCCGTGCCCGCGGGCGGGCCCCCGGCCTCGACGCACGTGCTGGCGCGACGGAACGTGACGGGCATCCAGTGCCTCTTCGTCGTCAAGCGGAGCGACAACCGAGCCTGGCCGCACGGCTACACCTCGGCCCAGCTCGCGCGGATCCTCGACATCTGCCTGCAGACGGGGAACGCGCAGGTCTGGAATC
>CAZTEV010000308.1:0-2056 GCA_964612785.1 uncultured Roseivivax sp. | reverse complement strand
GGTGATGCGTGGTGATCGTCGCGCCCAGATCGGGGCCGCCCGCGCGGGCATATTCGACGCCTTCGCGGGTGGTGATATGCTCCATCACCACGCGCAGACCGGGGGTTGCCTGCCGCACGGGATCGAGCACGCGGTCGATGAACACCTTTTCCCGGTCGAAGATGTCGATCTCCGCATCGGTCACCTCGCCATGCACGCACAGCGTCAGGCCGATCTCGGCCATCCGCTCCAGGACCGGGCGGACGCGATCGAAATCCCGCACGCCCGAGGCGGAGTTCGTGGTCGCCCCCGCCGGATAAAGCTTCACCGCCCGCACCAGACCGTCCGCATGGGCGCGCGCCACGTCGTCGGGATCGGTGTCTTCCGTCAGATAAAGCGTCATCAGCGGCTCGAAGGCGGCGCCCTCGGGCAGGGCGGCCATGATCCGGTCGCGGTAGGCCGCGGCCTGCGCGCCCGTCACCACGGGCGGCACGAGGTTCGGCATGATGATCGCCCGGGCGAAATGCCGGGCGGTTTCGGGCAGGACGGCCTTCAGCATGGCGCCGTCGCGCAGATGCAGGTGCCAATCGTCGGGGCGGCGCAGGGTCAGGGTTTCCATGGCTGTCCGGTAGCATGACGGCACGGCCCGCGCCAGATCCCGAGCGCCATCCCGAGATTGAGCACGGCGCGCGGATCGGCTACCACATCCGCGATCCAGGAAAGCGGAGGGCGCGATGCTTCTGACCATTCTCGTTGCGGTCTTTGCCGGGGCGGCCGTGCCCGCGCTGCAGCCCAAGGTGACCGAGGCGCTGTGGCGCTGGATGGACGAACGCCATCTGCCGGACGAGGCCGGACGCCGCGTTGTGACCTTTGCCTTCGCGATGGCCTGCGCCGCGGGGCTTTTGTGGATCGTGGGCATCGCCGCCAGCCCGGTCCTGCTGCTGGCAGGCGGGGTCGTGGGGTACTTTCAGGAAAACCTGCGCGAGGCGATCCTCGCGCGGCGGAAGTAGCGCCGCCCTTATTCGGCGGCGGTCTGCCCGTCGGTGCGCTCTTCGCCCTGGGCCTCGGCCTCTTCCATGCGACGCAGGGCCCTGAGGCGGCGCCGGAAGCGCGGCGCGCTTTTCCGGGCAGCCACGTTTTCGCACAGAAGCCGCACCAATTCGAGCCGCTGATCCGCCTCCACCTTCGCCAGAAGCTTGCGCAGATAGGGGCCGTTGTCGCGCCGCGCACGCATCAGTTTCGCAAAGGACAGGGTGTCGAGCGTGCCATCGGCAGCGGCGCTCAGCACCGGCTGCAGGATGTCCATTTCCAAAAGCGCGCCCTGCAGGCCCGATCCCATGAAGGGCATCGGCAGGCGGGTGACGCCATCGCGGTGAAACAGCGCGCTGTGCATCGCATCGAGCGTCTCGCGCGGATCATAAAGCACATAGGCCCGCAGGGCGGCGTCGATCATGTCGGGCGCATAGCCGTAGCGGTCGGTGAAGGTCATCCGGCGGTATTCCGTGAACCGCTCGTCCCAGCCCGTCAGCCGCGGATCGAGCGTCGCCTGCGGCTGTGCCGCCACGACGACGGAGCCGGGCGCGCTGACCGAAAAGGCCGCGGCGGCATAGCCGCAGGGGCCTGCGCCGTAGAACACGACACGGTCGAAATCATCGAAGAAGCCGTCATCGGTCAGCTGATCGAAAAAGCCGTAGACCGCTTCATCGCGGAACCAGGTGTCGTTCTTCGACACGACCGACAGCAGCGACCACCCCTCGGCCTCGGCCACGTCCAGCGCAACGGGGCGCGCATCCTCGTTCAGCGCGCTGATGCCTGCATAGGTCTCAAACGCCACGAGCAGCGTATCGCCCCGCTCATCGAAGAGCGCGTGATGACGAGGGCCAAGCGGCTCGAAGAAGCCGACCTCCTCGCCGATCGTGGCAAGCTGCCCGCGCCACGCCTCGAAGTCGCGTCCGTCCAGATCCACATCCCATGCGGTGTCACTCGGCATATTGCCACCCACTTCCATATCGGGCGCAGGGGGGCTGCGCCGCTTTGCGGAAACAATCCTACTGTAATTTGTCGAAAATGCGCCTGA
>CAZTEV010000307.1:0-2063 GCA_964612785.1 uncultured Roseivivax sp. | reverse complement strand
GTGGCGATTTGTTCACCGGATTGCGGGCCACGTTAAACATTCCGCTAAAGAGGTCAGCCAAGAGTGCCCTTCCGAGGAGCCCCCTTCGCTTGACCGCGACGGGGGTTTTTTGTGGTCCGAGACGGGCCGAGACGGAGCGAAACAAGATGTCCGAACGCAAGACACGTACCAACCTTGTCCATGGCGGCACGCGCCGCAGCCAGTATGGCGAATTGTCCGAGGCGATCTTCCTGACGCAGGGTTTCGTCTATCCCAGCGCGGAGGAGGCCGAGCAGCGCTTCCTGGGCGCGGGCGAGGACGAATTCATCTATGCCCGTTATGGCAATCCGACCGTGCGCATGTTCGAGGAGCGGATCGCCCTTCTGGAAGGCACCGAGGACGGCTTTGCCACCGCCTCGGGGATGGCGGCGGTCAATGGCGCGCTGATGTCCATGCTGCGGGCGGGCGATCACATCGTCTCGGCGCGGGCGCTCTTCGGGTCGTGTCTCTATATCGTCGAGGAAATCCTGCCCCGCTTCGGGGTCGAGGTGACGCTGGTCGATGGTGCCGATCTGGAGCAGTGGCGCGCGGCGGTGCGTGACGACACCAAGGCGGTGTTCTTCGAATCCATGTCGAACCCGACGCTGGAGCTGGTGGATGTTGCGGGTGTGGCCGAGATCGCCCATGCGAAGGGCGCGATGGTCGTTGTGGACAATGTCTTCACGACCCCGATCTATTCCGATGCCGTGGGGCAGGGCGCCGATGTCATCATCTATTCCGCGACCAAGCATATAGACGGGCAGGGGCGCACGCTGGGCGGCGTGATCCTGGGCTCCCGCGAGCATATCCGCAAGGTCGTCGAGCCTTACATGAAGCATACCGGCGGTTCGATGAGCCCGTTCACGGCCTGGGTTCTTCTGAAGGGTCTCGAGACGCTGGATTTGCGCGTGCGCGCACAGACCATGAGCGCCGGGCAGATTGCCGCAGCGCTCGAGGGCAACGCGCGTCTGTCGCGCGTGATCTATCCGGGCCTCGACAGCCATCCGCAGAACGCGCTCGCGCAGCGGCAGATGGGCTCGGGCGGCACCATGGTCGCCTTCGAGATCAAAGGCGGCAAGGACGCCACGTTCCGCTTCATGAACGCGCTGGATATCATATTGATTTCCAACAATTTGGGCGACGCGAAGACGATCGCGACGCACCCCGCGACGACGACGCATCAGCGCCTCGCCGACGACATGAAGGCGCAGCTTGGCATCACGGACGGGCTGATCCGTCTGTCCGTCGGCCTAGAGGATCCCGACGATCTGATCGGCGATATCGAACAGGCGCTCACGGCGATGTGAGGCCCCACGGTTCCCCTGCCCGGACAGGGGAACCAATTGATCCGCTCATTGCTTGGTTTCGTACAAGGACATGAAAAACGGGCATTCCTGTCAGAATGTCCTATCTATATCCTGATGGATGCGGAGAGCCCCTCATGAACGTTTACGATCCTGAACTCGACCGGAAGCCGTCCCGCGAGGAGGCCGAGGCGGCCTTGGCCGTGCTGCGCAAATGGGCGGACCGGGCGCATGAGGCCGAAATCGAGGCGCTGGACCCCGCCGTGCAGAAGCTGCTGCCCGGCGCGGACGCCTATCCCGTGCTGGCGCGCGACTATGATACCGGCTTCGATGTCGATGCGGAGTACAAGGACACGCTGCCCGACCTGCAGAACGGGCCGTCCTCGCTCATTCGCGGGGCCAACCGGCCGATCCAGCATGTGGGCATCTCGAATTTCCGCCTGCCGATTGCCTATCACACCCGCGACAACGGCGATCTGCACCTTGAGACCAGCGTGACCGGCACGGTCAGCCTCGATGCGGACAAGAAGGGCATCAACATGTCCCGCATCATGCGGTCCTTCTACAAGCACGCCGAAAAGACCTTTTCGTTCGAGGTGATCGAGGCCGCGCTCGATGATTACAAGACCGACCTCGAAAGCTTCGATGCGCGCATCAACATGCGCCTGCGCTTTCCGGTGAAGGTGGACAGCCTGCGCTCGGGCCTGTCGGGCTACCAGTATTACGACATCGCGCTCGAGC
>CAZTEV010000306.1:0-2077 GCA_964612785.1 uncultured Roseivivax sp. | reverse complement strand
CGATGATCGGATCGGCCCAGGCCCAGGCGGCCTCCACCTCGTCGCCGCGCATGAACAGGGTCTGGTTGCCGCGGATCACGTCCATGATCAGCCGCTCATAGGCGTCGGGCACCGCTTCGGTGTCCGCGCCCAGCGCATCGGCAAAAGCCATGTCGAGCGGCACATCCACCAGCCGCATACCGCCCGGTCCCGGCTCCTTGATGGTCACGTCGAGTGTCATGCCCTCATTGGGTTGCAGCCGGATCGACAGCACGTTGCGATGCCGCCCCGCATCGGCGCCGAAGATGGAATGAGGCGCATCCTTGAAGACGATGGTGATGTCCGAGGTCCGCGCGCGCAGCCGCTTGCCCGTGCGCAGGTAGAAGGGCGTGCCCGCCCAGCGCCAGTTGGAGATATGCGCCTTCAGCGCGATGAAGCTTTCGGTGCGCGAGCGGTCGTTTTCCACATGCGCCTTGTAGCTGTCCTCGCCGCCGCCCGCGCCGTACTGACCCCGCACGATGTCCTGCGGCGCGACCGGGTCGAGCGCGCGGATCACCTTCAGCTTCTCGTCGCGCACCGCGTCGGGTTCGAACTTCGCGGGCGGCTCCATCGCGATCAGGCACAGCAGCTGCATCAGGTGGTTCTGCACCATGTCCCGCATCGCGCCCGACTTGTCGTAATAGGCCCCGCGCCCGCCGACGCCCACCGTCTCGGCCACCGTGATCTCGATGTGATCGACATATTGTGCGTTCCAGAGCGGCTCGAACAGCATGTTGCCGAAGCGCACGGCCATGAGGTTCTGCACCGTTTCCTTGCCCAGGTAATGGTCGATCCGGTAGATCTGCGTCTCGTCGAAGAACTGCGCCAGCGTGGCGTTGAGCGCCTTGGCCGAGGCCAGATCGTGCCCGAAGGGCTTTTCCACCACGATGCGGCTCTCGGGCGTCGAGAGACCCTTGCCATTGAGCCGCTCCGCGATGTCACCGAACAGCGAGGGCGCGACCGAGAAATAGAAGGCGCGGACCGTATCTTCGCGCAGATGGCCCTTCAGCGCCTCCCAGCCGCCATCGCCCTTGGCATCCACCGCCTCGTAGAACACGCGCTCCAGAAAGGCGTCGAGCTGTCCGGGCGTGTGCGGCGCGGAGCCGAATTCCTCGATCGCCTCGCGCACCAGCTCGCGGAAGGCGGCGGTGTCCATCTCGGACCGCGCGGCCCCGATGATCTTGGCTTCGGCGGGCATCTGGCCCGAACAATAGCGCCGGAACAGGCCCGGCAGGATCTTGCGGCGGGCCAGATCGCCGGTGCCGCCGAAAATGACGAGGTCGAAACTGTCGACCGGGATGACGCGCGAGACCATATCTTCCGCTCCGATTCGTCGGGGTTGCCCCTCCCTCTTGCCCGGGCGCGGGCCAAGGGTGCAATGCCCCGTTGGGATTCCGACTGTGCGCGTTAGCGCTAACTTTTCAGCGCCGGATTAGCCCATCGCGCAGGCTTTGTCTAACCCCAAGGCGGGGCTGCGCTGCGTGAAAGCAACAACCCGCGCCCGGCGCTTGCGCGCTGTGGGGGCGCGTGCCACCACTGGCAAGCCCAACAACAGGAGCCGCCCATGCCCACCGCACCGCGCAAGATCATCATCGACACCGATCCCGGTCAGGACGACGCGGTGGCGATCCTTCTGGCGCTCGCCTCGCCCGAGGAGATCGAGATGCTGGGCATCACCGCCGTCGCGGGCAACGTGCCGCTGCCCCTGACCGAAAAGAACGCGCGCATCGTCTGCGAGCTGGCGGGCAAGCCCGACACGCGCGTCTTTGCGGGCTGCGATGCGCCGCTGGCCCGCAAACTCGTCACGGCCGAGCATGTGCACGGCAAGACGGGCCTCGACGGACCCTCCCTGCCCGATCCGACCATGCCCCTTCAGGAAGCCCACGCGGTCGATTTCATCATCGACACGCTGCGCACGGAGCCCGCGGGCACCGTCACGCTCTGCCCGCTCGGGCCGCTGACGAACATCGCGACCGCGCTCGACCGCGCGCCGGACATTGCCCCCCACATCCAGGAGATCGTGCTGATGGGCGGCGCCTATTTCGAGGTGGGCAACATC
>CAZTEV010000305.1:0-2080 GCA_964612785.1 uncultured Roseivivax sp. | reverse complement strand
TCGTCGGCGCTGCCGTCGTCGATCGCGGCCTGCGCGTCTTCGTAGGCGATGTTCTTCGCCAGCCGGACGATCGCGCGGGTGAAGCGCCAGTCGGTGACCTTTCCCTCCGGCGAAATGGTGATGTGGCAGGCCATCGCTGCCCGGTCGACATCCTGTTTGAGGCTGCAGACGTCGGCGCTGAGAACCTCTGGCAGCATCGGCACCACGCGATCGGGGAAATAGACCGAGTTGCCCCGCTTGCGCGCTTCCTTGTCGAGCGCGCCGCCCGGGCGCACGTAAAAGCTGACATCGGCAATCGCGACAATGGCGCGGTAGCCGCCCTTCCCGTCGGGCTCGGCCCAGATCGCATCGTCGTGGTCGCGCGCATCGGCGGGATCGATCGCCACGATAGGGACATCGCGGAGGTCTTCGCGCTTGTCGTCGGACAGGGGAAGTTTCGCCACCTGCTCGGCCTCGTCGATCACTTCCTCGGGGAAGATGTGCGGGATGCCGTGCTTGGCAATGGCGATCATGCTGAAGCTCTTGGGTGCCAGCGGATCGCCGATGACTTCTACCACCTTCACGCCCGAGCGCGGGCTGCGGCCGGTACGTTCGGCGACGACCAGTTCGCCTTCCTCTGCCCCGCCGAGGTCGGAGATCGGCGAGGAATTGCGGACCTTCTTGTCGACCGGGGCGAGCCATGCTTTGCCGCCGCCGTCGATCTCGACCACGCCCATCAGCCCTTCGCTACGTGCGGGAAGCTTCTTCATCGGATGCGCGCGCCAGCCGCGCTCGGTTTCCTCGGTGCGGGCGAGGATCCGATCACCGCGCTTGAGCGCCGCGTGCTTCTTGCTTTCCTTGACCCACAGGCGCGGCGGTTTCTCGGGCGCATCGTCGGCCCAGTTTTCCGGTTCGGCATAGAGATCGCCATCGTCGATCTCGACGATTTTGAGTACGGTCACCTTGGGTACGCCGCCCATCCGGTGATAGGCGGTCTTCTTGCCGTCGATCAGGCCTTCCTCGGCCATGTCCTTGAGCCGCTTCTTGAGCGCGATCTTTTCCTGACCCTTGAGCCCGAACGCCTTTGCGATCTCGCGCTTGCCGGCGGGTTTGTCGGAGCTCTGGATGAATTCGATTATCTGGGCCGGCGAAGGCAGGCCCGGTTTCCTACGGTTCTTTTTGTTCTTGTTTTGCATGGCCGCCCATATGGGGAGCCACACCCCGAACTATCAATAGGCCCGCGCCAGCAGCACGCGTTCGACCGCGGGCTCGCCCGTGAAGATACAGGATCCATCGACCGGCGCCGCGTCCATCGGCACGTTGCGGATCGTGAGCTTGAGCGCCTTGAGGCGTTCGACGACCTTTTCGAGCTCTTCGCCGGTAGGCTTGGACCACTGCACTTCGACCCAGCCGGGATACTTGCCACCTTTGGCGAAATGCTCCTCGACAGCATCCATCGTGGTTACTCCACGCACGATGTTGGCTTCGCGCCGTTCGCGGGCTTCGACCAGCAGCGCATTCTGAATGTCGGCAAGCACATCAGGGATGGTCTGGCCGGCGATTTCGCGCGTCGGGGTCTGGAATGCGGGCTTGCCCGTTGCCTCGTCCCACAACGCATCGCGGCGCAGCATCGAGACGACCCCGTTTTCCATGTCGCGCCCGCCGACCTCGATGATGACGGGTGCGCCCTTGCGCACCCAGTCCCAGCGCTTGGCCGCAGCCTTGCCCGGCTTGGTGTCGAGGAACACGCGCAGCGGTTCGCCCAGCACGGTCTGACCGGCCAGCGTCGCACGCAGCCCCTCGCAATATTCGAGCAGCGCCTCGTCCTCGGGCTTGTCTCGCAGCATCGGCAGGATCACGACCTGCCAGGGCGCGATCCGTGGCGGCACGCGCAGGCCGTCATCGTCGCCATGCGTCATGATGACGCCGCCGACCATGCGGGTCGAAACGCCCCAACTGGTGGTGTGCGCCAGGCTCTCGCCGCCGTCCTTGTTCTGGTACTTGATACCGCTGGCCTCGGCGAAATTGGTTCCGAGATAGTGGCTCGTGCCTGCCTGGAGCGCCTTGCAATCCTGCATCATGGCCTCGATCGACCATGTCT
>CAZTEV010000304.1:0-2085 GCA_964612785.1 uncultured Roseivivax sp. | reverse complement strand
GAAGGCGCGGGTGAGATCCTCGTGATCTGCGGCGGGGTGATCCCGCAGCAGGATTACGACTTCCTGAAGAAAGCCGGGGTAAAGGCGATCTTCGGGCCCGGAACCAATATCCCCGAGGCCGCGCAGGATATCCTGCGGCTCATCCGCGAAGCGCGCGCCTGAGCACGAACAGTCTTCGACCGACCGTCACGCCCGTGCCGGTCGGTCGCCAAAAGAGCGTTTTTTGGGAAAGGTGAAGCGCAAGGGCAGTCCTGGCCGGATCATCGCTGCGCTAGCGTCGCCTTCGGGGTCCTCAGCCCCGAAACAAGCCGCGCCAATCTTCCAGTCCACCCCGCACCGCCCATTCCACCGGGTTCAACGCCGTCTCGAGGGTGGCGCGGGGCTTCACCTTTCGCATGGCGCGGGTCGCCACCCTGCCATGTAGACCCAGCCTCGCGCGAATTGGTTAAAACGGGATGAACAGCCGAGGCGCGTTTTGCCTGCCTGGGGATCCCGAGGGCGAAACTGGGCGCACGTCCGGAGACACGCTCTGCCAATACAGCTTCACCTTTCCCGAAACACCGCCGGGAGTGAATTGGCCGCTTGCGGCCAAGAGAGGGCAGCGCCCTCTGATCCGTCCGGTGAAGCGCAGCTTCATCGGACATGACCAGCGCGGGCGCACTGGCGCCCGCACATTCGGATCAGGGAATGATACGGGTGTATTTCGATCCTTCCAGCGTCGCGCCAAGACGCAGGCCCGCCTGGCCGAAGACGACCGCGATCACCGGCGCGGTGGAAGTCAGCGTCTCGGCGGCCAATGTCTCGCCGCCTTCGGGGATCGCGTATTCCACGTTGGCGCCCGCCGACCAGCCCGGGGAGCGGCGGAAATTCATCAACGATTCCTGCGTCATGAAGAACAGCACATGGGCATATTGCTGTGCGCCGATCTGCAGGCCGCCCGAGGCTTTCGCGACCGAGTAATAATCCACCGTCACGCCGCCCACGCGCAACGCGCCGCGTCCGAACGCGCCGCCGAGCCCGAGGCCGGCCTCGGTCACCAGCGGCATCACCAGGATGCCCGAGGATTTGTCGCGCAGCTGGGTCGTGCCGGGATAGGTCCGGTACAGCGTTGCAAGCGTGGAGTCGACGCGCGCATCGATCACGGCTGCATTGTTCGTGCCCACGCCGTTGTTGCAGGCGGCTGTCAGCCCCGTGGCGCCAAGGGCCAGGGTGAAGCCGCGTCGGGTCATGTGTGTCATGGTACCGCTCTTTGTCTCGTGCCTGATATGTCGGGACATGCCCGCAGCCGGTCTGATGCCGGTTGACGGGCAAATTACCGCCCATGGGCGGTTTTGTCACCCGATATTGGGCGCATTCGGCGTGAAACCGCTAGCCGTTGAGGAGTTTCGCGGCAGAGGGCGCGAAATAGGTCAGGATCCCGTCACAGCCCGCGCGCCGGAAGGCCATGAGGCTTTCCATCATCACCCGGTCACCGTCGAGCCAGCCGCGCTCTGCCGCGCCGCTCAGCATCGCGTATTCGCCCGACACCTGGTAGGCGAAGGTCGGCGCGCCGAAGGCCTCTTTCACGCGGGAACAGATGTCGAGATAGGCCATGCCGGGCTTGACCATCACCATGTCCGCGCCTTCCTGCAGATCGCGCGCCACGAGGCGTATCGCCTCGTCGGTATTGGCCGGGTTCATCTGATAGGTGGTCTTGTCGCCCTTGAGCGCGCCCGACGCGCCCACCGCGTCGCGGAAGGGCCCGTAGAAGGCCGAGGCGTATTTCGCCGCATAGGACAGGATGCAGACCTTGTCGAAGCCTTCGGCCTCGAGCCCTGCGCGCATCGCGCCGATGCGGCCATCCATCATGTCCGACGGCCCGATGATGTCCGCGCCTGCGCGCGCCTGGGACAGCGTCTGCTTGACCAGCGCCTCGACCGTGCGGTCGTTGACGATTTCGCCATCCTCGACGAAGCCGTCATGGCCATCGATATTGTAGGGATCGAGCGCCACATCGGTCATCACCGCGATATCCGGAACAGCCTCCTTGATCGCGCGGGTGGCGCGGTTCGACAGGTTCTCGGGGTTCCAGGCCTCGGCGCAATC
>CAZTEV010000303.1:0-2086 GCA_964612785.1 uncultured Roseivivax sp. | reverse complement strand
CTCGACCCTGCCGCCGCGCGACTTTCTGGCCGGCTACGGCGAGGTGGTGAAATACGGCCTCCTGGGCGATTACGACTTCTTCCAATGGCTCGAGGTGGAAGGCCCGGGCATCGCTGCGGGGGATGCGGATGCGCGGATGCGCGCCGTGCGCCGCTCGGTCGAGATGAAGGCCGAGATCGTGGTGCGCGACGAGACCGAACAGGGCGACCGCGCGCTTCTGAACCTGGGCCACACGTTCTGTCACGCGCTTGAGGCCGCGACGGGCTATTCCGACCGGCTTCTGCATGGCGAGGGTGTGGCCATCGGCTGCGCACTGGCCTTCGAGCTGTCGGCGCGGCTGGGCCTCTGTCCGCAGGAAGAGCCGGGCCGCGTGCGCGCGCATCTGCGGGCCATGGGCATGAAGGCGGATCTGTCCGACATCCCGGGCGATCTGCCCGATGCGGACGCGCTTCTGGCGCTGATGGCGCAGGACAAGAAGGTGGTGGACGGGCAGCTGCGCTTCATCCTCGCGCGCGGGATCGGTCAGGCCTTCGTGACCTCGGATGTTCCGGGCGATACGGTGCGCGCGCTTTTGGCCGAGGAGCTCAGCGCCCGCGCCTGCGGCTGAGAAGCGCCATCGCCTGCGCGCGGGTGACATAGCCCACGAGCCGCCCCGTGGGGCCCGTGACGCCGATGGCCGGGGCCTCGGACAACAGGTCGAAAAGCGCATCCGCCCCGCGGCTTTGCGGCAGGGTTTTAGGGGCGTGGTCGATCAGATCGCGCACCCTTGGCGCGGGATCGCCCTGGCGCGGGGCCGCATGCAGCGCCTCGCGGGTTACGAAGCCCCGAAGCCGCCCGTCGGTTCCGATCACCGGGAAGATGTCCTGATCGCTGCTGTCCGACATCTCCGCCGCGGCGGCGACCGGCGCCTCGGGCGAGAGATAGGTGAAATCGGCCTGCATGGCGTCGCCCACGCTCAGATCCGCGACGCGCGCCCGCGCGGCCATCTCGCCCAGCTCGGCATTGCCCGCGAAGAAGATGAAGACGGCGATGAGCGGCAACATGAAACTGCCGGTCCAGACGCCGTAGGCGGCAAACAGCACCGCGAAGACCTGGCCCGTGCGCACCGCGACCTTCGTGGCCTTGAGGCGCGGCAGGAAGATCGACAGCGCGCCGCGCAGGACGCGACCGCCATCCATGGGGAAGGCGGGGATCATGTTGAACAGGACAAGCAGCACGTTCACGGACAAGAGCCCGCCCAGGATCGCGTCCAGCCCGCTCGCATCGCCCAGGACGGCAAAGCCCGGACGCACGCCCGCGATGAACAGCATGCCCGCGATCACCACGTTGACCAGCGGCCCGGCCAGCGCGACCGCGATCTCTTGTCCCGGGCGGTCGGGCATCCGTTCCAGCCGCGCAAGCCCGCCGATGGGGAGCAGCGTTATGTCGGGCGTGCGAATGCCGAAACGCCGCGCCATCAGCGCATGGCCGAACTCATGCGCCACGACGCAGGCGAAGAGCGCGAGGATGAAGGCCACGTTCAGAATCGCCCCCACGGCGCCGCCGGTGCTGTAGGCGGTGACCGCGATCCAGGCGAGCAGGAACAGGAAGGTGCCGTGCACCCGCACTTCCGATCCGAGCATCCGGCCTATGGGAAAGGACCAAGTCATACGCGCCTGCCTTCGGTTGTCATGGTCTGTAACATGGGCGGGCAGGCGCGCTTTGTCAGCCCTCTGCGACGCCGCTGCCCACCATATGCGAAGGCCGCGCCCGGATGCCCGGACGCGGCCCTGATGTCGTCTCGGCCTGTGCGCGGCTGGCTCAGAACGGGATTTCGTCGTCGATATCGCGGGCCGGGGCGCGCGAGCCGCCGCCACCGCCGCCCGAAGATCCGCCGCCATAGCCGCCGCCCTGATCGCCGCCGCCATAGCCCCCGCCGTAATCGTCGGAATAGCCGCCGCCACCGCCGCCGCCATATCCACCGCCGCCACCACCGCTGTCGGAGCGGCTGTCGAGAAGCGTCAGCTCGCTGCGATAGGGGCGCAGCACGACCTCGGTCGAATAGCGGTCCTGGCCGGACTGGTCCTGCCACTTGCGGGTCTCGAGC
>CAZTEV010000302.1:0-2107 GCA_964612785.1 uncultured Roseivivax sp. | reverse complement strand
CCGATCACGCGCCCGCGGGCATCCTCGATCGGCAGCATCAACCGGTTGCGGAAGCGATCGTAAGGGTCGCGATCCTCGACGGAGATGCGCATGCCCGATTCGACCAGCATCCCTTCGTCGAAACGCGACAGCGCCTCGCGCAGGGCCTGGCGACCTTCGGGCGCATAGCCGAAACCGAACGTCTCGACCGTCTTGCGCGAAAACCCGCGCCGCTGGAGATAGCTGCGCGCGGCGGCGCCATCTGAGGAATGCAGCCGGGCAACGAACCATTCCTGCGCTGCCTTGGTGACATCGTGCAGGCTCGCGCGCTTTTCGGCCCGGCGCGCCGATTGCGGGTCGGGGGCGGGCACTTCCATTCCCGCTTCGGCGGCCAGTTCCTTGACCGCGTCCATGAAGGGCATGCCGCGCTGGTCGGTCAGCCAGCGGATCGCATCGCCATGCGCGCCGCAGCCGAAGCAGTGATAGAAGCCCTTGGCATCGTTGATCGTGAAGCTTGGAGTCTTCTCGTCATGGAAGGGGCAGCAGGCCTTGAACTCGCGCCCGGCCTTCTGCAGCCGGACGGTGCGCCCGATCACCGAGCTGAGCGTGATGCGCGCCCGCAATTCGTCCAGCCATTGGGGTGAGAGAGCCATCCGCGAACCTTACCGCGCGCCCGGGATGGGCGCTACCGCCCGTCGGTGCGGTCCACAGACTTGTCCTCTTCCGGGAAGGGGCCGGTGGCCGGCGTGCATCGCTCTCCGGTCTCGAGGCAATAGGCGCGCTTGGGCCCCGCCGGCGGCTTGGTGCCTTGCCAGAAGAAGGTGATCGGCTCGCCCGCTTCCCAACCGTCGCTCACCTCGATTCGCCAGACCAGCATGCCTTCGTCGACCTGCACGACGATCGAATAATTCTCACCCAAGGCGGCTTCGGCCTGGTTGCGGTCGTAGCCCATTGTCTTCGAGAACCCGGCGGCAGGCTCGAGCGATGCGAAACCCGTCACCGGCGCTTCCGCGCCCTCAAGCGGGGTGACCGTGTGGACATAGGTGAACACCGCGTCCTCGTCCTGCGCGGCGGGATCGCATTCGTCGGCGGGCGGGGCCTCATCTTCCTCGGCCGGGGCAGGGCAGGCGACATAAGAGACGATCTCGAACAGCTCGCCGCCTGCCGACGTCGCGGTGTCGGAAACCTCGGGTCCCTGCGGACCGACGATCATCGGGCCCAGCGAAAGTTCCTCGAACCCGGCGGCAACGAGCGTGCGTGGGCCACTCACCACCTGCGTCGGCTCGGGCGAGGGTTCGGCCTCGGGCTCCGCGCCGCAGGCGGCTAGCGCGATAGGCAGGAGGATGGCGAATCGCTTCACGAAAGCGACTCCTTCACCCATCCGCTCGCCTTGCTCATGTCGAGAGTGGCGCCGTGTCGCGCCTTCAGCTCGCCCATCACCTTGCCCATGTCCTTCATGCCCTCGGCCCCGACATCGGCCTTGACCTGTTCGATCGCGGCGCGGGTTTCGGCCTCGTCCATCATGCGCGGGAGGAATTCCTCGATCACCTTGAGCTCGGCGCGTTCCTTGGCGGCGAGCTCGTCGCGGCCGCCCTCCTCGTACATCGTGATCGATTCGCGCCGCTGCTTGGCCATTTTCTGCAGCACGCCGGTGACCATCTCGTCGTCGTCGGGCTGCTTGTCGGCGGTACGCAATTCGATGTCGCGGTCCTTAATCTTGGCGCCGATCATGCGGAGCGTGGCAGTGCGGTCCTTGTCGCCGGCCTTCATCGAGGCGACGGTCTGGGCTTTGATTGTATCGCGGATCATGGTCCCTGCATTCGTTATCTGTGGATTGATTGTCCCTGCCATAGAACAGCGTGCCGCAAAGCCAAGCGTTCCTGTTGACGCGGGGCGAGCTGCACTCTAGCGGCTAGGACTTAGCACACATTGCAGAAACCCTATCGACCGGAGTGCCCCATGGCCCGTCCCGCACCTTCGCACGCGCAACCGACAGGTGCGACCGGAGTCCTCGTACTCGGCGACGGCACCGCCATCTGGGGCAAGGGCTTCGGCGCCACCGGTTCCGCAGTGGGCGAAGTCTGCTTCAACACCGCGATGACCGGCTACCAGGAGGTGATGACCGATC
>CAZTEV010000301.1:0-2109 GCA_964612785.1 uncultured Roseivivax sp. | reverse complement strand
ACGCCCGCCTGCGCGGCGAGGTGCACGATAATCTCGGGCGCGAAGGCATCGGCGGCCGCGTCGAAATCCTCCTGATCCTCGAGCTGCGCCTCGGTCGCGGTGAAGCCGGGTTTCTGCAGCAGGATCGAATGGCGGCGCTGTTTCAGGCGAACGTCGTAATAATCGTTCATCCCGTCATAGCCGTGCACGACATGCCCTTCGTCGAGCAGAAGCCGCGCCAGATGAAAGCCGATGAAGCCGGCCGAGCCGGTGATGAGCACGCGTGCCATGGGATGCCTTCCTGTCTGCCTTTGCCCCTACCTAAAGTCCGTCGGGCCCGGTGGAAAGCAGCAAGCGATCCGATCCGCCCCGTTCAGTTTGTCGTGAAACGACACGATTGGGTTTTGCGGAACGTCCTGCCCTCCGTGAGGGTGGGAGGGCCACAGGAGGAGCATTGCCATGTCACACCTCATCCGAACACTTATCGTCATCGCGGGCCTGCTTTGGCCGGGCGTGGTCCTGTCTGCACAGATCACCGTCGCGGGCGGGTGTTTCTGGTGCGTGGAAGCGGATTTCGAAAAAGTCCGCGGCGTCTCCAACGTGGTCTCGGGCTATACGGGCGGGACGACGCGCAACCCAACCTACAAACAGGTGACGGGTGGCAATACCGGGCATTACGAGGCGGTCGAGATCACCTACAACCCGAATATCGTGTCACGCGACCGGCTTTACGATCTGTTCTTCCGCTCCATCGACCCGTTCGATGACGGGGGCCAGTTCTGCGATCGGGGCGCATC
This sequence comes from uncultured Roseivivax sp., assembly GCA_964612785.1. GTDB lineage: Bacteria > Pseudomonadota > Alphaproteobacteria > Rhodobacterales > Rhodobacteraceae > Roseivivax. Next base: position 1,333 of record CAZTEV010000301.1, on the reverse strand, counting down.
ATATCGCCCCGCGATCTTCGTGGACAGTGCCGCAGACCGACGCGCGGCAGAGGCCGCGAAAGCGCGCGCCGAAGAGGCGCTTGGCCGCACGGTCGTGGTGCCGATCCTCGATGCGAAACGCTTCTACAAGGCCGAAGGCTATCATCAGGATTATTACAAGAGCACCGAGAAGACGCTGACGCGGTTTGGCTATATCGACCGCGCAGACGCCTATGCCCGCTACCGAAAGGGCTGCCGACGCGACCAGCGCGTGCGCGAGGTTTGGGGCGCGGCGGCCCCCTTCGCGGGCGGCTAGGCGTCAGGGCCGAACCGGTCCTCGATATCCTTCAGATCGGGGATCACATCCGCGGTCCCCGCCCGCGTCACCATGATCGCGGCCGCCTTGGTCGCAAGGTCGAGCGATTGCCGCATGGTGAAACCGCGATCCAGACCTGCCACAAGATAGCCGGTGAACGTGTCCCCTGCCCCAGTGGTATCGACAGGCTCGGACGGGATCGCGGGAATATCCGTCGCGGTGCCGCTGTCGGTCTCGAACCAGGTGGCCCCATCGGCACCCTTGGTGACGACCACGTCACGGATCGGCAGCGCGTCGGGCGCGAGTCCCGTCGCCTCTTCGAGTTGTCGGGCCTCCACAGCGTTCAGAACCAGAAGATCCAGAAGCGGCAGCACCTTTTTGACCGCATCCGCATCGAAGGGTGCCGCGGCATAGACGACGCGCAGACCATGGGTCGAGGCTTGGGTCGCCCCTTCGACCTGCAGATTGGTTTCGTTCTGGAAGAGAAAAAGGTCCGAGGCACGGCTGTGGTCCAGCGCCTGGCAAAGCAGCGTCTCGTCCACCTCGCGATTTGCGCCGGGATAGAGAACGATCTGGTTCTCTCCTGCATCGTCGACAAAAATGATCGCATGGCCCGATGGGGTGTCTATCTTGGCGATCAGGCGGGTATCGACGCCATATTCCATCAGACGCTCGACCATCCAGGCGCCGTCCTTGCCGACCGCACCCAGATGCGTGAGCTGCGCACCCGCCCGGGCCGCGGCCACGGACATGTTCGCGCCCTTCCCGCCCAGACCCCGCGTGAGGCTGCGCGCAGCCAGCGTTTCTCCGGGGCCCGGCAGATGGGGGACGTGATAGACCGTATCGGCATTGATCGAGCCGAGGTTCCAGATCGTCATATTCCCCCCTTTCGGCCGGAACCGAGACGCATCAGCCCACCTTGCAGGCCGCCAGCACCGCCATGTTCATGATGTCGTTCGCGGTCGAGGACGAGGAACAGATCTGGATCGACTTGTCGACGCCCGCGAGGATCGGACCGATCACCGTGGCGCCCGCCAT
>CAZTEV010000300.1:0-2123 GCA_964612785.1 uncultured Roseivivax sp. | reverse complement strand
TCGGGCAGCATCTTCGACTACGCAGAGGTCCGCTACGCGGGACGAAGCGGGCTTTCGCTGCAGCTGCGTGATGTCGACTTTTCTTTTTCTGCCTAGATGAATAGCGTTTTCCGAGGCAATGCTATGGAGCGGCAGACATGATTGATTGGACGGGACTGGCCTCAATTCTTGTGGCTTTCTTCATCGTCGCAGCGTCCCCTGGTCCAGCAACTTTGGCCGTAAGCATGGTATCCGCTGCTTCTGGGCGAAAGCACGGAATGATCTTCGGGGCAGGCCTCGCATTCGGCCTCGCGTTTTGGGGGGTCATCGCCGCAACAGGCATCGGGGCCATTCTTGAAGCCTCGACCCACCTTCTGATTGCTCTGAAAGTAGCCGGAGGACTCTATCTGCTTTGGTTGGCCTACGGATCAGCACGCACTGCAATGCGCGTGGCACCTGAAAAGCTGGGCCAGGACACTCGTGTGCGGCCGAGTGAAAAGCGTCTGTTCGCCAAAGGACTTGCGCTTAACCTATCCAATCCCAAGGCTGTCTTCGCCTGGATGGCCGCGCTTTCGGTTGGCCTTGGGGCCGATGACGGATTGGTCAGTGTGGTTGTGGCAACACTTGGCTGCGCCTTGATCGGGCTTTGCATTTACGCGGTCTATGCAGCCGCATTTTCGATCTCTGTTGTCATGAACGGATACATAAAGCTTCGCCGATGGATCGAAGGAATGGTGTCGGCTCTCTTCGCCATCGCTGGGATTGCACTCATCCGCTCAGCGTTGACAAGAAGTTAAGGGTTCTGCGGACGGCGCACCTTCGACAACGGCCATTCGTTCTAAGTGCAGCATCCGTAGCTTAGGGCTCTTAGCAGCCTTTAGCCGGACCTGCGCGGCTCCCCGACCTTCCTGCCGTTAGCCGCGCCTGCTCGATGCCAGCCGCGACCACGACTGTTTTTCGCAGGAAGGGTGGGAAGCAGAAGTTCGATCAGAGACGCAAGAACCTCTTGAACGGCCTCCGACAGTTTCATTTCAGGATTGATACCTCTGTGTCTGGGTATCTGCACTGGTTCAGTTGGAAGGCCTCCTGCAGACCGAGCGAGATCAAGATCTGCGCGGCGCGGTCGCTGGCGAACCAGCACAGCGAGATCATCGGGTCGAGCCAGAAATCGGCGCCCCCAGCCGCGCGGGCGGAGACGAAGACATCGCGGTCGGTCAGATCGAACGGAAGTTTCCACTGCGTGGCCGTGTCGTCACGGTACAGCGGCTTGCAGCGCGGAGTGATCTCGCGCAGCACGGTGTCCTTGTGGTTGGGGTATTCCATCATGTAGAGCGGCAGCGACATGCGAATGCCGTCCGCGCCGTAGACTGGCACTTCCGTCAGCCCGCCGACGCCGAAATCGAGGTCGGCCAGTGCCGCGGCGATGGCCTGCGTGACGCAGACAACCGAGTTGAAGGGGTGGAGATCCACACTGGCCAGGATCTGCTCCAGTGACGCGTCATCGACCCGGGCGCGCCGTATCCCCCGCCAGTCCTCCGTCATTTCTAGTCGAAATCCGGCCGGGCGCTCATCGGCGGTCAGAGGACGGCCAAGATTGACGCCGACGCTCGCCCCGTGGATATGGCGCATCTCCATGATCTCGCCGCTGGCGGCGAGCGGGCGCAGCGGCAGCGCCTGCGCCTCCGTGTCGTAGATCGGGCGCATCGACCATATTGGTGCCGGTTGCGCGGAGGTTTCGGGCATGGCCTCTCTCCTCGTGACTTGCTCCAAGAGCGCAAACTCAACCTGCGGCTCACCCTGCCTAATCCTCTCCGGCCGCGGGCGGTATAATTAATGCTTGCAAAGCATGAGGAGGACAAGCCGGAGATCAATCCACGCGTCTCACTCGCAAGCTAGTGAGCGTGTCTGGCGAGATGTGCTGCACTTCAGAACAGCTTGAAGTAGCGACGATTGCTCTGGGCGCCAGACCACCACCGCAACAAGCTCGACCATACAGCCCCGCAAAGTCTCACAAGCACGAGGCAGTCAATCAGGGCTCGGAGATGCCTAGCGGCGACGCAACGATATGCTCGAATTCAAGCGGTTCTGAACGTCCGCGTGCTCTTGCAACGCTCGATATCCTCGCGCTGGCCGCGAATGACCGC
>CAZTEV010000299.1:0-2158 GCA_964612785.1 uncultured Roseivivax sp. | reverse complement strand
CTGGGCTTCAACGTGCCCCAGTCCGGCCCCTATGCCGATGAGGGCGCGGACGAGCTGCGCGCGTTCGAGCTCGCGGTCGAGCATCTGAACGGCGGCGGCGACGGCGGCATGCTGCAGACCTTCTCCTCGAAGGCGCTGGACGGCACCGGCATCCTCGGCAAAAAGGTCGAGTACGTCACCGGCGACACGCAGACCAAGTCGGACGCGGCCCGCGCATCCGCCCGCTCGATGATCGAGAAGGACGGCGCGGTGATGGTCTCCGGCGGCTCGTCCTCGGGCGTTGCGGTGGCTGTGCAGGCGCTCTGCCAGGAGGCGGGCATCATCTTCATGGCCGGCCTCACCCACTCCAACGACACCACCGGCAAGGACCGGAAGGCCAACGGCTTCCGTCACTTCTTCAACTCCTACATGTCCGGTGCCGCCCTCGCGCCGATCCTCGTCGACCAGTACGGCGCGGACCGCAAGGCGTATCATCTGACCGCCGACTACAACTGGGGCTACACCACCGAAGAGGCGATGGCCTCCTCCACGGAAGCGCTGGGCTGGGAGACCGTGAACTCGGTCAAGACCCCGCTGACCCAGACCGACTTCTCGTCCTATATCGCGCCGGTTCTGAACTCGGGTGCGGACGTGCTGGTTCTGAACCATTACGGCGGCAACATGGTCAACTCGCTGACCAACGCCGTGCAGTTCGGCCTGCGTGAGGCGGAAGCCAACGGCAAGAAGTTCGAGATCGTCGTGCCGCTCTACTCCGAGCTGATGGCACGCGGTGCGGGCCAGAACATCGCGGGCATCCTCGGCTCCCAGAACTGGGACTGGAAACTCGAGAACCAGCTGGGCGCGCGTTACTCGGGCACCAATGCCTTCGTGCAGTCCTTCGGCGAAAAGTACGGCTTCCCGCCGTCCCAGGCGGCGCATACCTGCTACGTGCAGACGCTGCTTTACGCCGATGCCGTGACCCGCGCAGGCTCCTTCGCGCCCTGCGCCGTCGTGGAGGCCCTCGAGGGCTTCGAATTCGACGGTCTGGGCAACGGCCCCACCACCTACCGTGCCGACGACCACCAGTGCTTCAAGGACGTCGTCGTTGTGCGCGGCAAGGAGAACCCGGAGAACGAGTTCGACCTGGTGGAGATCGTCGAGGTCACGCCGACCGATCAGGTCACCTACGCGCCCGATCACCCGCAATTCGCGGGCGGTGCGCTGGGCTCCTGCAACAACGGCGCATAATGCCCCCGGCCCCGCGCCATGTGCGCGGGGTCTGAGGCGCCGGGGGTGTTTCCCCGCCCCCGGCAACCGTTCCGCCCGGACCGGACAGTCCGGCTTCAAGACATAGAATTCTGGGGGGCTTTAGAGCCATGGATCAGATAATCGTCCAAGTCCTGAACGGGCTCGACAAGGGATCGGCCTATGCGCTGATCGCGCTCGGGCTCACCCTGATCTTCGGCACGCTGGGCGTCGTGAACTTCGCGCATGGTGCGCTGTTCATGCTGGGCGCCTTCTGCGCGGTCGTCTTCTCGCGCATCCTGAGCCTCAGCCACGAGGTCGTGGACGAGACGCGCACGGACTTCCTGGGCAATCCGATGAAGATCGACGTGCCCTACATGCACGACATCTTCGGGCCCGAGCTGGGCGCTTCGATCATCGACTGGGCGGTGCCCCTGTCGATCCTGTTCTCGATCCCGGTGATGATCGCCGTGGGCATCGCGATGGAGCGGGGCCTGATCAAGCATTTCTACAAGCGCCCCCATGCGGACCAGATCCTGGTGACCTTCGGCCTCGCGATCGTGCTGCAGGAGATCATCAAGGCCTTCTTCGGCGCCAACCCGATCCAGACGCCCGCCCCCGCGGCCTTCACCGGCAGCTTCGATTTCGGCGCGCTTCTGGGCTTCGATCCGCTGACGATCATGTATCCCTACTGGCGCCTCGTCTATTTCGCCTTCGCGGCCCTCATCATCGGCGCGGTCTTCGCCTTCCTGCAATTCACCACCTTCGGGATGGTCGTGCGCGCAGGCATGGCCGACCGCGAGACGGTGGGCCTTCTGGGCATCGATATCGACCGCAGATTCACGCTGATGTTTGCACTCGCGGCCTGTGTCGCGGGTCTGGCCGGCGTGATGTACGCGCCCATCGTGGCGCCCAACTACCACATGGGAATGGA
>CAZTEV010000298.1:0-2160 GCA_964612785.1 uncultured Roseivivax sp. | reverse complement strand
GCGTTTTTTCAGCTCCCGCTCGAAGCCGCGCTCGACCGGCTGGTAGAAATCCGGGCGCGCCATGCCGTCGGGGAAGTAATTCTGCCCCGAAAAGGCATCTTCCTGGTCGTGGTCATAGGCATAGCCCGCCCCGTATCCCTGATCCTCCATCAGGGACGTGGGCGCGTTCAGGATGTGTTTGGGCGGCGGCGCCGAGCCTGTGGTCTTCGCCGCGCGACGCGCGGCCTTGTAGGCCGTGTAGGCGGCGTTCGATTTCGGCGCGAGCGCCAGGTAGATCACCGCATTGGCGAGCGCCAACTCGCCCTCGGGCGAGCCCAGCCGTTCGTAGCTTTGCCAGGCTGAGAGGCAGATCTGCTGGGCCTCGGGATCGGCGAGGCAGATATCCTCGACCGCCATGCGCGTCAGCCGCCGCGCCAGGTAGCGCGGATCCTCGCCCCCTTCGAGCATGCGCGCGAACCAGTAAAGCGCCGCATCGGGGTCGGAGCCGCGCACGGATTTGTGCAGCGCCGAGATCAGGTTGTAATGCCCGTCCCCGGACTTGTCGTATTGCGCCGCCCGGCGCATCAGCCGTTGCGACAGCGCGGCCCGGTCGAGCGGCGCCGCCACGCGCCAGGCCGCCACCTGTTCCACCAGGTTCAGAAGCGCGCGGCCATCGCCATCGGCCATGTCGATCAGCGCGTTGCGCGCATCCGCATCGAGGGGCAAGGCCGCGCCGATCTCGGCCTCGGCGCGGGCAATGAGCGCCTCGAGATCGGCCTCGGACAGTCGCTCCAGCACCAGCACCTGCGACCGGCTCAGAAGCGCGGCGTTCAGCTCGAAGCTGGGATTTTCGGTCGTGGCGCCCACGAGGAGGATCGTGCCGTCCTCCATATGCGGCAGGAAACTGTCCTGCTGCGCCTTGTTGAAGCGGTGGATCTCGTCCACGAAGAGAAGGGTGCCCTGCCCTGTCCGGCGGCGCAGCTTCGCCGCCTCGAACACCTTCTTCAGCTCCGCCACCCCCGAGAAGATCGCGCTGATCTGCACGAATTGCAGATCGGTCTCATGGGCCAGCAGCCGGGCGATGGTGGTCTTGCCGACGCCGGGCGGGCCCCAGAACACGATGGAGCCCAGTGCATCCGCATCGAGCATGACGCGCAGAGGCCCGTCAGGGCCGAGAAGCTGCGTCTGTCCGATGACTTCCGACAGCGTCCGCGGGCGGATCCGGTCGGCGAGCGGGCGCGGAGCGCGGCCTGCGCCCTCCTGTTCCGAAGAGGGGCCGGACTGATCGAAGAGATCCGCCATCAGGTGCGGAACCGCAACATGATCCGCCGCTGCCCGCGCTCGACCTCGAGCGCGATCCGGGGGGCTGCGCGGTGCAGAAGCGGGCCGAGATCGGCGGGACGCTCGGGCGCGCGTCCGTTCACCCGGCGGATCACATCGCCCCGGCGCAGCCCGGCGCGCGCGCCCCAGGGGCCGGGATCGGTCACGATCAGGCCCTCCACGCGCAGATCAAGGCCCATCTCCTCGATCACGGCAGGGTTGATGCGGGACAGGCTCAGCCCCGGCAGCACCGCGCCTTCGCCCAGCGAGACAGAGTCGCGGGCGGGCTCTTCGGGCGGGGCGATCAGGGTCACGGGCAGCGTGCGGCGCGCCTCGCCGCGCTGGATCGCCACCTGCATCTCGGCGCCCACGCCGCGCACCGACATCTGGTAGATCATCTCGGAGGGGGTGTTCACGGGAATACCGTCCACCGCCTCGATCACATCGCCCACCGCAAGGCCCGCCGCGGCGAAGGGGGACAGCGGATGCACATCGGCGATCAGGATGCCGCCCGGACGCGCCTGACCCAGACTGTCCGAGAGATCCTGATCCACGGGCTGTCCGGTCAGACCCGCCCAGGGCCGAACGAAGCTGTCTGCCCCGGCCTGCGCCTGGCTGACAAACTGCGCCACGAGTGCTGCGGGGATCGCGAAGCCGATCCCGTTCGACCCGCCAGAACGGCTGAGGATCGAGGTATTCACCCCGATCAGCCGACCGTCGACGTCGATGAGGGCACCGCCGGAATTGCCGGGATTGATCGGCGCGTCGGTCTGGATGAAGTAGCCGCGCGCATTGCCCGTGGCCGCGCCGGACCGCGCCAGTCCCGACACGATGCCCGACGACACCGTTTGCCCCACGCCG
>CAZTEV010000297.1:0-2221 GCA_964612785.1 uncultured Roseivivax sp. | reverse complement strand
TCTTTAGCGGAATGTTTAACGTGGCCCGCAATCCGGTGAACAAATCGCCACGATGTCGCTGAGATAGACCGGCGGGGGCCTGCGCGTCAAGTCAGCCCAGTGGCCCGCCGATCCGCCATTCGCGCAATCAGAGGTCTGCCGCAGCCTCTCGTGCGATGCGCGGGATCTCGGTCCGGTGGAAGCCGAAATCGGCAAGCTCGCGATCGCTCAGCGCCTGCAACTCGACGACGGTGCGGCGGTAGACAGAGCGACGGGCCGCCCGCGCACGCCACTCGGCACGCAGCGCCTCGAAGCGGGCTTTGAAGGAACCGCCCTCGGCGGTGGTGATCAGGTTCAGAACGTCGGCCATCTCGGTCTCCTATGGGATAGCGGGCGCCGATGCGCCCTCTTTGCCCCAGACCTAGCCGCATGCTGCGGCTGCACAATGGACGACAGGGAATGGCCGCTATGCGGCAGGCTCAGAACGGCACGTCATCGGCGGCGCAGACGAAACGCGACACGACCTTCTTCGTGCCCGCCTTTTCGAACGCCACTTCGAGCTTGTCGCCTTCGATGCCCACGATCTCGCCATAGCCGAATTTCTGGTGAAAGACCCGCTCGCCCATGACGTAGGACGACACGGCATCGAGGTCGATCACCTGATTCCGGCTCTCGCGCGGCTGGCTCATGGGCCGTTCCTTCGACCGCTCCTGCAGCCGCCGCCAGCCGGGCGAATTGTAGACATCGGCCCGCGCCGCACGGTCATGCAGGCCGCTTTGCGCATTGGCCATGATCTCGGGCGAGGCGGAGGCCGCCATGCCCGCCGCGCCATATCCGCCGCCGTAAAGGCCCGGCGGCGTCAGCACCTCCACATGCGCCTCGGGCAATTCGTCGATGAAGCGCGAGGGCATCTGGCTTTGCCATTGCCCGAAGACCCGCCGGTTGCCCGCGAAGGAAATCGTGCAGACCTCCTCGGCGCGGGTGATGCCCACATAGGCCAGCCGCCGCTCTTCCTCGAGGCCCTTGAGCCCCGACTCGTCCATCGAGCGTTGCGAAGGGAACAGCCCGTCCTCCCAGCCCGGCAGGAACACGGCGGGGAACTCCAGACCTTTGGCGGCATGCAGCGTCATGATCGACACTTTCGCGCCGCCATCGTCGGATTCGTTGTCCATGACGAGGCTGACATGCTCCAGAAACCCCTGCAGGTTCTCGAAGCTTTCCAGGGCCTTCACCAATTCCTTGAGGTTCTCGAGCCGCCCCGGCGCCTCGGGCGTCTTGTCGGCCTGCCACATGCCCGTATAGCCCGACTCGTCGAGGATGATCTCGGCCAGCTCGATGTGACTAATCTCGGGCTTCCCGTACTCAAACGACGCCACCTCTATAGAGCCTTCGTCATCGATGACTCTGTCTGGATCTGAAGCGCCTTGTATTACAGGCCCGCGCATCATCCGCCCCCAGCGCGCGATATCCTCGACCAGCACTTTCAGCGCAGCACCGCCCTTGCCCTTGATCGCCCCGTCCTCGACCGCGATCCGGGCGCCTTCGACCAGGCTCACCCCGCGCGATCGCGCGGTCTGCTGGATTACCTGCTGCGCCTTGTCGCCCAAGCCGCGTTTCGGCGTGTTCACGATCCGCTCGAAGGCCAGATCGTCCTCGGGGCTGGTCACGACGCGGAAATAGGCCATGGCATCGCGGATCTCCATCCGCTCGTAGAAGCGCGGCCCGCCGATCACCCGGTAGGGCAGACCGATGGTCAGAAAGCGATCCTCGAAGGCGCGCATCTGGTGGCTCGCGCGCACCAGAATGGCCATCTCGTCGAGCGAAAAGCCCCGCATCCCGCGGGTGCCCTTCTGCATCGCCTCGATCTCCTCGCCGACCCAGCGCGCCTCCTCGTCGCCGTCCCAATGGCCGATCAGACGGACCTTTTCGCCGTCCTCCGCCTCGGTCCAAAGCTCTTTGCCAAGCCGCCCCTGATTGCCCGCGATCACGCCGGAGGCAGCCGCCAGAATATGCGGCGTGGAGCGATAATTCTGCTCGAGCCGCACCACATGGGCGCCGGGAAAGTCCTTCTCGAACCGCAGGATGTTGCCCACTTCGGCGCCGCGCCAGCCATAGATCGACTGGTCGTCATCGCCCACGCAGCAGATGTTCTTGTGCCCGCCCGCCAGAAGCCGCAGCCACAGATATTGCGCGACGTTGGTGTCCTGATACTCGTCCACGAGGATGTAGCGGAACCAGCGCT
>CAZTEV010000296.1:0-2239 GCA_964612785.1 uncultured Roseivivax sp. | reverse complement strand
CGTATTCCTCGCGCTTGACGACGCCGTTGATGATCGTGCCCGCGCGGTCCTTGAACTCTTCGTACTGGCGGTCGCGCTCGGCTTCGCGCACCTTCTGCAGGATCACCTGCTTAGCGGATTGCGCGGCGATGCGGCCCAGCTCCACCGGCGGCACTTCTTCTTCGAAGACGTCACCGACCTTGGGATCGGCCATGTATTGCTTGGCCTGATCGACGGTGAATTCCGCCTGGTAGTTTTCGACCTCGTCATCCTCGACCACGGTGCGCACGCGGGTGAAGGTGGCCTTGCCGGTGCGGCGGTCGATCTTGACGCGGATGTCCATCTCGGCGCCGTAGCGGGACTTCGCGGCCCGGGCGAGGCTTTCCTCCATCGCCTCGACCACGAGGCCGGGGTCGATCATCTTTTCCCGCGCGACGGCTTCTGCGGTCTGCAGAAGCTCCAGCTGGTTGGCGGATGTGATGGCCATGTGTCTTACTCCTCGGTTTGGCCGTCATCGGCCTCGACAGTATCGAACTTGCTTTCGTCAAAGCCCTGGGCCTTGCGGGCCTTGAGCATCTCGCGGATCAGCTCATCGGTGAGCACCAGCTTGGCATCGGCCAGCCAGTCGAATTGGAGCCCGACCGTGCCCGCCTCGATATTGATCAGAACCTCGTCCCCCTCGACGCCCGCCAGAACGCCCTTGAAGCGCTTCTGGCCGTCGATCATGTCATGCGTCTCGATCTTGGCCTCGTAGCCTTCGAACGTGTCGAAATCCTTGAGCCGCGTGAGCGGGCGGTCGATCCCGGGCGAGGAAACTTCGAGCGTGTAGGCATCGAGGATCGGATCCTCCACGTCGAGCGTAGCAGAAAGCGCGGTGGAAATCTGCGCGCATTCATCGACCTCGATCCCGCCTTCGGGACGTTCGGCCATGATCTGCAGCAGGGGCGTCTTGCCGCCCTGCAGGCGCACGCGCACCAGCTCGAAGCCCATATCCTCGATCACCGGGCGGGCGATCTCGGCAATGCGCTGGTCCATGGCGGTCTTTGCGATCAGGTCGGTCATGATGTCCTGTGCGTCATCGGTTGCGTTCGGGCACAAAAAAACGGGCGCGCGGCCCGTTACCCTGTTCCGGTGGTGCGCCGGGTGTGGACCCCAGCGCGCCGCTGTTGAGGGGGATATACGGATGCGCGGGTGAGTCTGCAAGGGCAAAGGCGCGTGGGGGCTGTGACGGTGCCGCGTGGTGTTGGGGTGGGGCGAGGCGAGGTCCCGGATCAAGTCCGGGACAGGGTGCGGTCTGGGACAGGGTGCGGTCCGGTATCGGGGCAGGGGCGGGGCGGGGCGGTGGGTGTCCGCGTCTTGAACAAGGCCACGGGGCGGGCTCATCGTCGGGAATGTGCAACCTGTCCGTCGCGCCACCGAAGCAGGTCCGGGGAATGCGACGCCCGGCCTGCACGCGAAAGGCGGGCGCTACTGTGACAGGCGTTCCGTGACTGGCGATCCAAACGAAAAGGACCGCACCTTCCGGTACGGTCCCCAAAATCTCTGCTGTGCGGCAGGATCAGCCGTTCACGCTGTCCTTGAGTGCCTTGGCGATGGTCATCTTGACCTGCTTGTCTGCCTCTTTCTTGAACTGCTCGCCGGTCGCGGGGTTGCGGACCATGCGCTCGGGGCGCTCGCGGCAGTAGATCTTGCCGACGCCCGGCAGGGTCACGGCGCCGCCCGCGGCGACTTCGCGGGTGATGATGCTGGTGATCGCGTCGAGCGCTTCGCCTGCGGATTTCTTGTCGCTGTCCATCTCTTCCGCGAGCGCGGCGACGAGCTGGGTCTTGGTCATGGGCTTCGCCATTTGTGTCTCCTCTAGCCTCCCCCTGTTGGGGCATTGGGGCTTATTAGAACCGTATCTTGCGTGAAAACACAACGATTAGCGTTCGTGATACCGATAAAAACAAGCACTTTTTACGTGTGCCGCCGGGTCAAAGGAAGGCGGTTTCCTCGAAACTGCGCAGTTTTCTGCTGTGAATCCGCGACAGCGGCATTTCGCGCAGGACCTCCATGGCCCGGATTCCGATGCGCAGATGGCGCGTCACCTGGGTTTTGTAGAAGTCCGATGCCATGCCCGGCAGCTTCAATTCCCCATGCAGCGGCTTGTCCGAGACACACAGAAGCGTGCCGTAGGGTACCCGGAAGCGGAAGCCGTTCGCCGCGATCGTGGCGCTTTCCATATCGAGCGCGATGGCGCGGGATTGCGACAGGCGCTGCA
>CAZTEV010000295.1:0-2242 GCA_964612785.1 uncultured Roseivivax sp. | reverse complement strand
AGCAGCGCCATGGCAAAGGCGATCATCGCCTTTTCGGTGAAGTTGAAGGTCGCGTCCGAAAGGTTCCACGCGTTCAGAAAGTAGGGCGAGGCAAAGGAGTTGGCGACGAAGATGCAGATCGCCACCAGCAATAGCAGGCTCTCCCAGCTTTTCAGCCGTCGCTCCAGCGGCGATTGCAGACGGTCGGGGATGAAACGGGTTGTGTCGGTCATGCCGTTTGCTCCGCGGATCTGAGGATGATGCGTCCCTTGGTGCGGTTGGCGCGCGCATTCACCGCGACGGCGATGATGATCGCCGCGCCGGAGATGGCGAGCTGCCAGAAGGGTGAGATATTGACCACCGGCAGTGCGTTCTTGATCACGCCGAGAAACAGCGCGCCCAGCACCGCACCGCCCACCGTGCCGATGCCGCCTGCGATGGAAATGCCGCCGATGACGCAGGCTGCGACAACGTCCAGCTCGAACCCGCCTGCGATGTCGACATAGGCCACCGCATAGCGCGACACCCACAGATAGCCGGTCAGCCCGGCAAGCGCGCCCGACAGGGTGAAGGCCCAGAACTGCGTCTTGCCCACGTCGATGCCGGTATAGGTCGCGGCATGCGGATTACCGCCCACGGCATAGGCCGCGCGGCCCAGAGTGGTGCGGGTCATCAGCACGGTGAAGGCGGCGATGGCCAGGATCGCGGTCCAGCTCAGCATCGGCAGGCCCAGGATCTCGGCGCGCGGGAAGGCCTTGAAGGCGTCGCTCATCTCGTGGCTGTTCACCCAGTCGCCACCGGACAGCAGAAAGATCAGGCCGCGGAAAATCGTCATCGTGCCAAGCGTCACGACAATGGGCGGGATCGCCAGCTTCCACACCAGAAGCCCATTGGCCATCCCCATCACCGTGCCCAAACCAATGGCCGCAAGGATCAAGAGCGGCACGGGCAGGCCCGGGAAGGCCACGTTCAGCATCGCGACCGCCATGCCCGTCAGCGCCAGATTGGCCGCGACACTGAGGTCGATGCACTTCGTCAGGATCACCACCATCTGCCCGATGGCCAGAAGGATGAGCGGCGACGTGTCGTTAAAGACATCCGCCAGATTGGCGGGCGTGACGAAAGCGGGAAAACGCGTCGCGATCACCGCCAGAAGCAGGCCGATGGCCGCAACGAGCAGCGCTTCGCGAGAGGCAATGAAACGGGTCAGCATGAAGCCTCCTCAGATACCGGCTGCGTGCCGCACAAGGGTTTCGGGGGACAGCTCATCGTCCACCAGCTCGGCGGCCATGCGGCCTTCACGCATGACGATCACCCGGTCCGACATGCCGAGGATTTCGGGGATCTCGGAGCTGACCATGATGACCGCCAGCCCTTCCGCAGCCAGTTCGGCCATGAACGCGTGCACCGCCGCCTTGGAGCCGATATCGATGCCCTTCGTGGGCTCGTCGAGAATGATGACCTTGGGTTGCGTGGCCAGCCATTTGGCGATGACGACCTTTTGCTGATTCCCGCCAGACAGCGTGCCCAGCTCGGTATCGAGCGAGGCCGCGCGCAGGTCCAGCCGTTCGGTGTAGTCGCGGGCAAGCTGAAACTCTTCCGCCAGGCGCAAGAACCCGTTGCGCGATGTCCGCCCCAGAGATGGCAGGGTGACGTTCTGGAAGATCGGCAACGCGGTGATCGCGCCCTGTTTGCCGCGATCCTCGGGCACATAGACGATGCCCTGCGCGATGGCATCGGCGGGCGACCGGATCGTGCGCTCCTGTCCGTCGACCCTTACGGTGCCCGCAGATGGCCGGGTGATCCCGAACAGGGCCTGCATTAATTCCGACCGGCCAGCGCCGACCAGTCCGTAGAATCCCAGGATTTCGCCCCGTCGCAGGGTGAAGCCGATATCGGCGAACTCGGTGGGATGCGCGTAGCCCTCGACCTGAAGGACCTCCTCGCCCAGCTCACGGTCGCGCTCGGGAAAGATCTGGCTGACATCGCGGCCCACCATCATCTTGACGAGATCTGCCTCGCTCACATCCGCGATGCGTCCGTCACCGACGAACTGGCCGTCACGGAAGACGGTGTAGCGGTCGGCGATGCGGAAGATCTCGTCGAACTTGTGGCTGATGAACAGGATCGCCTTGCCCTGCGCCTTCAGCGCCTCGACCAGTTCGTAAAGCTCCTGGATTTCCTTGTGCGACAGGGCCGCTGTCGGTTCGTCCATGATCACCACACGCGCATCAATGGACAGGGCACGCGCGATGGCGACCAG
>CAZTEV010000294.1:0-2246 GCA_964612785.1 uncultured Roseivivax sp. | reverse complement strand
GCACGAGCCGCGCAAGCGACCAGTCCGCGCCGTCCGGCCCCACCCCGTGATAGGCGTTTACGTTCTGGCCCAGAAGCGTGATCTCGCGCACGCCCCGCTCGACCAGATCGCGCGCCTCGGCCAGCACACGATCCACCGGGCGGGACACCTCGGCGCCGCGGGTATAGGGCACGACGCAGAAGGCGCAGAACTTGTCGCAGCCCTCCTGCACGGTCAGGAACGCGGCGGGGGCGCGGCGGGCCTTCGGGCGCGCGGTCAGGTGGTCGAACTTGTCCTCGTCGGGGAATTCCGTGTCGAGCGCGCGGGCACCGCCTTTCGTCGCTTCCAGAAGCTGCGGCAGGCGATGGTAACTTTGCGGCCCCACGACCAGATCCACCATCGGCTGACGGCGCACGATCTCCGCGCCCTCGGCCTGCGCGACACAGCCCGCCACGCCGATCTTCAGATCCGGCTTCTCGGCCTTCAGGCCCTTGTAGCGGCCCAGCTCGGAATAGACCTTCTCGGCGGCCTTTTCCCGGATGTGACAGGTGTTGAGCAGGATCATGTCCGCATCGTCCGGCGTGTCGGTCGCGATATAGCCCTGCCCGCCCAGCGCCTCGGCCATGCGTTCGCTGTCATAGACGTTCATCTGACAGCCATAGGTCTTGATAAACAGCTTCTTCGGCGCGGTCATGGCACGGGCCTCCCGGGGTGTCGGTGCGCGGCGCACATAGCGCAGAAGCGCCGCCTCTTGCAATGGACACCGAATTTCAGGACTCTCGTGAAAAACCCGGGCACCAGATGCAGTATCCCAATATCCAGACGTTCCTAACCGATCCCGGCACGGCCCTGAAAGCCGGGCCCATAGCGATGATCTTCGCGGAGGACGAGGTCGAGCTCGACACCACGATCCGCCATCACCAGCATCTGGGCTTCCGCAGCGTGATCGTCTTCATGCCGTCGATCTTTTCGCTGCCGCCCGATCTGAGCGACGAGGTCATCCGCATCGACGACGATCTGACCCGCGAAGGTGTGGCGCAGGATTGCGTGAACCGGATCGCGCAGGCCGCACCCGGATTGTGGATGTATTATTGCTACAACGCCGAATACCTGTTCTACCCGTTCTGCGAGACGCGCACGGTCTCCGAGATGCTGAGCTTTCACACCGAAGAACGCCGCGACGCGATGCTGACCTACGTGATCGATCTGTATGCGCGCGATTTGCACAAGGCGCCCGACGCGGTCTCGCTCGACGATGCCTGCCTCGACAAATCGGGCTATTACGCCCTCGCGCGGAACGATCCGGACAACCACAACCACCCGAAAGAGCGGCAGCTCGACTTCTATGGGGGCCTGCGCTGGCGGTACGAGGAACACATCCCCCAGAAACGCCGCAAGATCGACCGGATCGCGCTGTTCCGCGCCAAGCCCGGTCTGACGCTCCGGGACAATCACACCTTCTCGGACGAGGAATACAACACCTATGCCTGCCCGTGGCACAACAACCTGACGGCCGCGATCGTGTCGTTCCGTACCGCGAAGGCGCTGAAGAAGAACCCGGGCTCCACCTTCGATATTCACGGCTTCACCTGGCACAATTCGACGCCGTTCGAATGGCATTCGCGCCAGCTTCTGGACCTGGGATTGATGGAGCCCGGCCAGTGGTTCTGACCGGGCCCCCGATAGCCATGTCCGCGGGGCGATGCGCCTCAGTCGAATTCCTCGGTGATGATGTGGTCGTCTGACACGCCGATTTTCTTCAGAGCATCCGAGACCGCCTCGATCATCGGATCCGGGCCGCAGATATAGCAGGGCCCGCTATCGGGCGTGACGTGCTGGGACAGCATTTCCTGCCCGATCATCCCCATGCACAGCGGGCTTTCGGGCTCATCGGTGACGGTGAAGACGCATTTCAGACCGGTCATGCCCTCGAAGGTCTCGCGCAGGATGATGTCGGCCTCGGTCTTGTTCGAAAAGATCAGCGTCGAGCCGTCGAGCGTGCCATGCTCCTTCAGCCGCTTATTGAGGATGGCGATGAAGGGCGTCACACCCGCGCCGCCCGCAATGAACCAGCCCGCGCCGTGATCGGCGATGGCGCCCCAGGGATCGTCGATGATGACGCTGTCCCCCGCCTTGAGCTGCGCGATCTGCTCGGTCACGCCGTCATGATCGGGATAGGACTTGATGACGAATTCCAGCGTGTCGTCCTGCGGCAGCGAGGTGAAGGTG
This sequence comes from uncultured Roseivivax sp., assembly GCA_964612785.1. Classification (GTDB taxonomy): domain Bacteria; phylum Pseudomonadota; class Alphaproteobacteria; order Rhodobacterales; family Rhodobacteraceae; genus Roseivivax. The sequence goes on along the minus strand of CAZTEV010000294.1, from coordinate 38 downwards.
AAGGGCCGCTTTTCCTCGCGCCAGCCGTCGCGATCGAG
>CAZTEV010000293.1:0-2265 GCA_964612785.1 uncultured Roseivivax sp. | reverse complement strand
GCAAGCGCGTCGTCATGGCCCGTCTCGCCGTTCAGATGCGCGACCGCCATGGAGACGACGAAGCCCGGCGTGCAGAAGCCGCATTGGCTGCCATGCTCGTCCACCATCGCCTGTTGCACCGGATGCAGCGCGCCGTCCGGGCCCGCGATGCCTTCGACCGTGCGCACGGCGCGTCCGTGCAGCTGCGGCATGAACAGGATGCAGGCATTGAGCGCCCGCGCGCCCCGCGCATCGGTGACCATCACCGTGCAGGCGCCGCAATCGCCTTCGTTGCAGCCCTCTTTCGTGCCGGTCAGGCAGCGCGTCTCGCGCAGCCAGTCAAGCAGCGTGACCGTCGGCGCCACGTCCCGAAGCTCGACACTCTCTCCGTTGAGAAGAAAGCGGATATCCATGATGAAACCTTGCCGCCTTACCCGATGCCCGTGACATGCGCGCCCTCGATGCGGCGTAGAAGGCGGCGGGCTGTCTGTGCGGGGCTCAGGCTAGGAGCGCGGGCGCGGGCTTGGCAAGGGAAAATGCACCCGAGCCGGGCAAAGGACGCGCCATGGCGTCCCTTGCCGGGATCTCGTGCCGCTCAGAACGGCAGGAAATCGTCTTCGAGCGGGTAGTGCTTCACCGCCAGAAGCGGCTGGTCGCCGTCATAGGAGAAGACGAAGACATGCGCCTGCTCGGCCGCGAGCGTCAGGCGGCAGAAGACCGCGTCCGGGTCGAACTGCGCCGGGCAGGACATGAGGTCGGCGTGATCTATCGAGGCCTCGAAGACCGCATAGCTGAGCGCGCCACCGGGCAGGTAATCGGCGCCCTTGTGGTGCGTTTCGCCCGGGCCAGAGGCCAGACCGGCGGTGCCAAACAGGATGGCGGCGAGGGGATACAGCGTCCGAAGCATTTCTGATTCCTTTTGTCAGGTATTGAATATTCGAATCCCTATTGTTTTTATCAGGAATAAGCAAGGTCGGAATTCATCACGAGTTATGGGGCTTTCGCCGCGCGCGACCTCAGCATATCGTGGCGCCATGGCCGATCCCCGATTCATTCATCTCCGTGTTCACACCGAATATTCGCTGCTCGAAGGGGCCATGCGGCTGAAGAAGCTGCCGGGTCTCTGCGCGCAGGCGGGCATGCCCGCCGTGGCCGTGACGGACACCAACAACCTCTTTTCGGCGCTGGAATTCTCGGTCGGTGCGGCGGATGCGGGCATCCAGCCGATCATCGGTTGCCAGGTCGATCTGCGCTTCGTCGAACCGGGCCCCGGAGAGCGTCCGCGCGATCCTGCACCCGTGGTCCTGCTGGCGCAGACGGAGCGCGGCTACGAACATCTGATGAAGCTCAATTCCTGTCTTTACCTGCGCGGCGACGGGGAGCTGGCCCATGTCACGCTCGATGAGCTGGAGGCGCATTCCGAGGATGTGATCTGCCTCTCGGGCGGTCCCGACGGTCCGGTCGGGCGCCTTCTGCGCAACGGCAGCCGGGGCGCGGCCGAGGCGCTGATGGTGCGGCTTCACGCGATCTTCGGGGACAGGCTCTATGTCGAGTTGCAGCGCCATCCGGGCGAGGACGGCGCGCCCGAAGCAGAACGCCTGACTGAACGCGGGTTCGTCGAGATGGCCTATGCGATGGGCATTCCGCTTGTCGCGACCAACGATGTCTATTTCCCGCAGGCCAAGATGTACGAGGCGCATGACGCGCTGATCTGTATCTCCGAAGGCGCCTATGTGGACCAGCAGGAGCCGCGCCGCCGCCTGACCCCGCAGCATTACTTCAAATCGCCCGAAGAGATGGTGACGCTGTTCGCGGATCTGCCCGAGGCGTTGGAAAACACGGTCGAGATCGCCCGCCGCTGCGCCTTCATGGCCTACAGGCGCGACCCGATCCTGCCGCGCTTTGCCGATGACGAGGTCGACGAGCTGCGCCGTCAGGCGAAGGAAGGCCTTGCCGCGCGGCTTGCGGTCATTCCCCATGCGACCAGCGTGGAAGACTATGAAAAGCGGCTCGATTTCGAGCTGGGCATCATCGAGGGGATGGGGTTTCCCGGCTACTTCCTGATCGTGGCCGACTTCATCAAATGGGCCAAGGATCACGACATCCCGGTGGGGCCGGGGCGGGGTTCGGGCGCGGGCAGCCTCGTGGCCTATGCGCTGACGATCACCGACCTTGATCCCCTGCGCTATTCGCTGCTCTTCGAGCGGTTCCTGAACCCCGAACGGGTCTCCATGCCCGACTTCGACATCGACTTCTGCATGGACCGCCGCGAAGAGGTGATCCGCT
>CAZTEV010000292.1:0-2283 GCA_964612785.1 uncultured Roseivivax sp. | reverse complement strand
CTTCTGCCCATTCTCGACCGGCTCAGCCGCGATACACTTCCTGCGTCCTGGAGGCTCTGACATGAACCTGTCACCCCGCGAAAAAGACAAGCTGCTGGTGGCCATGGCCGCCGAGGTGGCGCGCAAGCGGCTCGCCCGCGGCGTGAAGCTCAATCACCCCGAGGCCATCGCGCTCATCACCGACGCGGTGGTCGAAGGCGCGCGCGACGGGCGGTCGGTCTCCGAGATGATGCAGGCGGGCGCCGAGGTCATCACCCGCGATCAATGCATGGAAGGGGTGCCCGAGATGATCCACGAAGTTCAGGTCGAGGCCACGTTTCCGGACGGCACGAAACTCGTCACCGTCCACAATCCCATCCGCTAGGAGGCGCCGCCCATGATCCCCGGAGAGATGTTCCCGAAAGATGGCAGCCTGACGCTGAACCCGGACGCGCCCGTCACCACGCTGATGGTTGCCAATACCGGCGACCGACCCGTGCAGGTGGGCTCGCATTACCATTTCGCCGAAGCCAATCCGGCGCTCGAGTTCGACCGCGAGGCCGCGCGGGGCCAGCGGCTCGACATCGCGGCGGGCACCGCCGTGCGCTTCGAGCCGGGCCAGCGGCGGGAGGTAAACCTTATCCCGCTCTCGGGCGCGCGGCGCGTGGTGGGCTTCAATCAGGCGGTTATGGGAACGCTATGATGCGACGCATGATCTGCGGGCTTGCGATGCTGGCGCCGACATTTGGCGCGGCGCAGGAATTCGACTGCGCCCGCGATCAGACGCAGATGGCGCTCAACTGGTGTGCGAGCCAGGACTGGGCGGTGGCCGATGCGGAGCTGAACCGGCTCTGGGGCATCGTCAAGCCGCGCGCCGATGCGGCAGGCTGGGGGCAGCGTCTGCTGACCGAACAACGCGCCTGGCTCAAGACCCGCGATGCGCGCTGCGAGGCCGAGCGCGACCAATATGCCGGGGGCTCCATCGCGCCGCTGGTCTATTACAGCTGCCTGGAAGAAATGACCTTGCGCCGGAACGACGATTTCCGCGCGATGCGATAGGAGACAGACATGCCCGCAACGATCAAACGCGCCGATTACGCGGCCATGTTCGGCCCCACAGTGGGCGACCGGCTGCGGCTTGCCGATACCGACCTCATCATCGAGGTGGAACGCGACCTGATCGCCGAACGCGCAGGCGCTTCGGCCTCGGGCGGGTCCGGCGCCAATGCGCTCCATTACGGCGAGGAAGTGAAATTCGGCGGTGGCAAGGTCATCCGCGACGGCATGGGGCAGTCCCAGGTCACGCGCGCGGAAGGCGCTGTCGACACGGTTATCACAAACGCGCTGATCGTCGACTGGACCGGCATCTACAAGGCCGATGTAGGCCTCAAGGACGGGCGCATCCACAAGATCGGCAAGGCGGGCAACCCCGATACCCAGCCCGGCGTCGATATCATCGTGGGCCCCGGCACCGAGGCCATCGCGGGCGAGGGGCGCATCCTGACCGCGGGCGGCTTCGACAGCCATATCCACTTCATCTGCCCCCAGCAGATCGAGGACGCGCTGCATTCGGGCCTGACGACGATGCTGGGCGGCGGCACCGGGCCCGCCCATGGCACGCTTGCGACCACCTGCACGCCGGGGCCGTGGCATATCGGGCGCATGCTGCAGGCTGCCGATGCCTTCCCGATGAACCTCGCCTTCGCGGGCAAGGGCAATGCCTCGCTGCCCGCAGCCCTCGAGGAGCAGGTCAATGCGGGCGCCTGCGCGCTGAAACTGCACGAGGACTGGGGCACCACCCCCGGCGCCATCGATTGCTGCCTCGGGGTGGCCGATGCGATGGACGTGCAGGTGATGATCCACACCGATACGCTGAACGAGAGCGGGTTCGTGGAGCATACCGTGAAGGCCATGAAGGGCCGCACGATCCACGCCTTCCACACCGAGGGCGCGGGCGGCGGCCATGCGCCGGACATCATCAAGATCTGTGGTCTGGATCACGTCCTGCCGTCGTCGACGAACCCGACGCGCCCTTTCACCGTGAACACGATCGAAGAACATCTCGACATGCTCATGGTCTGCCATCACCTCGACAAGTCGATCCCCGAGGATATCGCCTTCGCGGAATCCCGCATTCGGCGCGAGACCATCGCGGCCGAGGATATCCTGCACGACATGGGCGCCTTCTCGATCATCGCGTCGGACAGCCAGGCCATGGGGCGCATCGGCGAGGTCATCATCCGAACCTGGCAGACCGCCGACAAGATGCGGAAGCAGCGCGGCCGGCTGCCCGGAGAGCAGGGC
>CAZTEV010000291.1:0-2308 GCA_964612785.1 uncultured Roseivivax sp. | reverse complement strand
TTATGACCTGTTCGAGTTGCCGCTTGTCCGCGCGCACCCGTCCGGGATCGCTTTCATGCTTGACGCTCAGGACGACTTTTTCGCCAACCAACCGATTGAGCAGATGGGTCAGATCGGAAAGCGTGTCGTGCAGATCGAGTATCTCCGGCTTCAGCGTCTGCTTGCGCGAGAAGGCGAGCAACTGACCGACCAGCGCCGCGGCGCGATTGGCATTCTGGCTGATCTGATCGAGATCGGCATAGTCGCCATCGCCCTTGTCATGGCGCAGCATCAGCAGGTCGCAATGGCCAGAGATCGCGGTGAGCAGGTTGTTGAAATCATGCGCGACACCGCCGGCCAGCTGACCGATTGCCTGCATCTTCTGACTTTGCACGAATTGCGCCTCGAGTGTCTTGAGCTGCGTCGCGTCGGACAAGACGGCGAGCAGCCCGGCGCGCCCGTTTTCCACGATCCGCGAGAGGGTGACCTGAAGAAAGACTTCCTTGTCGCCACGCCGGGCGCGCAGCACTTCAGGACGGCCATCGGCGCGGCCCGCGAGTGCGTCGTTCACCCAGTCGGAGACCGGACGCCCGAGCCCCTCGAGAAGGTCGGAGAGGCGGGTCTGCGGCTCGATCCCGCCCAGGAGGCCACGCGCGGCACGATTGGCTGCGCGCACGCGGCCATGGGCCGACAGGCGCAGCATAGCGACGGGCAACGCCTCGAAATTCGCGCCTTCTTCGGCAGAGCGCGGCCCTCCGATCGGCAGCAGATAAACCTCGGATCGCCCGCCCACCCCTTCAAGCTGGGCCACGACCGCGGTGACGGGGCCATCCTCGCCCTTGATCTCGTGCTCTTCGCCCGAGCGCAGCGGCAGATCGGTGAAGATGCGATCGAGGGAACGCACCCGCTCCCCCACGAGCCGCCGTAACGCCTCGTTCATGAAAAGGATCGTGCCGCCGTTGGAGACGGTGAGCATCGGAAGGCTGATCGTTTCCGCGCCACGCCCGCCAATCGCCCGTTCGGCCATATCTTCGAGCCGCCAGAGAAAATCGCCCGAGCCGATACGATGGACCGAGAGCCGCAGATGGCCGCGCCGGGTCACAAGATCCTCGCGCGCGGCCCCCGTCGCCTCTGCCTTGCTTTGCAGGCGGCGCAACACCGCGCCCGGATCGGCGAAAAGCTCCGCCAGGGTCCGCGCCAACCCCTGCCCGCCGCGTGAGCCGAAACGATCCAGCGCGGCGCGGTTTTGATAGCCGATTTCGCCTTCGGGGTCCGTAGTGAAGCTGGGGGCTGCGTCATGGGCGATGAAATTCGCGAGCGTTTCCTGCTGTCTTGCGCGCCGCCTTCGGTCCTGCGCCAAGGCCAGACGCAGCCAGACCGCCGTGATCACGAGCGTCCCCGCGACGGAGAACATGGCCCAGGTCACCACCTCATCGGGCATCACGAAGGCAATCGCCGCCGCAATTCCCGCTGCAAGCAGCAAATAGACCGCACCCGGCGCCAGCGCCGCCATCGTCTTCGAGAGTGGCTGCAGCATCAATTCGTTCCGCACCACGCTCGCCTCCCTGCCTGACACGTCGGCCCCATAGCGCGGTAAAATAATTAAAACCCAATTAACGCGACTAGACTTTCAACTGTCGATTGAGTCAATCACGCGACAGTCGGAATAGGGCACGCAAGGGCGGAAAAATCAGAGCTGGAAAAATCAGAGCTGGAGATGGGCTACGAAGAAACCGTCGCCACCCGAGAGCGGTGTGAACTGGCGCTGAGACAGCACTTCGCAGCCGTGGCGCGCGGCGAAGTCGGCGATCTGCCCGCCATTTTCGACCGAAAGAAGCGAACAGGTCATGTAGACAAGGCGTCCCCCGGGGGCGACAAGGTCGCGCGCGGCATCGAGAATTTCGCTCTGCAGGGTCACGAGTTCCGCCAGTCGCGCGGCACTCAGACGCCATTTCGCATCCGGCGTCCTGCGCCAGGTCCCCGAGCCCGAACAGGGCGCGTCGACCAGCACGAGGTCATAGCCCGTCCCAGGATCGCCCGGCGCGCACAGGGTCACTTTTGCCCCCGCCCGCTTTGCGCGGATGGGCAGATCGCGCATCCGCCCCGCATCGATGTCATGCGCCGCGATCTTGGCCTCCGGACAGGCCGCGGCCAGCGCAAGCGCCTTGCCCCCGCCGCCCGCGCAATAGTCGAGCACCCTCTGACCGGCATGAAGCGGCACCGACGCGATGGCCGCTTGCGACGCCGCATCCTGCAACTCCACCAGACCGTTCTTGTAAGCCTCAGCCTGCTGAATGCGCCGCGCGCCCTCGCCAAGCTCCAGCGCGGT
>CAZTEV010000290.1:0-2320 GCA_964612785.1 uncultured Roseivivax sp. | reverse complement strand
GAGCGCGCCCCGGAAGATGTAGGGGAAGCACAGGACGTTGTTGACCTGGTTCGGGAAATCCGACCGGCCCGTGGCGATGATCGCATCGGGCGCCACCTCGCGGGCGGCGTCGGGCATGATCTCGGGGTTGGGGTTGGCCAGCGCGAAGATGATGGGCTTCTCGGCCATCTTCTTCACCATTTCGGGCTTGAGAACGTTGGGCCCGGACAGACCCAGGAACAGATCCGCGCCCTCGATCACGTCATCGAGGTTCTGCGGCTCGGTCCCTTGCGCGAAAGCCGCCTTCTGCGGGGTCATGTCGGCCTCGCGCCCCTCATAGACCAGCCCCTCGATATCGCAGAGCCAGACATTCTCGCGCTTCAGCCCCAGCTTCAGCAGCATGTTGAGGCAGGCGATCCCCGCCGCGCCGCCGCCCGTCGAGACGATCTTGATATCCTCGATGTTCTTGTCCGCGATCCGAAGCGCGTTGACCGCCGCAGCCCCCACCACGATGGCCGTGCCGTGCTGGTCGTCGTGGAAGACGGGGATGTTCATGTGCTTGCGGCAATACTCCTCGACGATGAAGCAATCGGGCGCCTTGATGTCCTCGAGGTTGACCGCGCCGAAGGACGGCTCCAGCGCGCAGACGATCTTGGCGAGCTTTTCGGGGTCGCTTTCATCCACTTCGATATCGAAGCAGTCGATGCCCGCGAATTTCTTGAACAGGACCGCCTTGCCCTCCATCACGGGCTTCGAGGCAAGCGCGCCGATATTGCCGAGGCCCAGCACCGCGGTGCCGTTCGTGACCACCGCCACGAGGTTCCCGCGCGCGGTGTAGCGCGAAGCATCCGAGGGGGTCTCCTTGATCTCGAGACAGGCCTCCGCCACGCCGGGGCTGTAGGCGCGGGCCAGATCGCGGCCATTGGCCAAAGGCTTCGTCGCGCGGATCTCGAGCTTACCGGGCTTCGGGAATTCGTGATAATCCAGCGCCAGCTGGCGCGCCGCATCCTTCGCCTGATCGGACATGTTCCCCTCCGCTATTTTCTCTCCGCGCACAGCGTTACCGTGTTTTGCGACCCGCCGGAAGGCGCCGACGGTGGAACACGGGCTTGCATTGGTTGCAACGCTCCCGGCGGACTTGCACAGCACCCGCCGAGACGACACTGTGGCGGTCCGGTCCGCGCCCTTCCGCGGAAATCGCCCATCGCAAGGAGGCCCGCCATGTCGCTTCGTGAAACCGCCCTCGATGTCCGCGCGAAGGCCTATGCGCCCTATTCGGGCTTTCAGGTCGGCGCCGCGCTGAAGACGCCCTCGGGCGCCGTGCATGCAGGCTGCAACGTCGAGAACGTGGCCTATCCCGAGGGCACCTGCGCCGAAGCAGGCGCAATCGCGGCCATGGTCGCGGCGGGCGAGACCGAGATCGCGTCCCTCTATGTCGTAGCCGACAGCCCCGCGCCGGTCCCACCCTGCGGTGGTTGCCGCCAGAAGATCGCGGAATTCGCGTCGCCCGGCATGATGGTCACGCTCGCCACGCTTGCGGGCGACGAGGTCACGCTGAGCCTGGGCGAATTGCTGCCGGGCGCGTTCGGCGCGGGACATATGGACAAGCGCTGATGCAGACGGCCGAGCTTCTCGATGCGATGCGCCGGGGTGTGCGGCTCGACGCGCCCGCGTTGCAAAACTTCGCGCGGGGGCTCGCGGACGGCTCCGTGTCGGACGCGCAGGCGGGCGCCTTCGCAATGGCGGTCTGTCTGGGCGGGCTGGGCGATGCGGGCCGCACGGCGCTGACCCTCGGCATGCGCGACTCGGGCCGGATCCTGCGCTGGGACCTGCCGGGTCCGGTGCTCGACAAGCATTCGACGGGCGGTGTGGGCGATTGCGTGAGCCTCGTTCTCGCCCCCGCCCTTGCGGCGCTCGGGGTCTATGTGCCGATGATCTCGGGCCGGGGCCTGGGCCATACGGGCGGGACGCTCGACAAGCTCGACGCGATCCCGGGCCTGCGCACATCGTTGTCCGAAGACGCCTTCGCCCGCGTCGTGGCCGAGGCCGGATGCGCCATCGTCGGCGCCTCGGCGGATATCGCCCCCGCCGACCGGCGGCTCTACGCGGTGCGGGATGTGACCGGCACGGTCGCCTCCACCGATCTCATCACCGCGTCGATCCTGTCGAAGAAACTGGCCGCCGGGCTTGAGGGGCTGGTGCTGGACGTGAAGGTGGGCTCGGGCGCCTTCATGAAGACGGCGGAGGCGGCGCGCGAACTGGCCACGGCGCTGGTGAGCACCGCGAACGATGCGGGCTGTCCGACCGTGGCCTGCCTGACGGATATGAACACCCCCGCCGC
>CAZTEV010000289.1:0-2329 GCA_964612785.1 uncultured Roseivivax sp. | reverse complement strand
GCGTCGAGGTGCGGTTTCCGAACGGAATCGAGGTGGTGCGCGCGGGCCGGGAGGTCATCGTCGCGGCCTCCTCGCTCAATTCTCCGAAGATCCTGATGCATTCGGGCATCGGCCCTGCCGCGCATTTGGCGGAGCATGGCATCGACGTGGTGGCCGACCGGCCGGGCGTCGGGCAGAACCTGCAGGACCATCTGGAGCTTTACATCCAAATGTCCGCCAAAGAGCCCGTCAGCCTGTTCAAGTACTGGAACCTTCTGGGCAAGGCCTATGTGGGCGCGCGGTGGCTTTTCACGAAGACCGGGCCGGGTGCGTCGAACCAGTTCGAAAGCGCGGCCTTCATCCGCTCGGACAAGGGGATCGACTATCCCGACATCCAGTATCACTTCCTGCCGCTGGCGGTGCGCTATGACGGAAAGGCCGCCGCCGAGGGCCATGGCTTCCAGGCGCATGTGGGGCCGATGCGGTCGAAATCGCGCGGCGCGGTGACGCTGAAATCCTCCGACCCCGAAGAGGCGCCCCGGATCGCCTTCAACTACATGAGCCACGCGGATGACTGGATCGAATTCCGCAAGGCCATCCGGCTCACGCGGGAGATCTTCGCGCAGGATGCCTTCAAACCCTACGCGGATTTCGAGATCCAGCCGGGGGACGCGGTCCAAAGCGATGACGCGCTTGACGATTTCGTGCGGGAGCATGCGGAAAGCGCCTATCACCCCTGCGGCACCTGCCGGATGGGCCGCGCCGATGACCGCCACGCAGTGGTCGATCCCGAAGGTCGCGTGATCGGGGTCGAGGGGCTGCGCGTGGCCGACAGCTCGATCTTTCCGCGGATCACCAATGGTAACCTCAACGGCCCGTCCATTCTGGCGGGCGAGAAGATCGCGGATCACGTTCTGGGCCGGTCGCTGCCGCCCGAGAATGCGGAGCCGTGGATCCATCCCGACTGGCAAACGGCGCAGCGCTGAGCGCCGTACCACAGCTCCGGGCGGTTTGATCCCGATCAAGGCCGCCCGGATCCAGGGGCGTTAGGGCTGGGGCGACACGTAGCCAACAGGAGCCTTCCCATGACCCATGTCCCCCATCAGCTGGCCGAGGATTTTCCCGAACACAAGGCGCGCATCGCGGAATTGCGCGCCTCGGACGCGCATTTCGCGAAGCTGGCCGAGACCTATGCCGCGATCAACGCGGAGATCCACCGGATGGAGACGGATGTCACGCCCACCGATGACGCGACGCAAACCGCCAAACGCAAGGAGCGCGCGGCCCTGAAGGATGAGATCTACGCAGCCCTCACCCGCGTGCCGGGCTGAGCAGCGCCTCGATCTCACGCGTGAGGATCTGACTGAGCGGGCGGGTGGTCGAGCCATAGGTGCCGACCACCTGTCCCTCGGGGCCGATCAGCACCTTGTTGAAATTCCACGACGGCGCAAAGCCCGCCTCGTCGCGCAGCCAGGCGTAGAAGGGATGCGCATCCGTTCCGCGCACCGGCGTGATCGTGGTCATCGGCATGTCGATGGCGAAATTGACCTCGCAGAATTCCTTGACCTCCGCGTCGCTTGATAGCTCCTGACGAAAATCGTCCGAGGGCACGGCAAGAACGATGAGCCCCTGATCGCGGTAGCGGTCATAAAGCGCCTGCAGCCCGTCATATTGCCCGGTGAAGCCGCAGCGCGAAGCGGTGTTTACCACGAGAACCGGCTGGCCCTCCCAATCGGCCATCTCCAGATCGCCGCCGTCGATGGAGGCAAAGCGGAAATCGAGCGCGGCTGCGGGCAGGGCCGTGATCAACAGCGCGGCGAGGGCGGTGGCGAAGGTCTTCATCGCGGGTGTCTCCTTGGTCTCGACGGGCAAGATAGCGCAGGGCGTGTGCGGTCAATTGCACAAATGCGTGCCCTAGCCACGGCGGCCCGGCGCCCCTAGTTTCAAGGGACAAGGAGATTGGCCATGGCAGGTGGATGGAGCCGCGACGGAGCGGTCGGCGAACAGATCGAAGCCTCGATCGCGGAGGAACTGGAGCGCATGCGCGCGCGCCGCGCGCCCGTGGGGGACAGCCTGACCCATTGCGCCGAATGCGACGAGCCCATCCCGGATGCGCGCCGCAGGGCGATCCCGGGTGTCAAGCTGTGCACCGACTGCCAGGCGGACCGCGACGGCCGCACGGCGGCGCGCGGCGGGATCAATCGGCGCGGCTCCAAGGACAGTCAGCTCAAGTAGTTGATGCGCAAAAGCGAATCCCTTTTGCAACAGCCCGGCGGATAACGTCGCCCACGCCCCCGTTCGGGTCGCGCCCCGGTTGCACGCGGTCGCTTCCGCAAGCTGCAAAGGGAAC
>CAZTEV010000288.1:0-2339 GCA_964612785.1 uncultured Roseivivax sp. | reverse complement strand
ACCGCGCCATCGCCCACGGGCAGAAGCGCGTCCTTCACGTCATCCTTCCGCTTGCCGCAATCGGGCAGGATCACCACCGGCGCCTCAAGCCCCTTCGCGCCGTGCACGGTCATCACGCGGATGGCGCGGCCCGCCGCTTCGGGGCTGCGCTTGATCTCCAGATCGTCGGTCTGCATCCAGCCCAGAAAACCCGTGAGCGAGGGGATGTTGCCCGCCTCATAGGCCAGCGCCTGCGCCAGCAGCGCATCGAGACCGTCCTCGGCCTCATGCCCCAATCGTCCGATCAGCCGGGCCCGGCCGCCATGGCGCGTGAGGATGCGTTCGATCAGATCGTAGGGACGCAGGAAATCCGCCCGGTCGCGCAGGTCAGTCAGCATCGCGACCGTGTCGGGATAATCCGCGGCACGACCGCGCAGGGCCTCCCAGAGGCTCGGCCCCTCGCGGTGATGGGCGAGGGTGAAGAGGTCCTGCTCGCTCAGCCCGAACAGGGGCGAGCGCAACGCGGTGGCAAGCGACAGGTTGTCTTCCTGCGTGGCAAGGAAGGACAGAAGCGCGCCGATATCGCGCACGGCAAGCTCGGCCATGACCTTCATCCGGTCGGCGCCCGCCACCGGCAGGCCGCGGGCCTTGCAGGCGCGGATGATCTCGCGAAACAGCTCTTTGCGCCGCCGCACGAGGATCAGGACATCGCCCGCATGCATCGCACGCGGCGGCTGATTGCCCAGCTGAAGCGGCTGGCCGCGATCGATGGCGTCGCGGATGAACCCCGCGATCCGTTCCGCCAGCACGACGGTTTCGTGCCGCGCGGCCTTGCGGTCCACGGGGTCGGTCCAGTCCTCTTCCTCGTCCTTTTCGGGCGTCGGCACGACCGGCCATAGGTCGACCTGCCCGGACATGCCGTCATGGAAGGCGATGTGCTGGCCCTCGGACGCGAAACCCGACCCTTCGGCGTCCTGAAAGGTCGCATCCACCGCGGCAAGGATCGCGCCCGCCGAGCGGAAGGAATAATCGAGCGACCGGACCTGCAGCGGTGTCTCCGATTGTTCGAGCCGCGCGGCGAAGGTGGCGCGCATCCGGTCGAACGCCTCCGGGTCTGCGCCCTGAAACGAGTAGATCGACTGCTTGGTGTCGCCCACGACGAAGATCGTGCGCTCCGCATCGGGGCGTGCACCCTGACCTGCGGTCAGCTCCTGCGCGAGAAGGGCGATCACGTCCCATTGCAGCGGGTTGGTGTCCTGCGCCTCGTCCACAAGGATGTGGTCGATCCCGCCATCGAGCCGGTAGAGCACCCATTGCGCCACGGCCTCGTCCGACAGAAGCCCGTGCGCCTTCTCGATCAGGTCGTCGAAATCCAGCCAGCCGCGCGCGGTCTTCTCGGCCTCGTAGGCGGGCAGGAAGACCTGAGCGAAGCGGTGCAGGGCCAGGTCCCGTTCGGCGGCCGCAAGCGCGCGTGCGCGATCCTGCGCGTCTTCGAGACGGGCGATCAGCTGATCCAGCGCAGTGAGCAGCGGCCCGTTCGCCGGATCCTTGCGGATCTTCGCGGCGGGGAAATTCTTTCTCGGTGTGCCGGTTTGCGTGAAGAACGCCGCCAACAAGGCCTGTCGCCCCGCCTCGTCCGGCGCGGTGAAATCCGACAGCGCCTCCGCCGCGCGCTGGTCGGTCACGCCGCTGGCCTGAAGGAGCGGGATCAGCTCTGCGATCAGGTCGCCTTCGCTGCCCAGGAAAATCTCGGCCAGCAGATCGTCCGGACCGTATCCCGGGGGCACATCGTAAAGCGCGCGGATCGCCTCTGGCGCGCGCGGCGGCAGGAAAGCGCCCTTGCGCCCGAGCACCGCCTTCAGAAGCCCGTCGATCCGTTCGTCGCTGTCGGTGAAATACGCCGCCAGATCGGCGATCAGCCCGCCCTCCGGCCCATCGGCCATGCGGTCCAGCATTTCGGTCCGCAGAAGCTCTGCCGCGCGGTCTTCGACCTCGCGGAAGTCCGGGCTGACCTGCGCCTCGAGCGGGAAGCGCCGCAGAAGCGAGGCGCAGAACGAATGGATCGTCTGGATGCGCAACCCGCCCGGCGTCTCGATGGCGCGCGCAAAGAGCGTCCGCGCGCGCTGCAGGTAATCCGGCCGGAAGGGCCCATCCTCGCCCAGATCGGCCAGCGCCGCGCCAAGCGCCGCATTGTCCAGCATCGCCCATTCGCCGAGCCGCTTGAACAGCCGGTTCTGCATCTCGCTTGCCGCGGCCTTGGTGTAGGTCAGGCACAGGATGTTCTCGGGCGCGACGCCCGACAGCAGAAGCCGCGCCACGCGGTCCGTCAGAACCCGCGTCTTGCCCGATCCGGCATTGGC
>CAZTEV010000287.1:0-2344 GCA_964612785.1 uncultured Roseivivax sp. | reverse complement strand
TGCTCGAAGGCCTTGGCCAGATCGGCCAGCGCGAAATCCTGATCGAGCACCGGCTTGATGCCCGTCACCTCCATGGCGCGGACCATCTCGATCTGATGTTGACGGCTGCCGACGATGAGCCCCTGCAGCTTCTGGTGCTTCGCCATCATCGCCGCGGTCGGGATCTGGCCCTCGCGGCCTGTAAGTACGCCGATCAGCGACATATGGCCTCCGATCCGGCAGGCCTGGATGGAATTGGCCAGCGTCGCGGGGCCGCCCACCTCGATGACGTGGTCGACACCGCGCCCGCCGGTCATGCGGGCGATCTCGGCGCCCCAATCTTCGGTCTTGGCGTAGTTCACGCCGCCCGCAGCGCCCATCTCTTCCAGGCGCGCCAGCTTGTCATCGGAGGACGAGGTCGCGAAGACCCGCGCGCCCATGGCCCGCGCGATCTGCAGCGCATAGATCGACACGCCGCCGGTCCCGAGGACGAGCACATCGTCCCCGGCCTTGAGCCCGCCATTGACCACCAGCGCACGCCACGCGGTCAGGCCCGCCGTTGTGATGGTGGCGGCTTCCGCGTGGCTCCAGCCTTCGGGCGCATGGGTGAAGCAGGTATAGGGCAGGGTGACGGCCTCGCGGGCGAAGCCGTCGACGCCATCCCCGGGCGTCGTGGAGAAATCCGCGATGGGCGGCTCTCCGTCGAGCCAATGGGGAAAGAAGGTCGACACGACGTTGTCGCCCACGGCGAACTCGGTCACACCGTCGCCGATATCGGTCACGACGCCCGCGCCGTCCGACATCGGGATCCGGCCGTCCTCGCTGGGCATCCGGCCCGAGACGACGCCCAGATCGTGAAAGTTGAGCGAGCTTGCATGGATCTTAACGCGAACCTCGCCCGGTCCGGGGGCGGGGGCATCCGCGATGTCGTCGAGGCTCAGTTTGTCGAGGCCGCCCGGGGCGGCGAGACGCATGGCTTTCATCTGTCATTCTCGCTGTTACGTGTGTTCATGTCGCCCCCGACCGGGGGCGCGCTTGTCGTGACCTATCCGAGGGGGCGGGGCGGTCAATGCGCGCAGCCGCACAGGGGTCTTGCAACTTCCCCCAAGCCCCCGCTTGATCCCGGATCGATCCACGTCTATACGCCCCCGGTGATCCGCAGGGATCGCATCACTGACAACCATGCCGCGTTCGGTCCAATTCGCTTCGGGGACCGTTTCCGGCTTAAGGAGAAGCGAAATGAAACTGCACGAACTGCGCGATAACGACGGCGCCACGAAACGCAAAAAGCGCGTGGGCCGCGGCCCGGGCTCCGGCATCGGCAAGATGGGTGGCCGGGGTATCAAGGGTCAGAAGTCCCGCTCGGGTGTGGCCATCAACGGCTACGAGGGTGGCCAGATGCCGCTCTACCAGCGTCTGCCCAAGCGCGGCTTCAACAAGCCCAACCGCAAGTCCTACGCCATCGTGAACCTCGGCCTGATCGAGAAGTTCGTGGCCGCGGGCAAGCTCGACGCCTCCGCCACGATCGACGAGGACGCATTGGTGGCCTCGGGCCTCGTGCGCCGCAAGCTCGACGGCATCCGCGTGCTCGCCAAGGGCGACATCACCTCGAAGGTGACGCTTGACGTGACCGGCGCCTCCAAATCGGCGGTCGCCGCCGTGGAGAAGGCGGGCGGTTCGCTCAAGACGGCTCAGGCGGCCGAATAAGGTTGTAGGCGGGTCTTCCCCCGCTTACATCTTCGAAGAGTTTTCCGACGCCGCCTCAAGCCGGATCTGGCTCGGGGCGGCGTTCGTCTGAAAAGAGAGACCGCTTCATGGCATCTGCTGTCGAACAAATGGCCGCGAATACGAGCTGGTCCGCGCTCGCCTCGGCCACCGATCTTCGCAAACGCATCTTCTACACGCTGATGCTGCTCTGCATCTTCCGTCTGGGCACGTTCATCCCGGTTCCGGGGATCGACGGGCAGGCGCTGCGCGACTTCATGGAGGGCGCGCAGGCGGGCATCGGCGGCATCCTGACCATGTTCACCGGCGGCGCGCTGGGGCGGATGGGCATCTTCGCCCTGGGCATCATGCCCTACATCTCGGCCTCGATCATCGTTCAGCTGATGACCTCGATGGTGCCCGCGCTTGAGCAGCTCAAGAAAGAGGGCGAGCAGGGGCGCAAGAAGATCAACCAATACACCCGCTTCGGTACGGTGGCTCTGGCGACGCTTCAGGCCTATGGCCTGGCTGTCTCCCTTGAGGCTGGCGATATCGCCGCTGATCCGGGCATGTATTTCCGCATCGCTTGTATGATCACGCTGGTCGGTGGCACGATGTTCCTGATGTGGCTGGGTGAGCAGATCACCGCACGCGGCATCGG
>CAZTEV010000286.1:0-2377 GCA_964612785.1 uncultured Roseivivax sp. | reverse complement strand
GCGGGTTCGCCGATGATCTCTTTCAGGCGCGCTTCGACATTCATGTGGATGTCCTCGAGCGCGGTCGAAAACTGAAACGTCCCGCCCTCGATCTCTGACAAGACGGTGAGCAAGCCTTCCCTCATCGCCTCCGCATCGCTAGCTTCCACGATGCCTGTCGCGGCCAGCATGGCGGCATGGGCCCTCGATCCGGCGATGTCCTGCGCCGCGAGCCGTTTGTCGAACCCGATCGAGGCGTTGATCGCCTCCATGATCGCGTCCGGTCCCGCGGCAAAGCGGCCACCCCACATCTGGTTCGAGGTCGTATCGGACATTTCCTGGCCTTCCCTGGAGGACACATGATCAAAGCTCTTGGCGCGCTCGTCTATACCGCTGCACTGACGCTTGCAATTCCGGCCACGGCCGAGATCACCGCGCTGTCGGACATGCGTGCGGGCGACATGAAGAAGCTGAACCTGCATTCCGAAGGCAAGCAGGTGGGCGATGCGGATTTCCAGACCTTCGAGGGCGCGCCTCTGAACCTTTCGGATTACGCGGGAAAATGGACGCTGGTGAATTTCTGGGCCACCTGGTGCGCCCCCTGCCGCAAGGAGATGCCGCAGCTGTCCGAGCTTCAGACCGAACTCGGCGGCGAGGATTTCGAGGTCGTCACCATTGCCACGGGCCGCAATCCCCCGCCTGCGATGGAAGCCTTCTTCGACGAGATCGGTGTGGAGAACCTGCCGCTGCACCGCGATCCGGGCTCGACCCTGGCGCGGCAGATGGCGGTTCTGGGCCTGCCGGTGACGGTGCTGCTCGACCGTGACGGGCACGAGGTGGCACGGCTGACGGGCGATGCGGACTGGGCGTCGGACGATGCCAAGGCGCTCCTGCGCGCGGCCATCGCGTCGGAGTGATGTCCGGCAGAAAGCCGCCAGACCGGTGGTGCGCTTTGCGAAAGTGTTGACGCAGAGTCAGGTCGCCGGCATCCTTTCGCCATAAAAGCAAAAAACACGCAGTCAAAACCGTCAGCAGTTTCGGAGCTTCACATGGCCAAATTCCTTCTGGTCGCGGCCCTCGCCGCGCCATTCGTCCTGTCGTCCACCATCACCGCCTCCGCCCAGGGCAACGAGCGCTGGATCCCCATCACATCTGAGAACGAGTTCATGATCGCGGTCGCGGGCAAGCAACTCGAGGATCGGCGCGGCAACACGCTCTTCATCGGTCGCAACGGACGCTACAAGGCCGTCATGAACGGCGAGGAGGCCTCGGGCACATGGAGCTGGGAAAACGGCACCGTGTGCCGCCAGAGCGCGGACGACACCCGAAGCGGCTGCACCAGCTGGGAGGTCGCGGGCGACTGGGCGCGCCTGACACGCGTCTCCGGCAAGGCCGATCGGGAACATCGCTACCGTTTCAAGTGACGCCACGCCCCGATTGACAGACCGCCCTTCCGCCCGGCTAGCATCCGCGCGGGAGGACGGGGACCATGCCGCTGGGCATCTTGATCGCGCTTGTTGTGGGCGGCATCGCGGGCATCGCGATCCTGACCCGCATGTTGGGCTTTGCCGCCGAACGCCGCTTCACCTATGACGAAGCCGCACGCGCGGCCTTCCTGCGAGAATATCCCGAGATCCGCGTGACCCGCGTCAGCCTGTGCCGCGACGGCCGCGCCGCCCTTCTGGGCACGGATGAGGGCCCCGCCATCGTCTGGGCGATGGGCGCCGATTCCACCGCGCGCCTGATCGGTGCGGGCCGCATCCGCGAGACGCCGGACGGTCTCGATATCCGCCTGCCCGACATCACTGCCCCCCGCATTCGCCTGCGCCTCTCGCCCGAGGAACGGCAGGCCTGGACCCATCTGACCGGAGCGCCCGCATGACAGCCGATCCGACCTATCCCGACGTGGTGCAACTGGCGGTGCCCGCCTTCATCGCGCTTATCCTGATCGAGCTTCTGTGGATCGCGCTGCGTCATCGCGGCGGGCGCTACGAGACGCGCGATGCCGTCACGTCCCTGCTGATGGGCGCGGGCAACGTGGCCTCGGGCATTGCGCTGGGCTTCATAGCTTGGGGGTTCTTCATGGCGTTGTGGCAGATCACGCCCTTCGATCTGGGCAGCGCCTGGTGGGTCGTGGCCTTGTGCTTCGTGCTGGACGATCTGCGCTATTACTGGGTGCATCGGTTCGGACATCGCATCCGCTGGGTCTGGGCCAGCCACGTCAATCACCATTCCTCGCAGCATTACAACCTGACCACCGCCCTGCGGCAGACCTGGACCGGCACCTTCACCTTCATGATGATCGTGCGCGCGCCGCTGATCCTGCTGGGCTTTCACCCCGCCATGGTGCTGTTCTGCGGCGGGCTGAACCTGATCTACCAGTTCTGGATCCACACCG
>CAZTEV010000285.1:0-2384 GCA_964612785.1 uncultured Roseivivax sp. | reverse complement strand
TGGAGCCGTTGAACCCGCCCGAGGACCGGTAGGGCAGCTTCAGTCTACGGGCGAGTTGACCCGCGCCATAAGTGATCTGCGCGGCCTCGGGCGTGCCGAAGGTGGGCGCGCCCGAGTTCATGTCGATAGAGGTCACGAAGGTGCCCATGATCACCGGCGCGCCGGTACGGACGAGCTGCGCATAGGCCACGCCCGCCAGCACCTCGGCCAGAACCTGTGTCAGCGTGCCCGCAACGGAGACCGGCGCCATCGCGCCGCCCACGATGAAGGGCGAGATGATGGAGGCCTGGTTCGCCGCGGCGTAGACCTCGAGCGATCCCATCATCACGTCGTCGAAGGTCAGGGGCGAGTTGATGTTGATGAGGCTCGTCAGCACCGTGTTCTGGTCGACGAAATCCTGGCCGAACAGGATTTTGCACATCTCCACCGAGTCGGCGGCGCGCGAGGGTTCGGTGACCGAGCCCATGAAGGGCTTGTCGGTCAGCGTCATATGCGCGTGCAACATGTCCAGATGGCGCTTGTTGACCGACACATCCGTCGGCTCGCAGACCGTACCGCCCGAATGATGCAGCCAGTGCGACATGTGACCGAGCTTCACGAAATTGCGGAAATCCTCGATCGTGGCATAGCGGCGCCCGGTCTCCATGTCGTGCACGAAGGGCGGGCCGTAGACCGGCGCGAGGACCAGATTGCGTCCGCCGATCTCGACGTTCTTGGCGGGATTGCGCGCGTGTTGCGTGAATTGCGCAGGCGCCGTGGCGCAAAGCCTGCGCGCCAGACCGCGCGGAAGGCGCACGCGCTCGCCCTGCACATCCGCGCCCGCATCGCGCCAGCGCTCCAGCGCGCGGGGGTTGTTGACGAAGCTGACGCCGATCTCTTCGAGAACGGTCTCGGCGTTCTCCTCGATGATCGACAGCGCCTCTTCGGTCAGGACTTCGAAATTGGGGATGTTGCGCTCGATATAGCGCGCGGTTTCGATCGAGACCGCCGTCCGCTCAGCCCGCCGCGCGGCTCCGCCGCCGCCGCGTCCCCGCCTGCCTGCGCCTCTTTCGCTCATTGCTCGTCCTTCCCATCCCTCGCGCCGCACCCGTCCCGGCGGCGTTTCCCGCTCCAATATCGCACCCGGACTGTCGGTCCCTGTCCCGAATGCGCCGCCTTTGAGGCGAAAGCGACATGGGCGCGATCTTGATCGCGGCGCGCGCGACAGCCCCGACGCGCGCCCGGCACGGGCCAGAGCCCTCTTGCGCGACCCCGCGCCGCGCCTTACGAGGCGAGCCATGGAAAACGCCCAGCACGAAACCCTGCTGATCGTCGATTTCGGCAGCCAGGTCACACAGCTTATCGCGCGCCGCCTGCGCGAGCTGTCCGTATATTGCGAAATCCACCCCTATCAGAACGTGGATGCCGCCCTTCTCGACACGCTGAAGCCCAAGGCCGTGATCTTCTCGGGTGGGCCCGACTCGGTCATGCGCGAGGGCTCGCCGCGTCCCCCGCGCGAGGTCTACGATCTGGGCGTGCCGATCCTCGGGATCTGCTACGGCCAGCAGGTCATGATGCACGATCTGGGCGGCAAGGTCGAAGCGGGCGAACATGCCACCGCCGAATTCGGCCGCGCCTATGTCGCCCCCACCGAGACCAAGTCCGATCTGCTCACGGGATGGTTCTTGGGCGAGCGCGAACAGGTCTGGATGTCCCATGGCGACCATGTGAGCGAGATTGCCCCCGGCTTCGAGGTCCTGGGTACCTCCCCGGGCGCGCCCTTCGCCATCACCGCCGACCGCGACCGCGGCTTTTACGCCGTGCAGTTCCACCCGGAGGTGCACCACACGCCCAACGGCAAGACGCTTTACGAGAATTTCGTGCGCCTTGCGGGATTCTCGGGCGACTGGACGATGGAGGCCTACCGCGAACTGGCCGTCCAACAGATCCGCGAACAGGTGGGTGACAAAAAGGTCATCTGCGCGCTTTCGGGCGGGGTCGACAGCTCGGTCGCGGCAGCCCTCATCCACGAAGCCGTGGGCGATCAACTGACCTGCGTCTTCGTCGATCACGGGCTTTTACGCCTCAACGAGGCCGAAGAGGTCGTGGGCATGTTCCGCGACCACATGAACCTGCAAGTGATCCATGCGCAGGAGCAGGATCTGTTCCTGGGCCGCCTCGAAGGCGTGTCCGACCCGGAGACCAAGCGCAAGATCATCGGCGGGCTCTTCATCGACGTGTTCCAGAAATACGCCGACGGAATCGAGGGCGCGGAATTCCTCGCCCAAGGCACGCTTTACCCCGACGTGATCGAGTCGGTCAGCTTCTCGGGCGGGCCGTCTGTCACGATCAAGAGCCACCACAATGTGGGCGGCCTGCCCGAGAAGATGGGCCTGAAGCTTGTC
>CAZTEV010000284.1:0-2405 GCA_964612785.1 uncultured Roseivivax sp. | reverse complement strand
GCATATAGGCAGACAGGCCCGATGCGAAAGGCGCCTGCGCCGGATTGTGATCGCGTATGCGCGGTCAGAGCGGCCTGTCGGGATCCGCCACGCCGCCGCGCAGATACTGGATCAAGGCAGCCTGAAAGGACGCGGCGGGGCTTTTGTGGAGAAGAGGCAGCGCACAGCCAAGCAGCGTCTCATGGCGCAGCGGCGGCAGGCGGTCTGTTTCCTCGCGGTCCAGATCGACGATCAGGGCAAGCGGCACGTCGCTTTCGGTCTCGGCCCGGAGAAGCCCCACGAAGCGCGCCTCGATGAGGCCCCGGATCGGGTCCGGGGCACAGGCCAGCACCTGCCCCTCGGAGGCGCGCAGGAGAGTGCGGTCGTCCGAGACGAGCGTGGCGCCCCGCGCCATGAGTTCCAGCGCGAGCGCGGATTTACCCGTGCCGGACGCGCCGCGCAAAAGCACCGCGCGACCTGCAATCGCCACGCAGGACGCGTGCAGTGTGATTTCGGATGGCACGGCGGCGGACGCCTTCTGTCCGTCCGCAGAGGTCAGATCGGCAGACCCACGACGAAGCGCGCGCCCAGCGGCTCGGACGAGATATCGGCCTCGGTCGGACGGATATTCTCGGCCCAGATGACGCCGCCATGGGCCTCCACGATCTGCTTGGAGATGGCGAGACCGAGGCCGGAATTGTTGCCGAAATCGCCTTCGGGACGCTGCGAATAGAAGCGCTTGAAGATCTTGGTCAGCGCCTGATCGGGAATGCCCGGGCCGGTATCTTCGACCACGACCAGCACGCGGTTGTCGCGCTTGCGGGCCCAGACGCGGATCGCATCGCCGTCTTCGCAAAAGGACACCGCGTTGGTGATCAGGTTCACGAAGACCTGCGCAAGACGCGCCTCGAGGCCCTGAATGGCGATGGGCTGCGCGGGCAGGTCGGTGATGAATTCGATACCCTTCTTGCGCGCATCCTCACCCAGATACTGGGTCAGGTTGTCGAGCATTTCCAGAAGGTTGAACTCCTGCTCCTCTTCCTTGACCAGCTCTGAATCGAGCCGCGAGGCGTTGGAGATGTCCGAGACCAGCCGGTCGAGGCGGCGCACGTCGTGTTCGATCACGTCCAGAAGCTTGCCGCGATGTTCCTCTTTCTTGACGATGCGGAGCGAGCCGATGGCCGAGCGCAGCGACGCGAGCGGGTTCTTGATCTCATGGGCGACGTCGGCGGCGAATTGTTCGTTCGAGTCGATCCGATCGTAGAGCGCGCCCACCATGCCCCTGAGCGCCCCCGACAGCCGTCCGATTTCGTCAGGCCGTGCGGTC
The DNA here is from genome assembly GCA_964612785.1 of uncultured Roseivivax sp. Classification (GTDB taxonomy): domain Bacteria; phylum Pseudomonadota; class Alphaproteobacteria; order Rhodobacterales; family Rhodobacteraceae; genus Roseivivax. Next base: position 1,099 of record CAZTEV010000284.1, on the reverse strand, counting down.
AGGTCGGGGATGCGGATGCGCCCCGGCTGGCTGGAGCGCTTGTTGCGGTCGCGGCCGATTTCGGCGGCGTCGGCCAGATCGGAGATCGGGTTGGCGATGGTGGAGGCCAGCACGAGGCTGAGACCGATGGAGACGAGCGTGGCGATGACGAACATCTGCAGCACGCGCTCGCGCTCCAGCCGCACGGCGATGTCGATCTCGGAGGCGACCGCGACAAGGCCCAGCGTGCCGTGCTGCGCGCCCGCATGGGCGATAGGGGTCAGCGCGGTGAACAGCGTCTCGCCCGAGGGTGCCGAGGATTGCACCACATGGGTCTGGCCGGGCTCCAGCGTCTCGATCAGACGGCGCAGGCGATCTTCCTCCGACAGGGGCGGATCGCCCTGCAACATGGTGAACAGGCCCGACAGCGTCTGCCAGGCCCGGCCCAGGAAATCGGAGATGACGGTCGGCTTCTCGGTCTCGGTTTCCGTGGCGAAACTGTTGCTCAGCTCCAGCGCGCCGGTGCGGTCACCGACCAGGAAACGTTCGCTGTCGAAGACCAGAACGCGACTGCCCTCGCGCAGATCGAGCCCCGCCAGAGTGGCCGCGACATCCACGCCGCCCTCGTTGCCAAGGCGGGCATCGCCGGTTGCGAGAAGCTGCGCCTCGAAGACATCGGCGACAAGTTCCACCTCGGCCTCCATGGCGGAGGCGCGCTGGATCGCCAGCGTGTCGCGCGAGGAGTTGAGGTACAGGATGCCCGCGACCAGAACGTTGAGCGCGATGAGGTTGAAGGTGATGATCTTGCGCGTCAGCGGCGAGCGATTGAGCGAGAACATGCCCCGCCGCGCGCGGCTTTCGCGCAGCTCTTTCTCGACGGTCGCATCGGGCGCAACCCAATCGTCGCCCAGCACGACGTCATCGTCATGCCGCTCGTCGTCGGGATCCTTGCCGTTCATCGCTATGCGTTCGGCCATCGCCATCCGGCATCACTCTTCGTTGTAGCGATACCCAATACCGTAAAGCGTCTCGATTGCGGAGAAATCATCGTCCACCGACCGCATTTTCTTGCGCAGGCGCTTGATGTGGCTGTCGATCGTGCGGTCATCCACATAGACCT
>CAZTEV010000283.1:0-2412 GCA_964612785.1 uncultured Roseivivax sp. | reverse complement strand
CTTTTCATCGTGCCGAAGTTCCTGGTGAACGAGGATGGCAGCCTCGGTGAGCGCAATTCGCTGTCCTGCGGCGGCCTTGAGGAGAAGATGGGCATCCACGGCAACGCCACCTGCGTGATGAACTACGACGGTGCGAAGGGTTTCCTGATCGGCGAGATGCACAAAGGCATGCGCGCGATGTTCACCATGATGAACGAAGCGCGTCTCGGCGTGGGCCTGCAGGGTTACGCGCAGGGCGCCGTGGCCTACCAGAACGCGCTGGCTTTCGCGCAGGACCGTCTGCAGGGCCGTGCCGTGACCGGCGTCGAGGCGCCCGAAAAGCCCGCCGATCCGATCATCGTGCACCCCGACGTGCGCCGGAACCTCCTGCACCAGAAAAGCTTCGTCGAGGGCGCGCGCGCCTTCACCTTCTGGGGCGCCTCGCTGATCGACCGTGCGCATCGCAACGAAGATGCCGCGGCCGAGGGCCTGATTTCGCTGCTGACCCCCGTCATCAAGGGCTTCCTGACCGATAAGGGCTTCGAGACCACGGTTCTGGCGCAGCAGACGCTGGGTGGCTCGGGCTTCACCAAGGAATGGGGTCTGGAGCAGTTCGTCCGCGATGCCCGCATCACCATGATCTACGAGGGTACGAACGGCATCCAGTCGCTCGACCTCGTGGGCCGGAAGCTGGGCCAGGATGGCGGCAAGCACGTCATGGCGTTCTTCGATCTGGTGAAAAACTTCATCAAGGAGAACAAGGGCCAGGACGAGGCCTTCGACCGCGATTACCTCGAGCCGCTCAAGGCCGCGTCGAAGGATCTGCAGCAGGCGGGCATGTACTTCATGCAGAACGGCATGAAGAACCCCAACAACGCGCTGTCGGGCTCGTATGACTTCATGCACCTCTTCGGTCATGTCTGCCTTGGCCTGATGTGGGCGCGCATGGGTCTGGCCGCCAAGACGGCACTTGCGGGCGGCGCCTCGGACGAGGCCTTCTACAAGACGAAATACGCCACCGGCCGCTACTACATGGCGCGCCAGCTGCCCGCGACCGCCACGCACCTCGCCCGGATCGAATCCGGGGCCGAGACGGTCATGGAACTGGACGCCGCGAACTTCTGAGGCGACGGTGGGCGGCAACGCCCACCACATTCGCCTGCCCGGAGGACCCGATGCCGAAACGTTTCCGCCTGACCCGCCGCTTCCCCGTCGCCATGACGGAGGACGGCTACCGGCGGCTGAAGCGTTTCGCCTCCGAGGCGGGGCTCGACGAAGGCGAAGCCCTGAGCTTCCTGTTCGAGAATTTCGACAGCATCACGGACGACGAGGCGCTGCCGCACCGGCTGCGCCTTTTCAATGCGGACCTCGACGCCCGCAAGCGCTGACCATCTGACCTTTGGGAGGAGGAATGATGACCAAGACCCCCGATCACAGCCCCGCGCGGACCGCCATGACGCGGAACGGAGCGGCGACATGACCATTCAGCTTCACTGCTTCGGCGAGAGCGGCAATGCCTACAAGGCGGCCCTCGCCCTCGAACTCTCCGGCCTCGACTGGGAGCCGGTATTCGTCGACTTCTTCGGCGGCGCGACCCGGACCGAAGAGTATCGCCGCGACCTGAACCCGATGGGCGAGGCGCCCGTGATGGTGGACGGAGACGTCAAACTCACGCAATCGGGCGTGATCCAGATGTATGTGACCGAAAAGACCGGCAAATTCGGCGGCGCCTCCGCGAAAGAGGCGCGCGAGGTCATGCGCTGGGTGTTCTGGGACAACCACAAGCTGTCATCCCAGGCGGGCATGACGCGGTTCCTGATGAACTTCCTGCCCGAGGACAAGCGCCCGCAGCCGGTGATCGACTTCATGCAAGGCAGGCTCAAGGCCGCCTATGCCACGCTCGATGCGCATCTTTCGGGGCGCGACTGGATCGTGGGCGACGGCGTCACGAATGCCGATCTGAGCTGCTGCGGCTATCTCTACTACCCCGAACCCTTCGGCTTCGAGCGTCAGGACTGGCCCAATATCGACGCCTGGCTCACGCGGCTGTCGCAACAGCCCGGGTGGAAACACCCCTATGCGCTGATGCCCGGATCCCCGGCCGACCGGGCGTGATCCGACGCCCGATTGACGTCGCGACGTTTACGTAAACCGCCGTCACGTCACTCTTGAAGACACCCCCTCCTGCCCGCCACATCGGGGGCAAGACCTGCAAAAGTTTGTCAAAGGACGACCCATGACCGACGCATATATCTATGACGCGATCCGCACGCCGCGCGGCAAAGGCCGCAAGGACGGCGCCCTCCATGAGGTGACCTCTGCCCGCCTGTCGGCGCAGGTGCTGAACACCCTCAAGGAGCGCAACAACCTGGACGGCCACGCGGTCGAGGACGTGATCTGGGGCAACGTCACCCAGGTCGGCGAACAGGGCGG
>CAZTEV010000282.1:0-2440 GCA_964612785.1 uncultured Roseivivax sp. | reverse complement strand
GCCGCCGCGGTTACGAGGCCGCCCTGCGTGCCGCGGGCATCGGCATCGACCGCGCCCTGATCGAGACCGGCGGCATGACCGAAAGTTTGGGTCTCAAGACCGCGTCGGACATGCTCGACCGGCCGAACGCGCCCACGGCCTTTCTGTGCTCGTCCATCGTGATCGCGCTGGGCGTCGAGCGGGCGATCTTCCGGCGCGGGCTCGTCATGGGCCGCGATGTCTCGGTCATCACCCATGACGACGTGCTGAGCTATCTGCCGAACGGCTCCGGCGCGCCGCTTTTCACCTCGACGCGGTCCTCGATCCGCGATGCGGGCCGGACCTGCGCGAACGAGCTTCTGGGCATGGTCGCAAACCCTGAGGCCCCGCTGCCGCAACTCATGCTCGACGCCGATCTGATCCTCGGCCGGTCCACGGGCCGCGCACCCGGATGATCCCGCCCGCCTTCGCGCGCCTTGCGCGCTTGATTGCGCCCCTCAAGCGCCTTAACCACCGTTGCAGGAGGAGCTGATGTCAGACACCTACGCGCATCTGGCCGTCGTGGCCGATATCGGCGGCACCAATACCCGTGTGGCGCTGGCACGCGACGGCTTGGTCGACCGCGCCACGATCCGGCGCTACCGCAATGCCGAGACCGAGAGCCTCGAGGCGGTGCTGTCCGATTACCTGGGCGCGCAGCAGGTGACGCCCGATGCGGCCTGCGTGGCCATGGCAGGGCCCGTGCGCGACGGTGTGGGACGGCTGACGAACCTGGATTGGCGGGTGGACCGCCGGTCGGTGGCGCAAGCCAGCGGTGCCACCACGGTCGCGGTGCTGAACGATCTGCAGGCGCAGGGTCATGCGCTCGATGCCGTGGGCGCGGATGTGCTGCGCCCCGTCCTGCCCGGCCAGCCCGCAAGCCCGCATGCGGCGAAGCTTGTCGTGGGGGTCGGCACGGGCCTCAATGCCGCGCCGGTCTACCGGCTGGGCGGCCAGACGCTGGTTCCGCCGTCCGAGACCGGGCATGTCAGCCTCAAGGCCCGCAGCACGGACGAGTTGCGCCTGCGCGACTGGGTCGCCCGCAAGCACCCCATGCCGGGCTTCGAGGATGTGCTGTCGGGCCGCGGCTTCGAACGGATCTATGCCTTCCTATGCGACGAAGACGGCGCGGGCGCGCCGATGAGTGCATCCGAGATCATGCAGGTGCAGGACAGCGACGCCCGTGCGGGCCGCGCCATCGCGCTCTTCACCCGGCTTCTGGGCGCCTATGTGGGCGATCTGGCGCTCATCACCCTGCCCTTCGGCGGGATCTATCTCTGCGGCGGCGTCGCCCAGCATTTCGCCCCGCATATCGCGGCGCCGGGCTTTACCGATGCCTTCCGCGACAAGGGCCGTTTTTCGGATTTCATGGACCAGTTCCCGATCCATGTGCTGACCGACGATTACGCGGCGCTGACGGGCTGCGCTTGTCATCTGACGGAGCTGCACCAACTCGGCGCGTGATGGCGCCAAAGCAGGCAGCGCGGCGCCGCCGCATCACAGTTTGCCCCGAACAGGCCCCTGGGCCCTTGCCATGAGAGGCGATCCGGGGTTCTAGCAGTGCGAGCGTTAACAGGAGTGTCCGACATGAATATCGCGACCCCCCCGACCCAGACCACCACCCCGGCCCTGCGCGACGCCATCGTGCGGCACCTGTGCTATTCCTTCGGCCGCGAGCCCGATTTCGCAGGCATTGAGGATTGGCGCATGGCGTTGTCCTTCGCCATTCGCGATCATATCGCGGACAGCTGGTTCAAGGCAGCGGGCGTGGCGCGCCGCGAAGGCGCCAAGCGCGTCTATTATCTGTCGATGGAGTTCCTGATCGGCCGCTTGCTGGAAGACGGCATCGTCAATCTGGGCCTTGTGGATCAGGCGCGCGAGGCGCTGGCCGCGCTCGGTCAGGATTACGACACCGTGCTCGCGAACGAACCCGACGCGGCGCTTGGCAATGGCGGGCTGGGCCGTCTTGCGGCGTGTTTCCTCGAAAGCCTGTCGACACTGGGTTGCCCGGCCTACGGCTACGGCATCCGCTACGAACACGGTCTCTTTCAGCAAAGCTTCCAGGGCGGACGGCAGATCGAATCGCCCGAGACCTGGCTGCTTCAGCGCCATGCCTGGGAATTCGAACGCCCCGATGCGCGCTTCCATGTGGGCTTCGGAGGCCATGTGGAGCACAAGGACGGCAAGGCCCTCTGGCATCCGGGCGAATATGTCGATGCCGAGGCCTATGACACCCCCATCGCCGGCTGGAAGGGCCGTTGGGCCAATACGCTCCGGCTGTGGTCGGCGAAAGCGTCCAATCCCTTCGACCTGCCTGCCTTCAACCGGGGCGATTTCACCGCCGCGGCCGAGCCCGAGGCGCTGGCGCGCACCATTTCCCGCGTGCTCTATCCCGACGACACGACCGAGCAGGGCAAGGAGT
>CAZTEV010000281.1:0-2447 GCA_964612785.1 uncultured Roseivivax sp. | reverse complement strand
ACGACCTACGGTACCCAAAACCGTCGCGCTACCAGGCTGCGCTACGCCCCGACGCGCCCCGTCTAGCGGCAGTGTCTGGGTTTGGAAAGACGGTTTATTCAGCGGCGCAGGGCCAGGCCGCATCGGTGATGGCAGGATGCTGCATCTGCGCCCCCGGCGCGATGCCCAGCGTCTCGGCGAGACCGCCATTGATCTCGAGCACGTATTGCGTGCCGTCGGGCCCGGGAATCGCGGTTTCGTCATGCGGGATCGCGTTGGCATGGACCTTGCGCACCACGCCTGTCGCATCGGCGAAGATCATGTCGAGCGGGATGAGCGTGTTGCGCATCCAGAAGGCGACGCGCCCGGGCGATTCGTAGACGAACAGCATGCCTGTGAAGCGGTCCATCTCTGCGACGTTCATCAAGCCCATGGAGCGTTCGCCGGGCGTATCCGCCACCGCGACGCGAAAGCTGGCGGTGCCGAAATCGCCACGCAGGGTCAGCCGGTCTTCATTGCAGCTCTGTGCTGCGGCCTGCCCCGCGGCCAGGCTTAAACCCGCCAAAAGGGTCAGTGTGACGACGATCCGGTTCAGGACGCGACTGCGCTTTCCCACGAATTGATCTCCGTTGCCATGCGACCGCGCTTGCCCTGCACCACGCGCAGGACAACCGCCTCTCCGGGCAACAAATCCGCAAGACCCGAGCGGCGCAAGACCTCGACGTGAATAAACACATCTTCGCCGCAACCGAAGACATTGGCAAAGCCGAACCCCTTGGCCTTGTCGAACCATTTCACGCGCGCAGGCTCAAGCGGTGCGGAGGCCAGCGCTTCGGGATCCATATCCTCGAAATCCGCAAGCGGCGGCGTTGCGGCATCCGTGGGCGGCTCGATCATGTGGACCTGCGTGGCCTGGAAACCGCGCGGGGTTTGCTGAACAGAAATCTCCACGCGGGCCCCGTCGGCAACCGAATTCTGCCCGAAGTTCCGCAGAACATTCGCATGCAACAGGATATCGCGACTTGCGCCGTCCGATACGACGAAGCCGAAGCCCTTGCCCGGGTCAAACCATTTGACGGTCCCGATTACCCGTGTGTCGCCGTCATCGCTTGCCATACAATTCCCGCTCGTCGATGGATGTCTGCCGCGATCATTCGCCGCAGAAGCCACCGGCCTAATTCAATCGTGACGTGCATTCAACCGTTCACGTAACGTGAAATGTCGCATGTCAAGGAGACAGGCGATCAATTTCCCAGTCAGAGGCGACGGCAGACCTGCGCCAGACGAAGCGATCATGCAGTCTGAATGCCCCGTCCGCCCAAAACTCTATCTCAACGGGCCGGATGCGAATACCACCCCAAAAGGATGGCCTCGGCGGGTTTGTGCCGAACTTTGTCGTCATTTTAGCAACTTTCCCCATCAACTCTGCCCGACTATTGAGCGGTTGAGACTGATCGGAGGCCCAGGCGCCCAGCCTGCTTTTGAGCGAACGCGATTCGAAGTAGGCATCCGCCGCCGGTCCGTCCTCCTTCTCGGTCAGACCGCGCACGCGGATCTGCCGACGCAGCGATTTCCAGTGCATGACGAAGGCGGCCTTTCCGGCCTGCTCGATTTCGCGGGCCTTCTGACTCCCGTAATTGGTGTAGAACACAAAGGCATCCGGCTCGATATCCTTGAGCAGAACCATGCGCACATTGGGCAGCCCCTCCGCATCCACCGTCGACAGCGCGATGGCGTTCGGATCGTTGATCTCGGTCTTCTCGGCCTCGGCCAGCCAGGCTCGGGCGATCTCGAATGGATCCTCGCCCGCAAAAATTCCGTCGCGTTCCGCCATGTCTCTCCTCGTCGTGTTCCGATGATCGTTTCGCCCCGCATGTCCGTGCGGACGCCCTTGATGGCCCCTGCCGATCCACTTAAGGACATAGCCAAGCAATGTTGGCTGGAGACCGGTGATGTCAAACTCTCTTATGGCGGGCAAACGCGGGCTGATCATGGGCCTTGCCAACGACAAGTCCATCGCATGGGGCATCGCCAAGGCCTGCGCCGATGCGGGCGCGGAGCTGGCCTTTTCCTATCAGGGCGATGCGCTGAAAAAACGTGTGGCGCCCCTGGCCGACAGCCTTGGCTCGCAGATCGTACTGCCCTGCGACGTGGCCGACGAGGCGTCGATCGACGCGCTGTTCGACGGGCTGAAGGAGCATTGGGACCGGCTGGATTTCATCGTCCATGCCATCGGCTATTCCGACAAGACGCAGCTGCGCGGCCGCTACGTGGATACGACCCGCGACAATTTCACCATGACCATGGACATCTCGGTCTACTCCTTCACCAGCGTCATGCAGCGCGCCGAGAAGATGATGACCGAGGGCGGCAGCGCGGTGACGCTGACCTATTACGGCGCCGAGCGGATCATGCCGCATTATAATGTCATGGGCGTGGCCAAGGCCGCGCTCGAGGCATCGGTGCGC
>CAZTEV010000280.1:0-2456 GCA_964612785.1 uncultured Roseivivax sp. | reverse complement strand
CTATCCGGTGGTCGACGACAATATCGAGATCGAGGTGAACCCCGCCGATATCCGCGTCGACACCTATCGGTCGTCCGGCGCGGGTGGTCAGCACGTCAACACGACCGACTCGGCGGTGCGGATCACCCACGCGCCCACCGGCATCGTCGTGACCTCCTCGGAGAAATCGCAGCACCAGAACCGCGACATCGCCATGAAGGCCCTGAAATCGCGGCTGTATCAGATGGAGCTCGACCGCCGTCACGCCGAGATCAACGCCCAGCACGAAGCCAAGGGCGAGGCGGGCTGGGGCAACCAGATCCGCTCCTACGTGCTGCAGCCCTACCAGATGGTGAAGGACCTGCGCACGGGCGTGGAGACATCCGACACGCAGGGCGTTCTCGACGGCGATCTGGACCCGTTCATGGCGGCGACGCTGGCGCTGAAGGTCTCGGGCAAAAGCCGGTCGGACGCGCAGGGCGACTGACCCGGCGCGCGGCTGACGCCCCTCAGGTGAAGGGCTGGCCGATCTTCAGCTGCTGGCGATGGAAGGGCGGCAGATCCTCTGCCTCGCAGAGTCCGGATTTCCGCGCGGCAGACACCGCCGAGGACAGGCGCGGGCCCAGATATTCATAGACCTGACGCGACACGCGCGCGGAGGTTTCCGTCTCGGAGATGGTGCGCGCGGTATAGCCGACCCAGAAATTGTTCTCGAATGTCGGTACGCGGCTCAGGAAGTTGAAGCTCGTGGTCTGACCGCCGCGGCGGCTGAGCAGGATCGCCACGCCGTTGAATTGCGGGATCACGAGCCCGCGGAATTCGCGCATTCGCCGGTCGAGAGGCAGCCCCTGACGCTTCATCGCCTCCCGTGCCTCCAGCCCGCGCAGGAAGGCCTGACCCGAGCGGCGATAGATCATCACCATGGAAATGAGAAAGCGGTTCTCATCGACGAAGCTGGGCCGCGTGAAGCGGTAGAACCCCGAGGGGAAATCGCTTTCGGAGCGCGCGAGCACGTTCGTGCCGCCCAGAAAGTCCTGCAATTCCTCGGCCGAGGTCAGGCCATGCCGCCCGCGTTCGATATCCTCCAGCGGATCGAGCAGGATGCGGGCGTCGACCTCGAAGAACTCGCAGATGCGATAGAGGATATCCGGGCGCGGAAAACTTTCGCCCGACAGGTAGCGATTGTACTGGGTGCGATTGATGCCGATTTCCCGACATAATGCCGAGATCGAGGGTGCGCGTCGGCTGAGGTGACGCAGATTGGCGCCAAACCGAGCGCGCAGTTCCGTCGGTGTCGGCGTGGTATCGGCTGCCATGAACCCCCCGGTTTGCAAGACATTTTCCGAGACTGCGCGGTGCCTCAAGATTGAAGATGGAAGGCGCTGACGCAACTTGGAGTCGTATCAGACGCTATAAAGCATCGGGCGCGCCCGTAAATGGCACATTTTGGCACCCTCTGTGACAGCTTGGTGCATAGGCGGATCATGGCTTTTGCATGACACTCGGGTTTATGGGGAAAGGAATGTTCAATGAAAAAAAGTGACGTTTACGGTGTAGTGCTTTGGGCAAGTGCCCAGAATGGAACGGCAGTGATTTGGTGCGAGGATCAGGGCGATTTGGCCTATGTGACCCCCGAAGGGGGAAGGCTTAACGAGTGTCCGGAGATAACCGCGGGCGATCTTATCCTGTGCTCTGTCTCGGACGATGACGCGCAGTATCGGCGGGCGGAGAACCTGCGCCCGGTGCAACAGGGATCGCACAAGTCCCTGTCCCGCATGCTGGTGCGGCGGACGGACGCGCCGCAAACACGCTCGGGCAACGTCGTGACGCTGCCCAAGTCGCGCGAGGATGCGGCGGATCGGCGTCAGAGCTACGTCGCCTGACGGAGCGACGGGCCGACTTTCAGATCAGTGAGTGCCGCGCGCCAGGGCCGCAACGCCGGTGCGCGCCACTTCCAGAAGGCCCAAGGGGCGCATCAGGTCTGCGAAGGCATCGACCTTCTCGGGCGTGCCGGTGATCTGGAAGACGAAGCTTTCCAGCGTTGAATCGACCACCTGCGCGCGGAAGATATCCGCCAGACGCAGCGCCTCGACGCGCTTGTCGCCGGTCCCTGCAACCTTGATCAGCGCCAGCTCGCGCTCGACCGAGCGGCCCTCGACCGTCAGGTCATGGACCTCGTGCACCGGCACGATGCGGCCCAGCTGCGCCTTGATCTGTTCGATCACCTGCGGCGTGCCGGTGGTGACGATGGTGATGCGCGACTGGTGGCCCTCATGGTCGATCTCGGCCACGGTCAGGCTGTCGATATTGTAGCCGCGCCCGGAAAAGAGACCGATCACGCGGGCCAGAACGCCCGGTTCGTTATCGACGATCACCGCCAGCGTGTGCGTCTCCAGATGCTCCGAGAAGGTCGGGCGGAGGTTGTAGGCCGAATGCTTGGTCGAGCCTTTCTTGATCTTCAATGCGGACATGTCGCG
>CAZTEV010000279.1:0-2470 GCA_964612785.1 uncultured Roseivivax sp. | reverse complement strand
CTACGCGCGCCATTTCTCAAGTGAAATGACGGTGGGGCAGACAGCCCCCTCGCTTCTACGCGCGCCATTTCTCAAGTGAAATGACGGTGGGGCAGACAGCCCCCTCGCTTTGCTAAGCGCGCCGAGTCTTACGCGAAAAGACGGTAAAGCAGCCCATCCGTCAAGCGACGCACGCCATCCCGTAGGGTGGGTGAAAACCCACCGCCACCGACCCCCTCACCGCTCACCGGAGGGCACCGCGTCGCCGCAGGTTGGGCGAAACCCCACCGCGCCCCTCACCGCACCTTCAGCGTCGCCAGCCCGATCAGCGCGAGGATGAGGGAAATGATCCAGAATCGGATCACGATCTGCGGCTCGGCCCAGCCCTTCTTTTCGTAATGGTGGTGGATGGGCGCCATGAGAAAGACGCGCTTGCCCGTGCGCTTGAAATAGAGCACCTGGATGATGACCGACAGCGCCTCCACCACGAAAAGCCCGCCGACGATGGCCAGCACGATCTCGTGTTTGGTGGCGACGGCGATGGCGCCCAGGGCGCCGCCCAGCGCGAGCGAGCCGGTATCGCCCATGAACACGGCCGCAGGCGGGGCGTTGTACCACAAGAAGCCAAGCCCGCCCCCGAAGATGCCCGCGGTGAAGATCAGAAGCTCGCCGGTTCCGGGCACGTAATGCACGTCCAGATAATCGGTCACGTCCACGCGGCCCACCGCATAGGCGATGATGCCCAGAGTGCCTGCCGCGATCATCACCGGCATGATCGCCAGCCCGTCCAGCCCGTCGGTGAGGTTCACCGCATTGGCCGCGCCCACGATCACGATGATCGAGAACGGCACGAAGAGAAGCCCCAGATCCAGCAGGAAGTTCTTGAAGAACGGAAAGGCCAGCTGCCCGGTCAGCTCGGCCGGGTGATAAAGGCTCGCCCAGAAGCCCGCCACGGCGGCGATCAGAAAGCCCAGAAGCAGCCGCACCTTGCCCGACACGCCGGCCGAGGTCTGCTTGCTGACCTTGGCGTAATCATCGGCGAAGCCGATCGCCGCATAGGCCATGGTCACGAACAGCACGAGCCAGACGAAGGCATTGTCGAGCCGCGCCCACAAAAGCGTCGAGGTCAGAAGCGCGCCCACGATCAGCAGGCCGCCCATCGTGGGCGTGCCCGCCTTGGCGATATGCCCCTCGGGCCCGTCGCCGCGAATGGGCTGACCCTTGCCCTGCGTGCGCCGCAGGACGTTGATCAGCGGCTGTCCGAACAGGAAGCCGAAAATGAGCGCAGTCAGGAACGCCCCGCCCGCGCGGAAGGTGATGTAGCGAAACAGGTTGAAGGCACCGCCCCCGTCCGACAGCTCGGCCAGCCAATAGAGCATTCAACATGTCCTTTCTCAATCACGACCAGGGCGCCGGTTCAGTTGGGCTCCGCGCCTTGGTGCATTTTCCGGATCGCGTCAACCAGACGCCCCAGCCCCATGGACAGGGAGGCCTTGACCAGCACCACATCGCCCGCATCGAGATCGCGGGCAAGCCTGCGGCGCATGGCCTCTGCATCCTCGGCCCAATGCCCGCGCCGATCTTCCGGCAGGGCCTGCCACAGCGCGTGCATCAGCGGGCCCACGCAATGCACCCGGTCGATCTTGGCCATGGCGGGCAGCTTGGCCAGCCCTGCATGCAGCGCCTTGGCCTGCGGGCCCAGCTCTTTCATGTCGCCCAGATAGGCGATGCGACGCCCCTTCGAGACGCGGCCCACATCGTGGCGCGGCTCGGCGCCGGCCAGCACCTCGAGCGCGGCCGCCATGGAGGCCGGATTGGCGTTGTAGCTGTCGTCGATCAGTTCGAGCCAGGCATCGCGCGACGCCATGTCGAGGCTGATCCGTTCGCGGTGCCCGCGTCCGGCCCCGGGCGTCCAGGCGCCCAGATCCATCAGCGCCCGCGCCCGGTCGAGATCCAGCGCATCCGTGGTGGCCAGCACCGCCAGCGCATTGACCGCGAAATGCCGCCCCGGCACCGCGACCTTGTAATGCACGCTGTCGCCGCCTGCGATCAGCTCGCCCACCGTGGCGCTGTCGCCCACGCGGATATTCGCGCCGCGATACTCCGCATCCGCGCTTTCGCCGAATCCCACGACGTGGCCTGCATATCGCGCGGCGGTCTCCCGCAGGACCTTCGCCGTCTCGACATCGGCGTTGCAGATCGCGGTGCCGCCGGGCTCCAGCCCTTCGAAGATCGACGCCTTCTCATGGGCGATGCCCTCGATATTCTCGAAGGCCTCCAGATGCGCGGGGGCCACGATGGTCACCATGGCCACATGAGGCCGCGCCATGCGCGCCAGGGGCGCGATCTCTCCGGGGTGGTTCATGCCGATCTCGATCACCGCGAATTCGGTGTCGCGCGGCATCCGCGCGAGCGTCAGCGGCACGCCCCAATGGTTGTTGTAGGAGGCCTCGGCGGCATGGGTTTTTCCCTGCCCGCCCAGCACCTTGCG
>CAZTEV010000278.1:0-2495 GCA_964612785.1 uncultured Roseivivax sp. | reverse complement strand
CATCGACCGATTCCTGCAGCATCCGCTTTTCGTTGCGCACGATGATGTCGGGCGCGCGCAGCTCGATCAGACGCTTCAGACGGTTGTTCCGGTTGATGACGCGGCGATAGAGATCGTTCAGGTCCGAGGTCGCGAACCGGCCACCATCGAGCGGCACCAGCGGACGCAGTTCCGGCGGAATGACAGGGATCACGGTCATGATCATCCACTCGGGACGGTTGCCCGACTCGAGGAAGTTCTCGACCACTTTCAGACGCTTGATGATCTTCTTGGGCTTCAGCTCGCCAGTGGCTTCCTTCAGCTCTTCGCGCAGCTTCTCGGCCTCGGATTCGAGGTCGATCTGGGCCAGCATTTCACGGATGGCCTCGGCGCCGATATTGGCGGTGAAGGCGTCCATGCCGTACTGGTCCTGCGCGTCGAGGAATTCATCCTCGGTCAGCATCTGGCCATAGGTCAGGTCCGTCAGGCCCGGCTCGATCACCACATAGTTCTCGAAATAGAGCACGCGCTCCAGATCGCGCAGCGTCATGTCCAGCATGAGGCCAATGCGCGAGGGCAGCGACTTCAGGAACCAGATATGGGCGCAGGGCGCGGCCAGTTCGATATGGCCCATCCGCTCGCGGCGGACCTTCTGCAGGGTGACCTCGACGCCGCACTTCTCGCAGACGACGCCGCGATACTTCATGCGCTTGTACTTGCCGCAGAGGCACTCGTAATCCTTGATCGGACCGAAGATGCGCGCGCAGAACAGGCCGTCACGCTCGGGCTTGAACGTGCGGTAGTTGATCGTCTCGGGCTTCTTGATCTCGCCGAAGGACCACGAGAGGATCCGCTCGGGCGAGGCCAGCGACACCTTGATCTCGTCGAAGACCTTGGGCGGGGTCAGGGGATTGAACGGGTTGTTCGTGATTTCCTGGTTCATGTCTTTTCCTCAGAGTTCAGAGGGTGCGGGGGGAAGAGCGGCGGTCTGAATTTTTGTAAAATTCAGACCGGTTTCCGCGCGGAAACCGGCACGGATTTTCCGAGAAAATCCGCGCCCGGTGACACGCGTCACTCTTCGTCTTCCTCCGCATCCAGGAGTTCCATGTTGAGGCCCAGACCCCGGACCTCCTTGACGAGCACGTTGAACGATTCCGGCACGCCGGCCTCGAAATTGTCCTCGCCCTTGACGATGCTCTCGTAGACCTTGGTCCGGCCCGCCACGTCGTCGGATTTCACCGTCAGCATTTCCTGCAGGGTGTAAGCCGCGCCGTAGGCTTCGAGTGCCCAGACTTCCATCTCGCCGAAACGCTGACCGCCGAACTGCGCCTTGCCACCGAGCGGCTGCTGCGTGACGAGGCTGTAAGGCCCGGTCGAACGCGCGTGGATCTTGTCGTCCACGAGGTGGTGCAGCTTCAGCAGGTACTTCACGCCCACGGTCACCGGACGCGCGAACTGCTCGCCCGTGCGGCCGTCGAAGAGGACGGACTGGCCGCTCTCGTCGAAGCCCGCGCGGCGGAGCGCGTCGTTCACATCCGGCTCCTTCGCGCCGTCGAAGACCGGCGTCGCGATCGGCACGCCCCGGGTGACGTTGGAGGCCGCGGCCACCAGCTCATCATCCGACATGGACGCGATGCCTTCGTCGAAGACGTCGTCGCCATAGGCGGTGTGCATCGCCTCGCGCACGGGGGTCAGATCGCCGGTGCGGCGATAATCCTGCAGCGCCTCGTCGATCTTGATGCCCAGACCGCGCGCGGCCCAGCCCATATGCGTCTCGAGGATCTGACCCACGTTCATCCGGCTCGGCACGCCAAGCGGGTTGAGGCAGAAGTCCACCGGGGTCCCGTCCGCGAGGAACGGCATGTCCTCGATCGGCACGACCTTCGAGATGACGCCCTTGTTGCCGTGACGACCGGCCATCTTGTCGCCGGGCTGCAGCTTGCGCTTCACAGCCACGAAGACCTTGACCATCTTCATCACGCCCGGGGGCAGATCGTCGCCGCGGCGCACCTTCTCGACCTTGTCGTCGAACCGGGCATCGAGGGCGCGCTTCTGCGCCTCGTATTGCTCGTTCAGGGCCTCGACGAACTTGGCATCCTCTTCCTCGCCGAGCGCCAGCTGCCACCACTGACCGCGGGTCAGGCTGTCCAGCAGCTCCTCGGTGATCTCGGAGTTGGCCTTGACGCCTTTGGGGCCCTTCACGGCGGTCTTGCCGAGGATCATGGACTTCAGACGCGCGTAGATGTTGCGGTCGAGAATGGCGAGCTCGTCGTCGCGATCCCGCGCGAGTTGCTCGATCTCTTCCCGCTCGATCTGAAGCGCACGTTCGTCCTTCTCGACGCCGTGACGGTTGAAGACGCGCACCTCCACGACCGTGCCGTAGTCACCGGGCTTCACGCGCAGCGAGGTGTCGCGCACGTCCGATGCCTTCTCGCCGAAGATGGCGCGGAGAAGCTTTTCCTCCGGCGTCATCGGGCTTTCGCCCTTCGGCGTGATCTTGCCGACCAGGATATCGC
>CAZTEV010000277.1:0-2506 GCA_964612785.1 uncultured Roseivivax sp. | reverse complement strand
GCCTCAAACAGCGCGCGCGTCAGGCCCGCGTAATAGGCGAGGTAGCCGATCAGGATGAAGGTCGGGATCAGGCTCAGCGCCTGGCTTGCGACCTTGCCATGCGGCACCTGCCCCGCGGTCTTCACGGCGACGGTCAGGGCCCAGGTGAATTCGTCGGCGGCGAAATCCTTCTTCTCCCAGAAGATCCAGATCAGGCCGATCACGCCCGCAAGGGCGGCCGCGAAGGCTACCCGCATGCCCAGCACGACCATGACCAGAAGGCCGCCCGTGACCCACAGGCCGATATCGATGGGATCCATGGCTCAGTCCCTCTTGCTCAGCATTTCGGCTTCTTCCGCGGCGATCTCCGCGGCCGACTGGATCAGCGGCACCGCAACGGGGTTGGTGGCGCCCGTCACGATCGCACGCCCGTAGCCCCAAAGTTGCAGGACCAGCCGCACCGACATGACCGAAAAGGCCACCGGCACCACGAGTTTCGCAGGCCAGATCGGCAGGCCGATATCGATGGAGCTGTCACGGCTCCACATCGGTGCGCCCATATCGAAGGAGCGGTCGAAGTGCGCCCACGACCCCCAGACGAGCGCCAGCATCAGAAACAGAATGCCGAAGGTGGTGATGAATTCCGCGAGCCACAGTACCCGCCCCCGCAGCTGGCCGATGACGATATCCATGCGGATATGCCCGCCCAGGCGCTGCACATAGGAGATGCCCAGGATGGCGATCAGCGGCATGAAGGCCTCGATCCAGTCCACATAGCCCGGCAGTGGTTCGTTGAAGCCGTTCCGCCCCGTGACCGACACGACCGCAAGGATCATCAGCCCGAAGGCGAAGATCCCCGAGATCAGCGCAAGCGTCCATTCCAGTTTGTCGAGCGTTCGGTCGAGCCTGCTCAGAAGGCTGTCATCCTCGAGTACCTTGGCACTGCCTGCCATGGTCGCGTCCTCCCTCCGATTGTGTTCGGGCCTCGGATTTTGGTCGGGCCTCGGATTTTTGCGGCCTCATAGCGAACCGCCCGGCAGCACGTCCTGCGCTGCCGGGCGGTCGTCAAGCCAATGCGATCAGTTCGACGCGCGCGTTTCCGCCAGCGTCGATTTGACCAGATCGAAGAGCTCCTGCGCGGGCATGCCCTGCGCGCTCATCTCCTCGATCCAGGCCCGCTGAATGGGCCCGCCTGCGACTTCCTCGAACTTGGCCAGTTCCTCTTCGGAGATCTCGACGGCGGTCACGCCCTTCTCCTGAAGCACCGAATTCCAGCGATCCAGAAGCTCGCCGTAATTCTCGAGGTAGTAGTCGATCGCCTCGGGCACGGAGCTGTCGAAGATCTCGCGCTCTTCGTCGGACAGGCTCTCATAGGCGTCGATATTCACCACGACCGGGCAGTTCACCGTGCCGGGGTTGAGGTTCGCGGTCCACCAATCGGCCTGGTTGATCGTGCCGAAGGACAGATGCGCGTGCTGGGCGAAGGCCACGGTGTCGACGACACCGGATTCCATCGCCTGGAACGCCTCCGACGACGTCACCGAGGTCGGAACGCCGCCCACGGCCGCGAATGCCTCGCCCAGACCGCCCGTGGCGCGCACGCGCATGCCGTCGAATTCCGCAAGCTCGTCGCGCGGCTCGCCCGTGCCCACGAGGTTGTATTGCGGCATCGGCGAGGTCATGACCATCTTCGCGTTCCACTGGGCCATTTCCTCGGCCACGGCGGGATGATCGTAGACTGCATGGCTGACCGCGACCTCTTCCTCGAGGTTGGACACGCCCAGGAAGGGCAGCTCCAGCACGGTGATCGCGCGGTTCTTGTCGGGGTGATAGCCTGCGCAGAACTGCGCCATCTCGAAGGCGCCGATGGAGATGCCGTCGAGGTTCTCGCGGTTGTTGGACAGACCGCCATACGAGATGTTCATGGTGAAGTCGCCGCCCGACTTCTCTTCGACCAGCTCGGCCAGCTTGTGGATGTGCTCGGTGAAGGCCCGGCGCGATCCCCAGACGGAGACGTTCCATTCGGTGGCCAGGGCCTCGGTCGCAAAGGTGATCGCGAGCGCGGAGGCGGTCAGCTTGACCGGAATTGATGTCATGATGTTTCTCCCTTGATCCGGCGTTTGGCACGCCGCTGGGCGCCAAGGTAAAGGGATCGTCGGCGGACGCAAGGGAAGGCTGCGCGGTTTTGTCCGCCCCGAAGGCGCGCTCCGGTCGGCATGCAACGGCGTATTTGTGTTTTGCGAAGTGCCGAAACGCGGCAGCGCAAACATCGCCTGAAACCGGGCCCTTAGCGCGAAACAGTGAATTTCTTTTACAGATGACGCTAGGTCAGGAAAACTCCTTTACTGAAAAACGATTTGAATTCGTATGCTTATTTATAGGTTTTCACCCATGCATTATGCTCAATGACAACTGCCAGAGCGGCTGCCGCGATTGATGACTGCCCCGCGCGGGCCCGGCACCGCCAATCCAAGGAGGAGTGAGATCATGAGCCATCATGACCCGAACGCGACATTCCCACCGAGCG
>CAZTEV010000276.1:0-2530 GCA_964612785.1 uncultured Roseivivax sp. | reverse complement strand
GGGGCTTTGTGGCGTTCGGCAGGGGTTTTCCGTCCGCGTCCAGGGCGTGGTGGGTTTTCACCCACCCTACGCGGTTTCCCAACATGCACCCCTCCGTAGGGTGGGTGAAAACCCACCCCAAGCGTTGGCCCGAGATGCACCGCCCTGTAGGGTGGGTGACAACCCACCATTCCCGACGCCCTGCATCACCGCTTGACCCTCGGGGCATCCTTCCTTAAACGCCACCCAACCGCACCGCCCCGGATTCGTCCGGGGCTTTGCGTTTGCTCGCAAGAGCCATACCACCGGGCACCTAAGGGGGCCTATATCCGAAGGAAGGCACCCCGCCTTCCCTCATCACATAGGCCGGGCGATCCCAAGCGGGGAAAGCCGGGCTGCATATACGGAAGACAGAAAGCATGGCACTCAAGTCGTACAAGCCGACGACGCCGGGCCAGCGCGGGCTGGTGCTGATCGACCGTTCGGAGCTGTGGAAAGGACGTCCCGTCAAAGCCCTCACCGAGGGTCTGACGAAGTCGGGCGGCCGCAACAACACCGGACGTATCACGGCACGCCGCCGCGGTGGCGGGGCGAAACGCCTCTACCGGGTCGTCGATTTCAAGCGGAACAAGTTCGACGTCGGCGCGACCGTCGCGCGCATCGAATACGATCCCAACCGGACTGCCTTTATCGCCCTCATCCAGTATGACGACGGCGAGCAGGCCTATATCCTGGCACCCCAGCGTCTCGCCATCGGCGACCGCGTGATCGCCAGCGCCAAGGCCGACATCAAGCCCGGCAACGCGATGCCCTTCTCGGGCATGCCGATTGGCACCATCGTCCACAACATCGAGCTGAAGCCCGGCAAGGGCGGCCAGATCGCACGCGCCGCGGGCACCTATGCCCAGTTCGTCGGCCGTGACGGTGGCTATGCCCAGATCCGCCTCTCCTCGGGCGAGCTGCGCCTCGTGCGGCAGGAATGCCTCGCGTCGGTGGGTGCCGTGTCGAACCCCGACAACTCGAACCAGAACCTCGGCAAGGCCGGCCGCGTGCGCCACATGGGCAAGCGCCCGTCGGTCCGCGGCGTGGTGATGAACCCGATCGACCACCCGCATGGTGGTGGTGAGGGCCGCACCTCGGGTGGTCGTCACCCGGTCACGCCCTGGGGCAAGCCCACCAAGGGCGCGCGCACCCGCAATACCAACAAGGCGTCGCAGAAGCTCATCCTGCGCTCGCGCCACGCTCGCAAGAAGAGGCGCTAAGTCATGACACGTTCCGTATGGAAAGGCCCTTTCGTGGATGCCTACGTCCTCAAGAAGGCCGAGGCGTCGCGCGAATCCGGGCGCAATGAAGTCATCAAGATCTGGTCGCGCCGCTCGACGATCCTGCCCCAGTTCGTGGGCCTGACGTTCGGCGTCTACAACGGTCGCAAGCACGTTCCCGTCAACGTGACCGAGGACATGATCGGCCAGAAGTTCGGGGAATACTCCCCCACCCGCACCTATTACGGGCATGCGGCGGACAAGAAAGCCAAGAGGAAGTAAGCCATGGGCAAGGATAAGAATCCCCGCCGCGTGGCGGACAATGAGGCGATGGCCAAGCTGCGCATGCTGCGCACCAGCCCGCAGAAGCTGAACCTCGTCGCTGCCATGATCCGCGGCAAGAAGGTGGAAAAGGCCCTCACGGACCTGACCTTCTCGAACAAGCGCGTCGCCATCGACGTGCGCAAGTGCCTGCAATCGGCCATCGCCAACGCCGAGAACAATCACGGTCTCGACGTCGACGAGCTGGTCGTCGCGGAAGCCTGGGTCGGCAAGAACCTCGTGATGAAGCGCGGGCGTCCCCGTGCGCGTGGCCGCTTCGGCCGCATCATGAAGCCGTTCTCGGAAATCACCATCAAGGTGCGTCAGATCGAGGAGCAAGCCTAATGGGTAACAAGACCAATCCGATCGGCCTGCGCCTTCAGGTGAACCGCACCTGGGACAGCCGCTGGTACGCCGATACCAAGGATTACGGTGATCTGCTGCTGGAAGACATCGCCATGCGCGAGTTCATCCACGAAGAGTGCAAGCAGGCGGGCGTCGCCCGCATCATCATCGAGCGTCCGCACAAGAAGTGCCGCGTGACCATCCACGCCGCCCGTCCCGGTGTCATCATCGGCAAGAAGGGCGCGGATATCGAGGTTCTGCGCAAGAAGCTGGCGGGCATGACCGACAGCGAACTGCACCTCAACATCGTGGAAGTGCGCAAGCCCGAGCTCGACGCGCGGCTCGTGGGCGAGAACATCGCCCAGCAGCTCGAGCGTCGTGTGTCGTTCCGTCGTGCCATGAAGCGCGCGGTGCAGAACGCCATGCGCATGGGCGCCAAGGGTATCCGCGTGAACGTGTCGGGCCGCCTTGGCGGCGCCGAGATCGCGCGCACGGAATACTACCACGAGGGCTCGGTGCCGCTGCACACGCTGCGCGCGGATATCGACCACGCCATCGTCGAGGCGCAAACGCCCTACGGCATCATCGGGATCAAGGTCTGGATCTTCAAAGGCGAGATCATG
>CAZTEV010000275.1:0-2533 GCA_964612785.1 uncultured Roseivivax sp. | reverse complement strand
CGCTGCGCGAAGAGGATTACCAGCTGGCCTATGCCATCGACATCCTCAAGGGCCTCTCGGCGCTTGGACCTGAAGTGCGCAGCCTGAGCCAGGGCGCCGCCCCGGCAGCTGAGGGCGAAGCCGAGTCCGAAACCGAATAAGCCGGACCGGGCGCCCCCAATCGGGGCGCCCGACATCTTTGAAAGTCGGCCCATGTCCCCCGAAGAAATCGAAAAACTGCCCTATCGCCCCTGTGTCGGCGTCATGCTAGCCAATCGCGCGGGCGAGGTCTTCGTCGGCCAGCGGTTCGAGACGAAAGAACCGGCCTGGCAGATGCCGCAAGGCGGCATCGACCCGGGCGAGAGCCCGCAGGAGGCGGCGCTGCGCGAGTTATGGGAAGAGACGGGCGTGCCTGCCGCGCTCGTGCGTCCCGAGGCCGAAACCCGCGACTGGCTGTCCTACGATCTGCCGCATGACATCGTGCCCCGGATCTGGAAGGGGCGCTATCGCGGGCAGACCCAGAAATGGTTCCTTCTGCGCTTTCTGGGCGAGGATCATCAGGTCAACATCGCCACCGAGCACCCGGAATTTTCCGAATGGCGTTGGCTCGCACCCGATGCGGTGGTCGAGCAGATCGTGCCGTTCAAGCGCCCGGTCTACGAGGCGGTGATCGGCGAATTGAAGGCATATCTCTGATGCGCGCGCTTGTTCTGTCCGCCGGTCTGGCGCTCGCCGCGTCTCCGGCGCTGTCGCTGTCCTGCCTGCCTGCGGATCTCGCGCGCGATTACCAGCGCGCGGCCGAGGATGACGCGGCCTGGATCGTCGTCACGGGCAAGCTGACATTCGACGAGAAGGCGTTGCCCAAGGTCGACATGGACCGGCAGCAGGAGACGCCGCCCGAGACGGACATTCCGGCCCGGATCGCCGGCGGATCGCTGAGCGCCGAAGGCTTTACCCGAGCGTTTTCGCGCGACATCACCCTGCGCGTGTTGTGCCTGGGTCCGTGGTGTGGCGGCGCGCAAAGCGGGGGCGACGTTCTGGCCTTTCTGAAGCAGGAAGGCGAAGACTATGTCGCCATGGCGTCGCCTTGTCCGGGGATGCTCTATGCCGACCCGACGCCCGACATGCTTGCAACGGTCACGACTTGCTTCAACGGCGGGGATTGCACGCCGAAGATAGGCCGCTAGGCACCGGAATTTTCAAAATTCCGGCGAGATTTTACCGAAAAAATCTCGTCCCGGCTCAGCCGTCGCGCAGGCGGTTCAAAACGCGCAGCGACACATAGCCGTCGGGCCGGACCCCTTGGGCCTGCTGATAGGCGCGCACGGCTGAAATCGTCAGCGGCCCGATCCGCCCGTCGATCTTCTCGGGATCGAACCCTGCCGCGCGCAGCCGTGTCTGCAACTCGATCCGTTCGTCGAAGCTGAGTGCCCGGTCGCCGCGTGGCCAACCGGACGTGAGCGGCCCCGCGCCTGCGATCCGGTCGGCCAGATGGCCCACGGCGATGACGTAGGCGTCCGCGGTGTTGTACCGCTCCAGCACCTCGAAATTCTCGGAGATCAGGAAGGCGGCACCATCGGCGCCTGCAGGCAGAAGCAGCGACAGGGCGGCCTCTTCCGGCATGTCGGGCTGCCCCACGGGCACGACGCCCAAGGCGCGCCACTCCGCCAGCGTCATCGTGTTGTCGCGCCGGGCCTGCAGGTAATCGAAGGGATCGGGCAGCAGCACCTCGATGCCCCAGGGCAGACCCTCCTGCCAGCCGTGATGGGCGAGGTAGGCCGCTGTCGAGGCCAGAGCATCGGTCGGGTCGTTCGACCAGATGTCGCGCCGTCCGTCGCCGGTATGATCGACCGCAAGGTCGAGATAGGAGGAGGGCATGAACTGCGTGTGCCCCATCGCGCCTGCCCAGGATCCGCGCAGTTGCGCGGGCGTCGTCTCTTCGCGCTCCAGAATGGTCAGCGCGGCCAGCACTTCCCCCTCGAAGAACGCCGCGCGGCGGCCTTCATAGGCGAGCGTCGCCAGCGCCGCGAGCGTGGGCGTGTCCCCACGATAGCTGCCATACGCCGATTCGAGCCCCCAGATCGCCGCGACGATCTCGGCCCGGACGCCGTAGGTCGCGGCGATGTCGCGCAGCACGTCGCGCTCTTTCGCAAGCGCCGCGCGTCCATTGGCCACCCGCGCGTCCGAGACCGCCGTATCGAGGTAATCCCAGATCGTCTTGGTGAACTCGTTCTGGCGACGGTCCCGGTCGACGATCTTCGGGTCGAACTGCGCGCCTGCGAACGCCGCGTCATAGGTCGCCCCGGAGATGCCCTCGGCCAGGGCCGTGGTGCGGAAATCCGCGATCCAGCTTTCGAACCCGGTCTGCGACAGCGCCGCGACATCGGTCAGGCCGATATCGGCAGAGGCCAGGATCAGCGGGCGCGCTTGCGGGCGCGGCGTCTCGACCGGCGCCTCGGCCCAAAGGGGCGCGGCGCCCGGGATAAGGGAAATACAAAGACCGATGGCAAGCGTGCGGCGCATGGGACACCTGTGATCTGGGCTGCTCTTTTGC
>CAZTEV010000274.1:0-2535 GCA_964612785.1 uncultured Roseivivax sp. | reverse complement strand
AACAGGCCAAGAAGAACGCGCCCTGCATCGTCTTCATCGACGAGATCGACGCCGTGGGCCGCAACCGGGGCTCCGGCTATGGCGGCGGCAATGACGAGCGCGAGCAGACGCTGAACCAGCTTCTGGTCGAGATGGACGGTTTCGAGGCCAATGAGGGCGTCATCATCGTCGCGGCCACGAACCGCCGCGACGTGCTCGACCCCGCGCTTCTGCGCCCCGGTCGCTTCGACCGTCAGGTGACGGTGCCGAACCCCGACGTGAAGGGCCGCGAGAAGATCCTCGGCGTGCATGCCCGCAAGACCCCGCTCGGGCCGGATGTCGACCTGCGCATCATCGCGCGCGGCACGCCCGGGTTCTCGGGTGCGGATCTGGCGAACCTCGTGAACGAGGCCGCGCTGATGGCTGCCCGTGTGGGCCGCCGCTTTGTCACGATGGTCGATTTCGAGGACGCCAAGGACAAGGTGATGATGGGGGCCGAGCGTCGCTCGATGGTCCTGACCGCCGAGCAGAAGGAAAAGACCGCCTATCACGAGGCCGGTCACGCCATCGTGGGCCTGTCGCTGCCGCAATGCGATCCGGTCTACAAGGCCACGATCATTCCGCGCGGCGGTGCGCTGGGCATGGTCGTCTCCCTGCCCGAGATCGACCGCCTGAACTGGCACAAGTCCGAATGCGAGGAGAAGCTTGCCATGACCATGGCGGGCAAGGCGGCCGAGATCATCAAGTACGGCGAAGGCAACGTCTCGAACGGGCCTGCGGGCGACATTCAGCAGGCTTCCGCGCTGGCCCGCGCCATGGTCCTGCAATGGGGCATGTCGGACAAGGTCGGCAATATCGACTACCGCGAAGCCGCCGAGGGGTATTCCGGCCAGACCGCGGGCCTGTCCGTGTCGGCCCACACCAAAGAGCTGATCGAGGAAGAGGTGCGCCGCTTCATCACCGAAGCCTATGACCGCGCCTACAAGATCCTGACCGACAAGAACGAGGAATGGGAACGTCTGGCCCAAGGCCTTCTGGAATACGAGACGCTGACCGGCGAAGAGATCCAGCGCGTCATCCGTGGCGAGCCGCCGCATTCCGATGACGGGGACGCGGGCAGCACCACGGACGAGGCGAAGCCTTCGGTCGTGTCGATCCCGAAGACCAAGCCCAAGGCGAAGCCCGCGGGCGATCTCGAGCCCGAACCCTCTGCATGAGCGAGACCTCTGAAACGGTCGATTGGGACCCCGGAACCTATCACAGGTTTCGGGGTCTTCGCTTGCGCCCCGCGCTCGACCTGCTGCGCGGCATCGGTCCGCTCCCCGAGGGCGATGTGGTCGATCTGGGCTGCGGGTCCGGGGCGGTGGGCCCCGCACTCGGTCAGTTGCGGCGCAGGCTCGTGGGGGTCGATTCGAGCCCCTCGATGCTCGATCATGCGGAGCGGTCTGGCTCCTATGATGCGCTCGAGGAGATGGATCTGGCCGACTGGCAGGCCGAAACGCCGCCCGCATTGATCTTCGCCAATGCGGCGCTGCACTGGCTCAAGGGGCATGACACGCTCATGCCGCGACTGGCGCAGATGCTGACCGAGGGCGGCGTTCTGGCCGTGCAGGTGCCGAACCAGAACCGCGCGCCCTCGCACCGGCTCTGGCTGCAGCTGGCCGATGAGATGTTTCCGGACCGGGTCGATCATGCCCGCCTGCCCTCGGTGATGCTGCCCGCCGAATATCACCGGCTGCTGGCGCCCCTGGGCCAGCTGACGCTGTGGGAGACGGAATATTATCAGGAGCTGGCGCCCGATGCCGAAGGCCATCCCGTGCGCCGCTTCACCGAGGCCACCTTTGCCCGTCCGATCCTGTCCGCCCTGTCGCAGGACGAACGCGTGCAGCTGATCGCGCAATACGAAAAGGTCATCGGCAAGGCCTATCCCGAGGGCGCGAACGGCACCGTCCTGTTCCCCTTCCGCAGGCTGTTCTTCACACTCAAGAGGTAAGCCATGCCCGCGCTCAAGCCCACCGACTTCACCGCGCGGATCACCTGGCTCGGTCGGGTCACGGACGACACGCGGAACATCCGTTCCGCCCCGGTGGAGGCCATCGCGCTCGATTGGGACGGCGTGCCGGGGGACACCCATGGCGGGATCAATCGCCCGTCCTGTTCGCGGCTTCTGAGCCAGTATCCCCGTGGCACCGAGATCCGGAACGTGCGCCAGCTGTCCATTGTCTCGGCCGAGGAGCTGGCCGATATCGCCGCGCGCATCGGCTTGGCCACGCTCGATCCCGAATGGCTGGGGGCCACGCTGGTGATCGAGGGGCTGCCGGACCTGTCGCATCTGCCGCCCTCATCGCGTCTGCAGCTGGAAGATGGCGGCATGCTGGTCGTGGACATGCAGAACCGCCCCTGCCATCTGCCCGCGCGTGAGATCGCCGAGACATCGCCCGAAGCCGCGAAGGCGTTCAAGACGGCGGCCAAGGGAAAGCGCGGCGTGACCGCCTGGGTCGAACGCCCCGGAGCGCTGCGCCTCGGCGGAACCCTGCGCCTGCACGTCCCGGACCA
>CAZTEV010000273.1:0-2551 GCA_964612785.1 uncultured Roseivivax sp. | reverse complement strand
GGTCGTGCTGACCGGCTGGCGCGTGGGCGAGGCGCATTGGGGCGGCTATGCGGAGAAGGCGCGGGTCAAGGCCGATTGGCTGGTGCCGCTGCCCGAGGGGCTGTCGACGAAACAGGCCATGGCCGTGGGTACGGCCGGGTTTACCGCGATGCTGGCGGTCATGGCGCTCGAGGATCACGGGCTTGCGCCGGGGCAGGGGCCGGTTCTGGTGACCGGGGCCTCTGGCGGCGTGGGTTCGGTCGCGACCGCGATCCTGGCCAATCTCGGCTACGAGGTGGCAGGCGTGACCGGCCGCCCCGAAAGCGCCGATTACCTGAAAGATCTGGGCGCCTCCGAAATCGTCGCGCGCGAGGAGATCGCTGAGACCGTGAAACGCCCGCTCGAGAGCGAGCGCTGGGCGGGCTGCGTCGATGCCGTGGGCGGCGCGATGCTGGCGCGCGTCTTGGGGCAGATGAAATACGGCGCCTCGGTCGCGGCGGTGGGGTTGGCAGGCGGTGCGGCCCTGCCTGCCACTGTCGTGCCCTTCCTGTTGCGCGGCGTGAACCTCCTGGGCATCGATTCGGTCATGCAGCCCTACGACAACCGCCTGCGCGCCTGGGAGCGCATCGCGAAAGACCTGCCGATGGACAAGCTCGAGGCGATGATCCAGCCCGCGACGCTGGCCGATCTGCCCCAGCTTGGCGCGGATATCCTGCAAGGTCAGGTGCGTGGCCGCGTGGTGGTCGACATCGCGGGCTGAGCGCCCGGCGCCCTTGCCATGAAGGCCGCGGGCCGTGCGCCCGGGCGGGGCAGATCCCGTCCGGGCGCGCCTGCGCGCGGGCCGTGCGTTCCCGCACCAATCCGCACGCGCGGCTTTAAAAGGCCCGGTGCGCTGCGCTTTTCTCGGACGCGCGGTTTGAAACATGTGCTGAAACGTGAGACGTATAGGGATCTTCGGCAAAAAAACGCCGACGCATCTCATCCCCGCCAAGGGGCTAAGAACGCCACAGACACGAGGGAGACATCACATGTCAAACGAAGACGTCGTGGCCGAGGGGATACCGACCCCTGAAGGTCATACCAATATCATCGAGACCGATTACGATATCGGTCAGGACAATATCGACGGGTCGATTGGTCCGGTGCCGTTCGACATCCACAACCCGGTCTTTCTGATCTCGGGCCTGGGCACGGTCCTGTTCACCTTCTACGCGCTGATCTTCAACGAACAGGCGGCAGAGGTCTTCGGCGCGCTGCGTCCCTGGCTGACCTCCACCTTCGACTGGCTGTTTCTGAGCGCGGCCAACCTGTTTGTCCTGTTCTGCCTTGCGCTGATCATCCTGCCGGTGGGCAAGGTGCGGCTCGGCGGGTCTGAGGCCACGCCGGATTACACCTATCCCGGCTGGTTCGCGATGCTGTTCGCAGCCGGCATGGGCATCGGTCTGATGTTCTACGGCGTGTCCGAGCCGCTGTCGCATTTCGCCTCGTCCAATGCGGGCGTTTCCGTGGGCGAGAGCGGCGCGCGCACCGATTGGGCGCCCCTTGCCGCGGCGTCCGATCCCGAGGCCGCGGCGCGGCTCGGCATGGCGGCCACGATCTTCCACTGGGGTCTGCACCCCTGGGCGATCTACGCCATCGTCGCGCTGGCGCTGGCGCTGTTTTCCTACAACAAGGGTCTGCCGCTTTCGATCCGTTCGGCCTTCCACCCGCTTCTGGGCGACCGTGTCTGGGGCTGGCCGGGGCACATCATCGACACGATCGCGGTTCTGGCGACGCTGTTCGGTCTGGCGACCTCGCTCGGCATCGGCGCGCAGCAGGCGGCATCGGGTCTGACGCTTCTCTTCGGCTCGGGCGATGCCGCGGAAGGCACGCGCAGCCTCTGGGGTATTTCCTACGGCAACACCGCCGAGTCGGGCGCCACCAATTCGAACGCGCTTCTGGTGGTGCTGATCTCGGCGATCACCGCGGTCGCGCTGATCTCGGTCCTGCGCGGTCTCGATGGCGGCGTGAAGGTGCTGTCCGAGATCAATATGGGCCTTGCGGCGCTGCTGTTGCTCTTCGTCCTCTTCGTCGGGCCGACGGTCGAGCTGATCACCGGCTTCTTCTCGGGGCTCTGGGCCTATCTGGCCAACCTCCTGGCGCTGTCGAACCCGTTCGGCCGGGCGGATACGAACTTCATGCAGGGCTGGACCTCGTTCTACTGGGCCTGGTGGATTTCCTGGTCACCCTTCGTGGGCATGTTCATCGCCCGCGTGAGCCGCGGCCGCACGGTGCGGGAATTCGTGATCTGCGTGCTGCTGATCCCGAGCCTCGTCTGCGTTCTCTGGATGACCACTTTCGGGGGCACCGCGATCAGCCAGGTCGTCAATGACGGCTATACGGGCGCACGGGATGCCGCGCTCGAGCTGCAGCTCTTCCGGATGCTGGCGGAACTGCCGCTGGCGCAGATCACGAGCTTCGTGGGCATCATCCTGGTCATCGTCTTCTTCGTGACCTCGTCCGACTCGGGCAGCCTCGTGATCGACACGATCACCGCGGGCGGCAAGGTCGACGCGCCGGTGCCGCAGCGGGT
>CAZTEV010000272.1:0-2562 GCA_964612785.1 uncultured Roseivivax sp. | reverse complement strand
TCAGCTCGAGGCAGGCCTCCATCAGGCGCTTCTCGGTGAAGGGGTCGCCGACCTGCACGGTCGGGCGCTTCTCCTCGATGGTCTCGTCGAACTCGGCCGAGGCCATGGTCGCGCCGCCGACGCCGTCGCGGCCGGTCTTGGCGCCCAGATAGACGACCGGGCGGCCGACGCCGCTTGCCGCCGAGTAGAAGATCTTGTCGGCATCGGCGAGGCCTGCGGCAAAGGCATTCACCAGGCAATTTCCGTTGTAAGCGGGGTCGAAGCGGGTCTCGCCACCCACCGTGGGGACGCCGAACGCGTTTCCATAGCCGCCAATGCCTTCGACGACGCCGTGCACAAGCTGGCGGGTCTTGGGATGCGCCACTTCACCGAAGGACAGCGCGTTCATCGCAGCCACGGGCCGCGCGCCCATGGTGAAGACGTCGCGCAGGATGCCGCCGACGCCGGTGGCCGCGCCCTGATAGGGCTCGATATAAGAGGGGTGGTTGTGGCTCTCCATCTTGAAGACCACGGCCTGTCCGTCACCGATATCGACGACGCCCGCATTCTCGCCCGGCCCACAGATCACTTGGGGGCCTTCGGTCGGCAGAGTGCGCAGCCACTTCTTCGAGGATTTGTAGGAACAATGCTCGTTCCACATGGCCGAGAAGATGCCGAGCTCGGTGAAGGTGGGTTCGCGTCCGATGATCTCGAGGATGCGCTCGTATTCGTCGGGCTTGATGCCGTGGGCGGCGATCAGATCGGGCGTGATGGCCGGTTCTTGCATGGGGGGACCTCCGGGGCGCGCGTCATCGGGCTTGGCCGCTCTCTAAGCCAAGCGCCGGGGCGTGTGAAGAGGCCGCGCGCTGCGCGGGGGACGCGCGCGGTTCAGCCCGGATGCTTGGCCTCTTCCGCCATACGTTCGAGGACCGGCGCGTCCGCGCGCAGATGTCCGCCCTCGAAAAAGGGCGACAGCCCGCGCCCGGTCAGCTTTCCCAGCAGGCCGCGCCCGATCAGCCCCCAGCCCACACGCGCCATGCCGGTCTGCCGGACGGGCTTAAGGGCGGCCTGCGTGTTGACGTGGTTGCGGCAGGGGCCGAACAGCTCCGTATCGCTGGGCAGGATGACGCCGGTGAAGGGCAGGGCGGGTGTGGCCAGCGTGTTGGCCACGGGCGTCCGGCAACAGCCCACATACCAGCGCACCGCGCCGCGTCGCGTGAGACGAAACGCCCGCAGCTGGGTGGCGCCCCGGATCATCCGCAGATTGTCGGGCAGGGTGTGAAAGATCAGCGTACCGCCCGCAGCGTCGAGCCGCGTATCCGCATGGCCGAGATGGCGCTGGGCGCGTTGGCAGAAGCGGCAATAGCAGCGTAGAAGCGTGCCGGGCGTGCGGTCCACCACCTCCCAGTGGCAGGTGCCGCAGTGACAGGGCGTCGAGAACAAAGACATCGCGTGTCGTCCGTGAAATGCATTTCGAAGAATGGATCCACTGTGCCACGACCCGCCCCCTCCGCCAACAAAAAGGGGCCGCCCGAAGGCGGCCCATCAGGGAGAGGTCCGGCAGGCCGGGATACCAAAGGCGTGCCGGGATCGGGCAGGGCTCAGCCCTGCCAGAACGGGCGGCGCGCCTCGGCCTGGGCCTGAGGGCGCTCAAGACCGATATCGCGCAGGAGGTGATCGTCGAGCAGCGCCAGCTGGCGGCGGGTGCGGGCGCGCTCGCTCCAGACAGTCATCGCCACCGCCACCTTCAGCGCAAATGTCGCGGGCACACCCAGACGGGGCGTGTCGGCGAGATAGGCGAGATGTGCGGAATGCGATGCGATGCTGGACATGGGTCTTACTCCTGAAATGTCTTTCCTGATTAGGGATCTCTTCGTGGGTTGATGCAGCCTTTGCGATGCATTGTATTGACACATTGCGATACGCTGGCTACAAAATGATGCATACAATGCCGGTTTGCATGGGTCGAGGATTACATTGTCATGGATACAATAATTGCGGCCTTTGCGCGTGGCCCGGCGGATCTTCCGAAATACCGCCGCCTTGCCGATGCGATCCGGGACGGGATCGCGACGGGGGATCTGGCGCCGGGCACAAAGCTGCCTCCGGTCCGCGATCTGGCCTACGATCTTGGGATCACGCCCGGAACCGTTGCGCGCGCCTACACGATCCTCACCGATAGCGGCCTGGCCCTGGCCGAGGTCGGGCGGGGCACCTTCGTCGCCGCGCCGGAGGCGCCGAAGGTCGAAGCCCCGCTGGTCTGGCATCAACCCGAGCCGCCGACGGAGGACGGGCTTGTCTCCTTCTACTCGCCGCGTCTGCCCGATTGCGGCCAGATACAATTGGTACAATCCGCCTTCGCGCGCCTGTCCGCCATGCCGGTGCCGCGGCTTCTGAACTATCCCTCGCGCGCAGCCTTCCGGCCTGCGCGGCAGGCGGTGCTCGACTGGCTGAGCGAGACGCCGCTCGGGCCGGTCTCGGAGCAGGATCTCGTGCTGTCTCATGGTGGGCAGAACGGCATCGGTCTCGTGATGCAGGCGGTGCTGCGCGGGGCGCGCCCCACCGTGCTGGTCGAGGAGCTGT
>CAZTEV010000271.1:0-2596 GCA_964612785.1 uncultured Roseivivax sp. | reverse complement strand
ATAGTGAGCCTGAGCGGCGAAACTCATCCGGGGGGCTTCGGCCCCCCGTTTTTCTGTTGCGGCAGGGGGCGGTTCTTGCCACAGACAGACCCATGAACACCGCACCCGCCCTCAGCATCTGCATCCCGGCCTACGACATGGGCGGGCAGGGCGGCGCCTTTCTGCACGCTTCGCTGGACCGTCTGGCGCAGCAGGATTTCACCGATTTCGAAGTGGTCGTGTCCGACCAGTCAGAACAGCCGGACGTGGCCCGGGCCTGCGCCGCCTTCGACGGGCGGCTGGCGATCCGCAGGGTGACCTACCGCGACGGGCCGCACCAGGCCTCGGCCAATACCAACAACGCGATCCGCCATGCAAAGGGAGACGTCGTCAAGATTCTGTTCCAGGATGACCTCCTGTCGCGCGACGACGCGCTGGCCCTCACGGTAGAGGCGTTCAAGACCGGGGCGGACTGGATGCTCTGCGGCTCTGCGGTCACGGCCGACGGGCGTCAGGCCACGCGTGCGATGGTGCCGTGCCTGCATCCGCAGATGCGCTTTGGCAAGAACACGGTAAGCAGCCCGTCGGTGCTGGCCATGCGGCGCGAGATCGCGCTTTTCTTCGACGAAAACCTGATCTGGCTGATGGATGTCGAGATGTATCACAGGTTGCAGGCCACATTCGGCGCGCCGGCGATCGTCCCCGACTGCCTGGTCTGGAACCGGTTGCACGCCGGGCAGGTCAGCGGCGGCGTGACGCCCGAGCTGCGTCGGTCGGAGCTGTCCTATGTGCGTGCGAAACACAAGGCCGGCGAAACTCTGCGGGATCGGCTTGCTTTTTGGAAGCAGTTTATAAAAGCAAGGTAAGGTGCGTCGCGGCCAGTGACGCGCCACGCAAAAGGAGAAGCGCAATGATGTCTCTGACACGAAGCCTGCGGCGCCTTCGGGCCAGATTCATGCGGACGCTCACCTATCGCGGCCTCGTGGTGCCGATCCACGGCGCCCACGTGATCCGCCCGATCAAGGATGAACTGATGGAAGGCCGCTACGAAGTCCCCGAGATAGAGGCGTTGCTGCAACTGCTGCGCCCTGGCGACAGCGTGGTCGAGGTGGGCGTTGGCCTGGGCGTGGTTTCGGGTATCGCGGCGATGGCGGTGCCCGACGCGCGGATCGCCTGTTTCGAGGCCAACCCCGAACTGATCGACCCCATCCGCGAGCTTCATGCGCTGAACGGGATCACGTCGATCGCGCTTCACAACGCCATCCTGGTACGGGGCGAGGGCGGCGAGACCCGAGATTTTCACATCCACTGGTCATTCGCCGAAGGCTCGCTGATCGAAAGTGCGGACACGTCGCGTACCGTTCAGGTGCCGACCGTCAGCCTGGAAGACACCCTGGCCGACATGAAGCCCGATGTCCTGGTGATCGACATCGAGGGTGGTGAGGACGAGCTTCTGTCGGGGCTGGACCTCTGCGGTCTGCGCGCGCTGGTTCTGGAATTGCACCCCAAGGTCATCTCGCGGCAGGCCGAGGTGCGGATCTATCAGGCCTGTGCGCAGGCCGGTCTCTATCCGCGGGTAGAGCTGTCGAAGGCCACCGTGGTCGCCTTTGAACGTCTCGTCTGAAAGGGGGCGCCGTGGCGGTGAAATGCAGCCTGCTGGTCCTGACCTACAATCAAGAGGATTTTGTCGCCGAGGCGGTGAATGCCGCATTGGCGCAGACATATGTGCCGCTGGAAATAGTGATATCCGACGACTGTTCGACCGACCGCACCTTCGAGATCGCGCAGGCCTGCGTGGCGGGCTATGACGGGCCGCATGACATCGTCCTAAACCGCAATGCGCGAAACCTGGGGGTCATTGCCCACACCAATACCATCGTGAACCGCGCCCGCGGCGATATCCTGATCCCTGCCTACGGCGACGACGTCTCCTATCCGGACCGCGTGACGCGCATCGCCGCCTGTTTCGAGGCGCAGGACCCACTGTTGGTTCATTCCCACGCTGACGCCATCGACGCGACCGGCACCCCCTGCGTCACCGCCTATCGCCGGGCCGATTTCTTTCGCACGACGGAACCGCTGACGGTGGCAACGTCGCTGGCGCATTATCTGGGCGCATCCGGCGGCTGGGCGCGGGAGCTTTTCGACAAGTACGGCCCACTGCCGGATTCGCTGGTCTTTGACGACCATATCCTGGGGTTTCGCGCGGCGCTGGAGGGGCGCGTGGGGTTCGTCGATGCGCCGCTGCTGGCCTATCGCGACGGTGTCGGGCTGTCGCACGCAAAGCGGGCCCAGCCCGACCGCGCGCAGAACCGCGCGCAGCGGCGGAAACTGCTGCGTCAGGCGATAGCCGTCTACACCGGACGTCTGGCCGATGCGAAGCGCTTCGGCCTAGACGCGGATCATCCGGTCAGGCGCAGGCTTGCGCGCGCCATTCGGACAGCCACGACACGCCTGGCATACTACGACGGCGGCGCTCTGCGCGTTCTGGTACGGCACCCGCTCGGCGCGGGACAGGCCTGGCTTGGCGAAGCGCTGCGCGACCTGCGGATGCGCTAGCGCCGCGTTCACGGCCCCGCGCGCTGGACCATCCCGAAGAGATCGCGCGGATCGTCCG
>CAZTEV010000270.1:0-2605 GCA_964612785.1 uncultured Roseivivax sp. | reverse complement strand
AACCTGATGCCGAACCCCAAGGTCGGCACCGTGACCATGGACGTCAAGGAAGCCGTCGAGGCGGCCAAGGGCGGTCAGGTCCAGTTCAAGGCCGAGAAGGCAGGCGTCGTGCATGCGGGCGTGGGCAAGGTGTCCTTCGACGAGGCGAAACTCGTCGAGAACATCCGCGCTTTCGTCGATGCCGTCTCCAAGGCGAAGCCCACGGGCGCGAAGGGCACCTACATGAAGAAGGTGTCGCTGTCCTCGACCATGGGCCCGGGCGTCACGGTCGACGTGGCCAACGCCACCGGCAACTGATCGGAGCGGGATGCGTGCGGACGCTTTGAGTCCGCAGCGCATCACCCGAGAGTAAATCAGGCGGGCTGCCCTTGCGGGCGGCCCGTTTTTCGTTCCGGTCGCGCCACGGCTTTGTCTAAATTCCGGTCTAACCGAACAGGCCTGCGCAAGACCGGAACCAAAAGACGAATATGCAGACCGAAACCCTGACCCTCGCGGCCATCGTGCGCGAACCGGCCGAAACGCTTGCAAGCTTCGTTGACTGGCATGTGACGCAGGGCGCGACCCGCATTCATCTGTGTTTCGACGATCCCGAGGATCCAGCCATCGACGGGCTGCAGCATCGGTCGGAGGTGATCGTCACGCGGGCCACGCCGGGCTTCTGGTCGGACCAGATCGGCATCGCGCCCGACGCCGAATTCGTGCATCGCCAGAATGCCTTCCTGACCTATGCCTATCATGCCGCGTCGAAAGGCTGGTTCGGGGCGCTTGACGGGGACGAGTATTTCTACCTGTCGGACGGGGATCTGCTGGACAGGCTGATGTCGCTCGATCCTGAAACAGTCTGTGTGACGATCCGCGCGGCCGAGCATGTGCAGACCCCGCAGGACGACGATTTCTATCATTTCCGTCTGCCGCAGCCGCGCTGGTTGCGCCAGGCGCTTTATCCCGGCCTGTCGCATGTGCTGAAAAAGCGCGAGGGTCTGGTGGGTCACCGCGCGGGCAAGTCGCTGACGCGGACCGGGCTCGGCCCGCGGGTGAGGATGCGGCAGCACTGGCCGCATGTGGTCGGACGGTCCCGGCTGGACGGGCGCATCCTGACCGAGGAGGATGGGGCGTATCTGCTGCATTTCCTCGATCGCGGATACGAGAACTGGCGGGCGAAACTGCCCTGGCGCTTCGCCTCCCACGGCTATTCCGGCGGCCTGAAAGAGGTGCTGGCCGCGGCCATGGCGGTGCCGGATGCCGAGGTGCGGCTGCGCGAGATCCATGCGGAACTCCATGTCTTCGAGGCTGACCGGCTGGCGCTTCTGACCGGAGCGGGGCGGTCCGTCTCGGTGCCCGTTCCGATGCTGGGGCGCCATGCGGCGGGTTTGCAGGCCGCGGCCTGAGGCCGTGTTTTTCGGCTCATCGGGCAGCGCGCGGAGGCCGACTGGCCGCTTGGTGCTTGACCTGCGCGCGCCTGCGGGTCATGCTGATCTCCAGCCCGAGAGGCGAATAAGGTGCATTTCGCGCCCATTCCCCCTTGGCAAGATTCCTCAAATTCAATAGACCGCATGGATGAGGGCATTCGTGCGATTCGCGATTGCCCTCGTTTCGTCCGAGACGGTGGGTGGTGCCGCCCCTGATGTGGCCCCGTAATTCCTGCCTGAGACGGGAAGAGCATTACAATCCTTCGCTTCGCTAGAAGTGCCGGATCCGCGATTGCGACACCCCGTTCGGACCTGATCGCCGGGCTTTCTTCGGAGGGCCCAGCAAAAAGAGCCGGAGGGGAAACCCTCCAAAACTTGGAGTAGAACTGTGGATAGAGCCCAGAAAGAGAAAGTGGTCGAGGAACTCGGCCAGATCTTCGAAAGCTCTGGCGTCGTGGTGGTGTCTCACTACGAAGGTCTCACGGTTGCCGAGATGCAGGATCTCCGGGGTCGCGCACGCGATGCCGGGGCGTCCGTGCGCGTCGCCAAGAACAGGCTCGCCAAGATCGCCCTCGACGGGAAGCCCTGCGCAAGCATCGCGTCCTATCTCGAGGGGATGACCGTTCTCACCTATTCCGAAGACCCCGTGGCAGCCGCCAAGGTGGTCGAGGACTTCGCCAAGGATAACAAGAAGCTTGAGATCCTGGGCGGCGCAATGGGTGAAACGGCCCTTGACCGGGCCGGTGTTGAAGCGGTGTCGAAAATGCCGTCGCGCGAGGAGCTTATCGCTTCCATCGCGGGCTGCATCGGCGCACCTGCCTCCAACATCGCCGGCGCGATTGGCGCACCTGCTTCGAACATCGCCTCGATCCTGTCGACCATCGAAGAAAAGGCCGAGGCGGCCTAAGGCACCCAATGGGATCCTCGTGGGGTTGCATCCCGCACGTTGGAACACATCTAGATACGGAAAGAAGTCACAATGGCTGATCTGAAGAAACTCGCAGAAGACATCGTCAACCTGACGCTTCTCGAAGCCCAGGAACTCAAGACCATCCTCAAGGACGAATACGGCATCGAGCCTGCCGCAGGCGGCGCGGTCATGATGGCCGGCCCCGCAGGCGGCGACGCCGGCGCGGCTGCCGAAGAGCAGACCGAATTCGACGTCATCCTGAAGTCGGCAGGCGCCTCCAAGATCA
>CAZTEV010000269.1:0-2615 GCA_964612785.1 uncultured Roseivivax sp. | reverse complement strand
CTGACCCTGTGCCGCAACTGCGGTTTCCGCTTCCAGTGCCCCAATTGCAGCGCCTGGCTGGTCGAGCACCGCTTCACCCGGCGCCTGGCCTGCCACCATTGCGGGCACGAGACACCAAGTCCCGCCGCCTGCCCCGAATGCGGCGAGCCCGATTGCCTCGTCGCCTGCGGCCCGGGCGTCGAACGCATCGCCGACGAGGTGGCGGAGCGGCTGCCCGATGCGCGCGTCTTCGTCGCCACATCGGATACGCTCAATTCGCCGGGGCGCGCTGCGGAATTCATCGCGCAAGTCGAAGCCGGAGCGATCGACGTCATCGTCGGCACCCAGTTGGTGACCAAGGGCTTTCACTTTCCAGAGCTGACACTGGTCGGCGTGGTCGATGCCGACCTCGGCCTCGAGGGAGGCGATTTGCGCGCGGGCGAGCGGACCTACCAACAGGTTGCACAGGTTGCCGGGCGTGCCGGGCGCGGCTCCAAGCCCGGCGAAGTATTGATCCAGACCCGCCATCCCGAAGCCAGCGTAATCGCCGCTCTGGCTGCCGGAGACCGTGACGCCTTCTACGAAGCGGAAACCGAAATGCGCCGCGAGGCGGGCGCCCCGCCCTTCGGTCGCTGGGCGTCGATCATCATTTCCTCCGAAGACGAGGCGGAGGCACGCGAAGCCGCACGGCGGATCGGCGATGCGCGCCCCGACGTGCCCGATCTCATGATCCTTGGCCCCGCACCTGCTCCAATGGCCCTGCTGCGGGGTCGGTATCGCTATCGCCTGCTCATGAATGCGCGGCGCAGCGTGCAATTGCAGGATGTAATCCGCCGCTGGCTCTCCAGCCTCGATCATCCTCCGGGCGTGCGTGTCGGGGTGGATGTCGATCCCTACAGTTTCGTGTAGGTAACGCTGCCATGTGCAATCTCTATCGCATGACTAAGAACGCCACCGAAGTCGCGCAATTGTTCGACGTGGTGGCGGAAATCGGCAGCAATGCGGGCGGCGAGATCTATCCGGGCTATTCCGGCATCGTGATCGCCGGCGGCAAGGTCGAGACCATGACCTGGGGCTTCCCCCTCCAGCGCAAGGGCGCAAAGGGCCAGCCGCTCAAGCCAAAGCCGGTCAACAATGCACGCACGGACAAGCTTTCCGGTCCTTTCTGGAAAAGCAGCTTCGTGGAACGGCGTTGCCTGATCCCGCTGGAAAGCTTTGCCGAAGCGCAGGGGAAGAAAGGCGCGATGACCCGCACCTGGATGACCATGCCCGATGCCGAGGTCTTTACCGTCGCGGGCATATGGCGCGGCAGCGCGGAATGGGGCGATTGCTATTCGATGGTGATGACCGATGCCTCTCCCCAGATGAGCGAGATCCACAACCGCATGCCTGTCATCCTGACGCCGGATCAGCGCGAAACCTGGCTGGACGGATCGCCCGACGATGCCTTCGAGCTGTGTCGCCCGTTCGAAGGCTCGCTCGCGATCGACCGGACCGACGTACCGTGGGCCGGTCGTCCGGCGCAGTCCTCCATGCTTTAGGCACCTGTCGCGCGCTCGCGCATTGAGAGCGCATGGCAGACACTAGCGAAGGCCCAATCCTCGTCCCGATCCTTGGCGACCAGCTGACCCGTGACCTCGCCAGCCTTCGCGGGCGGACCAAGGACGACACCGTCATCCTGATGATGGAAGTTTGGGACGAGGCGACATACGTCAAGCATCACAAGCAGAAGATCGTCCTGATCTTCTCCGCCATGCGTCACTTCGCCGAGGAATTGCGCGATGCGGGCTGGACGGTCGACTATGTAAAGCTGGATGCGAAAGACAATGCCGGGAGTTTCACCGGCGAGGTCGCCCGCGCCGTCGAAGAGCACTCTCCGCGCGCTATCCATGTCGTGGAGCCTGGCGAATGGCGCCTCAGGCAGGATTTCGACCAATGGGCCGACAAGTTCCCCTGCGAGGTCGAGATCATTGCGGACGACCGCTTCATCTCGACCCAGGCCGAATTCGACGAGTGGGCGGAAGACCGCAAGGAAATGCGGATGGAGTATTTCTACCGCGAGATGCGCCGCAAGACTGGCCTGCTGATGGATGGCGACAAGCCGGAAGGCGGGGAGTGGAATTACGATAGCGAAAACCGCAAACCGCCCAAGGAAGGGCTCGACGCGCCCGAGCGCCCCCTGTTCGAACCCGATGCGATGACATGCGAGGTGATCGAACTGGTCGAAGATCGCTTCGGCGCTCACTTCGGGTCTCTGGAGAACTTCGGTTGGCCGGT
Source organism: uncultured Roseivivax sp. (assembly GCA_964612785.1). GTDB lineage: Bacteria > Pseudomonadota > Alphaproteobacteria > Rhodobacterales > Rhodobacteraceae > Roseivivax. The sequence goes on along the minus strand of CAZTEV010000269.1, from coordinate 359 downwards.
GACCCGCGAAGAAGCGGAAGAGGCGGCGGATGCCTTCTTCGCCGAACGCATCGAATGTTTCGGCCCCTATCAGGACGCGATGGTCCACGGCCAGGACGACCTGTTCCATTCGATGCTGTCGACCAGCATCAATCTCGGCCTGCTCGACCCGCTGGAACTCTGCCAGCGCGCGGAAAAGGCCTACAAAGACGGCCGCGCGCCGATCAATTCGGTCGAGGGGTTCATTCGCCAGATCATCGGGTGGCGCGAATATGTGCGGCGGTTCTACTGGCACCAGATGCCGCACCTGCAAAAAGCGAATGCCCTGAATGCGCAGCGCGGGCTGCCCGAATTCTATTGGACCGGCGAAACCGACATGC
>CAZTEV010000268.1:0-2617 GCA_964612785.1 uncultured Roseivivax sp. | reverse complement strand
TCATCAACCACCCGCTCGACTGCCCGATCTGCGACCAGGGCGGCGAATGCGACCTTCAGGACCAGGCGATGGCCTATGGCGTCGATTTCTCGCGCTACCGCGAGCCGAAGCGCGCGGTCGAGGATCTCGATCTCGGCCCGCTCGTCGAGACGCACATGACACGCTGCATCTCCTGCACCCGCTGCGTGCGCTTCACCACCGAGGTCGCGGGCATCTCCCAGATGGGCCAGACCGGCCGGGGCGAAGATGCAGAGATCACGTCCTATCTGGGCGAGACGCTCGATTCGAACCTGCAGGGCAACATCATCGACCTGTGCCCGGTCGGTGCGCTCGTCTCCAAGCCCTATGCGTTCAACGCGCGCCCCTGGGAGCTGACGAAGACCGAATCCATCGACGTGATGGACGCGCTCGGTTCCTCGATCCGGGTGGACACCAAGGGGCGCGAAGTGATGCGCTTCCTGCCGCGCAACCATGACGGCGTGAACGAGGAATGGATTTCCGACAAGACGCGCTTTGTCTGGGACGGCCTGCGCCGTCAGCGTCTGGACAAGCCCTATATCCGCGAGAACGGCAAGCTGCGCGCCGCGACATGGCCCGAGGCGCTTGAGGCCGCATCTGCGGCGCTCAAGGGCGCGAAGAAGCCCGTGGGGCTGGTGGGAGATCTGGCGCCCACGGAAGCAGCCTATGCGCTGAAAGAGCTGATGGCGTCGCTGGGCGGCACGACCGAGGCCCGCACCGACGGCGCGGCGCTGCCTGCGGGCAATCGCGCAGGCTATGTCGGCACCGCGACGGTCGAAAGCCTGGACACCGCCGAAGCGGTCATGTTGATCGGCACCAACCCCGCCGTCGAGGCGCCGGTGCTGAACGCGCGGATCCGCAAGGCCTGGGCCGCGGGTGCCTCTGTGGGCCTGATCGGCGAGGCGGTCGATCTGACCTACGACTACGACCATCTGGGCACCGGGCCCGATGCGATCAACGCGATTGCGGGTCGCGATCATGCGGAGATCAAGGACAAGCCCTCGGTCGTGATCGTGGGACAGGCCGCGCTGCGCCGCGACGATGGGGCGGCCGTTCTGGCCGCTGCCATGGCGCTGGCCGAGGCGACCGGATCGGACTTCATGGTGTTGCATACCGCCGCCTCGCGCGTGGGCGCGATGGATGTGGGCGCGGTGACCGAGGGGGGCGTCGCGGCGGCAATGGACGGCGCGGACGTGATCTACAATCTTGGTGCCGACGAGATCGAGATCGCGCCGGGCGCCACGGTGATCTACCAGGGCAGCCATGGCGATCGCGGTGCGCACCGCGCCGACGTCATCCTGCCCGCGGCGGCCTACACGGAAGAGCAGGGCCTCTTCGTGAACACCGAGGGCCGTCCGCAACTGGCGCTGCGCGCAAGCTTCGCACCGGGCGAGGCCAAGGAAAACTGGGCGATTCTGCGGGCGCTCTCGGCCGAGGTGGGCCATCAGCTGCCTTTCGACAGCCTGGCAGAGCTGCGCTCGGACATGGTGAAGGTCGCGCCGCATCTGGCCGATCTGGACGTGGTGCTCGAGAATGACTGGCAGCCCGTCGATGCGGCAGGCGCGCTTTCGGATCAGCCCTTCGGGCAGGCGGTTGCGGATTTCTACCTGACCAATCCCATCGCCCGGGCGAGCCAGCTGATGGCCGAGCTCAGCGCCAACGCAAAGGCCCGCCGCGAGACCAAGATCGCGGCGGAGTGAGTGCTGTGCGCCAAGGCGGGCGGCTGATGGCTTTGGCGTTCGCCGCGTCGGTCACGGGCGCCTGCGCGCCGGGGCAGGGGGGCGATGCCCCCTTCGCGCCGCGCTACCAGGGAATCGAGACCCGGCTTCTGGACGGAGACCTGGTGCAATTCCTGGTCGAGATGCAGGGCGCACGCGACGCGGTGGATGTGGAAAATTATGCAGAATGCGCTGCGGCGCAGTATGCTCTGATACGCGGCTACGGATTCGCGCGGCATTTGCGCACAAATGTCGACGAACAGGGTGGCCTCTGGCGCGCAGATGCGATTTACACCATTTCGCCAGCGCTGCCGCGCGGGATAAGGACGATCGACGCTGAAGTGATCGCTCAGGCCTGCGCGGAAAACGGAATACCGATGGTGTGAGGACCCGATGTCTGACTTCCTGATGTCCCCCGGCGGTACCGCCCTGATCATCGTGGCCCAGTGCCTCGCCGTTCTGGGCTTCGTCATGGTGAGCCTGCTGTTCCTGGTCTATGGCGACCGGAAAATCTGGGCGGCGGTGCAGATGCGACGGGGGCCCAACGTGGTGGGCGTCTTCGGCCTTCTGCAGACCGTGGCCGATGCGCTGAAATACGTGGTCAAAGAGGTGGTGATCCCCGCAGGTTCGGACCGCGCGGTGTTCATCCTGGCACCCATGACGTCGTTCGTGCTGGCCATGGTGGCCTGGGCGGTGATCCCGTTCAACGACACCTGGGTGCTGTCCGATATCAACGTGGCCATCCTCTATGTCTTCGCGATCTCCTCGCTCGGCGTTTACGGCGTCATCATGGGCGGCTGGGCGTCGAACTCGAAATACGCCTTCCTTGCCGCGCTGCGCTCGGCCGCCCAGATGGTCTCCTACGAGGTCTCGATCGGCTT
>CAZTEV010000267.1:0-2618 GCA_964612785.1 uncultured Roseivivax sp. | reverse complement strand
GCGCCGGGACCTGAGGGTTGAGGCCCCGGATCAGGTCCGGGCAGGGGATGTGTCGGTCCTGGGGGATGTGCCGGTTCTGGTCGGGAGCTTTGGGTGTGTGGGTCCGGGGGCGGGCGCTGTCCCGGCCTTGCGCCGGGACCTCACGGTCCAGGGGAAGAAAAGCCGCAGGTCCGCTCAGTGCTGATCGCGGAGTGCGAGCGCGCGGAGATCCGCAAGGCGCCGTTCGGGCAGGCCCAGCATGTCGAGCACGGCCTCCTCGGTCTCACCCACGAGGACGCGGGCGAAGGGGATGCCGTCCCAGGCACGAAGCGCGGCCTGGGCCATCTCCAGACCGGCCCGGTTCGGGGCGTAATAGGCCAGGACCAGATCGACCGGCCCGCGCGGCATGGCATCGGCAAGCCGCGCCTGCAATTCCAACTGGTCTTCGGGGATTTCGCCGTAGCCCTGCGCGGCGGCGGTGTCGATCAGATGGGCCTGGCCCTCGCGGAAGTCGGGATGGGCGAGATAGCGCCCGAAGGCGTCGCGGCTTTCGGAAGGCAGGACGTGGCCGGAACAGGTCACATAGACGAGGCCGCGTTGCGGGATGATCTGGAATGAAACAGGCACCGCCCCTCCTAAACATAATAAAAAACGCGGCCCGCCAGAGACGGGCCGCGTTCTTCATGCCGTATGACGGGCGGTCAGTCCATCGCTTTGAAGTTGAACTCTCCGCCTTCCTTGATGCCCGAGAACCAGCGCGCCGTGACGGTCTTGGTCTTGGTGTAGAAGCGGAAGGCGTCGGGGCCGTACTGGTTCAGATCGCCGAAGGCCGATTTCTTCCAACCGCCGAACGTGTGGTACGACAGCGGCACCGGGATCGGGAAGTTGATGCCCACCATGCCCACATTGACCCGGTGCGCGAAGTCGCGCGCGGTGTCGCCATCGGCGGTGTAGATCGCCGTGCCGTTGCCATAGGGGTTGTCCATGGTCAGCTTCAGCGCCTCCTCGTAGGAGCCTGCGCGCACCTGGGACAAGACGGGGCCGAAGATCTCTTCCTTGTAGATCTCCATCTCGGGCTTGACGTGGTCGAAGAAGGAGGGGCCGACGAAATAGCCGTTCTCGTAGCCCTGCAGCGAGAAGCCGCGCCCGTCGATCACCAGATCCGCGCCCTGATCCACGCCCGAGCCGATCAGCCGCTCGATACGCTCCTTCGCGGCCGCCGTGATGACCGGGCCGTAATCGACCTCGTCCTCGGAGGTGTAGGGGCCGACGCGCAGCTTTTCGATGCGCGGCACCAGCTTGTCGCGGAGCGCATTCGCGGTCTCTTCGCCCACGGGGACGGCGACCGAGATCGCCATGCAGCGCTCGCCCGCGGCGCCGTAGCCGGCACCCACCAGCGCGTCGGCGGCCTTGTCGAGATCCGCGTCGGGCATGATGATCATGTGGTTCTTCGCACCGCCGAAGCACTGCGCGCGCTTTCCGTTGCTGGCCGCGCGGCCATAGATGTACTGCGCGATGGGCGTGGAGCCCACGAAGCCCACGGCGGCGATGGTGTCGTTGTCGAGGATCGCGTCCACCACTTCCTTGTCGCCATTGACGACCTGCAGGACGCCGTCAGGAAGGCCCGCCTCCTTGAGCAGCTCCGCAAGGCGCAGCGAGGTGGAGGGGCAGCGCTCGGACGGCTTCAGGATCATCGCATTGCCCGACACGATCGCAGGCGCCATCTTCCACAGCGGGATCATGGCCGGGAAGTTGAAGGGCGTGATTCCCGCCACGACACCCAGCGGTTGGCGCATCGAATAAAGGTCGATGCCCGGGCCGCCGTCATCGGTGAATTCGCCCTTCAGCATATGCGGCGCGCCCATGCAGACCTCGACGACCTCGAGACCGCGCTGCACGTCGCCCTTGGCATCGGGCAGGGTCTTGCCGTGTTCGCGGCTCACCAGCTCGGCCAATTCGTCCATATGCTCGTTGATGAGCTGGCCGAACTTCATCATCACCCGCGCGCGGCGCTGCGGGTTGGTGGCGCCCCAGGCGACCTGGGCCTTCTCGGCGCGGGCGACGGCGTCGTTCAGCTCTTCGACCGTGGCGAGCGGCACGCGGCCCTGCACTTCGCCGGTGGCGGGGTTCATCACGTCCGAGAACCGGCCGGAGCCGCCCTTGACGTGCTGGCCGTCGATATAATGCGTCAGTTCGGTGGTCATGCTGGTCCTCCTGCTTGCTTGCGGGAAAGATAGCCTTGCAAAATTAAAGGAAACAGGGGCAGCTTACCAAAAAGGATTTGCGAAATCGCAAGAGGCCCCGAAGGCTATGAAAAACTGGGACGATATGCGGATCTTTCTGGCCACAGCGCGGGGCGAAAGCCTGTCGGCTGCGGGGCGCCAGTTGAAGATGGACCCGGCCACGGTCGGCCGCCGCGTCGCCCGGCTGGAGGAAGATTTCGGCACGCCGCTTTTCGCCAAGAGCCCGCAAGGCTACGCGCTGACCGAGGCAGGCACCCGGCTTCTGGCCCATGCGGAGGAGGCCGAACAGGCCATGCAGGAGGCCCAGGAGACGGTCGCGGGCCGGGCCGAGGGCATCGCGGGGCAGATCCGCATCGGCGCGCCCGACGGCTGCGCGAATTTCCTGCTGCCGCAGGT
>CAZTEV010000266.1:0-2636 GCA_964612785.1 uncultured Roseivivax sp. | reverse complement strand
TTGGCCTTCTGGTTGACCGCCTGCTGACGCGAGACGTCGAACCAGACCCAGGTCGCGAAGAACAGCATGATCAGGGCCGGGAAGACGATGGCGGCTTCGATGGAAACGGAGCCCGTCGTCTCGTCGCGGAACCGCGACAGGCGGGATTTGATGGCATTCAACATGGTCATATCCTCACAGCGGTTCCTGCACGAAGGCAGACATGGAGACGATCGCGGAGTAGCCGTTGGCATCTTTCACCATCGCCTCGGAGAAGTAGGAGGTCGGCGCGATCGGTTTGAATTCGTAGCAGGCGCGCAGGAACATCAGTTCGTTGTCGCGGCCATATTCGAAGGTGATGACCGGATCGACGGTGCTGCCCTGATCGACGCATTGCACGTCTGCGGGCGGATCGACCCAATCGCGCATGTCGAGCTTGACCATTTCGAGCCGCAGCGAGTTCATGCAATCCGGCAGGACCGTGGCGCGTTCGCAGATCGAGGTCTTGAGCGAGGCGTGATCGTAGATCGTACCGGTGCCGAGGCGCACGTCGCGAACCGTCTGGTCGAGCGCCTGTTCGAGCGCGGTATGCCGGACCGTCAGAGCCGAGAGTTCCAGGCCCGAGATGATCGTGGCCACGAAGACCGGCATCCAGAGGGCGAAGGGAACAACTTGCGTGGCACCGTCTTCGTTCTGCCAGAAGTGGCGGGCGGAGTTCAGGAGAGCGCGCTTCATTGTGTGAGCCTCAGCTGGTTGATCGCACGGGCGATGGAGTGGAAGGCCTCTTCGATCTCGGCGCCCTGGGCGTCGAAGTAGTGGGCCGGGGAAGAGGCACAGTTCTGCATCACTGCCGCGCCGTGCTCGGTGACTTCGAAGCCCACGGACCAGATCACGATGTTGTTGGCCTTGGCGGCGTCGCACACGCTGTCGAGCAGCGCATCGCCGAGTTCCATGTTCTGCCGCTGGTAGTAGAAGTTCGACCAGTTCCGCGACCGCACGTTGCGCTGCAGGTAGTACCACAGGTTGTTGCGGGCCCAGACTTCGCGGTCATCTGCACTGTCATAGGCCCAGTCGGAGATGCGGTACGACTTGCTGTGTTGACCGTCCGTCATCAGAACGATGGTCTTCAGCGTGTCTTCGCGACCGTAATCGAAGGGACGTCCCGCAAAGCTTGCGCTGCCCTTGCCGGCCGCGATCACGTTGTCATTGATCGCCCGCGTCGACGGATCGAGCAGGGCCGTGCCCCACTTCATGCCGACATAGATCGACGTGCCCGCCCGCGGTTCGAGCTTGGCAATCTGGTTTTTCAGCGCCACCTCGTTCGAGGTGAAGGGCTGGATCCGCTCGTAGCTGTATTGCGGGCAGACCGTGTCGATGACCTCGTTCGCGCCGTAATAGTTCCACTGGAAGTGCTGCGTCTGCTCGAAGGTCGCGCTGGTATCGAGCGCGGTCGAGCTAAAGGCGGTGTCGGGGAATTCCAGGCAGTGCGAATAGCCGTGCTGCCAGTTCACGTTCAGCGAGTCGGTGATCAGCGGACCGGCATTGACCTGCTCGGAATAGGGCACGAGCGAGATCGACACGAGGCCTTCATTGTCGGCGGCCAGCACCGTTTCCACGAAGGTATTCGCGGCGGCGCGCAGCTGGGGCATCTTTTCGCCCTGACCCATGGAGCCGGAGATATCGAGGACGAGCGAGATTTCGACGTTCTGGATGTATTCCTCGGCGGTGGATATCCCGTCGGAGATCAGGCGATCCACACCCACGAACTTGGTGAAGTTCGACGGCATCGACTGTTCGGCGGTCCCGGTCACGGTCCGGTAGTTCAGGCCCTCTTCGATCGTAACAGACGTCAGCGCGTCGGGCATCAGCATCTTGTCGAAGTAGTCGCGAACGACCGCGTCGGGGTCCAGATCCTGATCGAGGTCCGCGGCAGCAAGAACCGCACGGTCCAGCGTCGCCTGGATCTTGTTGCGCTTCATTTCCGCGTGCATCAGGTCGATGCCGATGCCGCCCATCGTCATGAACGCGATGGAGCCGAAGATCGCGACATAGGACATGTTGCCATCTTCTGCACGCAGGAAACGTCCGATCGCAGTCGAGGCATCCCCGGTCGCGATGCGCAGACCAGACAGGATGCGGCGCGCTCCTTTATCTTTGGTTGTGCACATTCCGTACCTTTCTACCCAAGCAGCTGGGTCGTTCACTCGCAGTCTGTTGTTGAAGGACGCAGTTCGCCCTTTCCGATCATCTTTCCCCGAGCAAAGAGGCCGATTTATGGCGTAGGATCGCGTTGTTTGAGGCGGGAATTCCGGCATCTGCGACAATGCCGGGGGAGTCCGAGCAACCGTTTCCGGTTCAAGGATTTACCGCCGCATTTTCGCCATATTGCGTAAATTTCAGGCAATATGTGGACGATGCCGCATAGGCAGGTAAGGTGCCACAGAGCAAAGGGAGAATCGGGCAGCTATTGGGCGCTCGCACATCTCTTTTGAGACTAATGAGGCGAATTTGATGACATCTCGGTCGCGTTCGGAGCCGTCGTTTCGCGAAAGCGTCGATCACATGTACAACCGCGCGGCCGACCGCATGGAGCTGGGGCCGGGCCTGCGCGAGAAGATCCGCGTGTGCAATTCGACCTATACCGTGCGCTTCGGCGT
>CAZTEV010000265.1:0-2649 GCA_964612785.1 uncultured Roseivivax sp. | reverse complement strand
TGCTCGGCCTCGCGGTCGCCGCCACGCTGATCGCGATGCGGGTGATGTAGATTTCCGAGTGGGTGCGGGCCGGACCTCCGTCCGGTCCTTGCCCGGCCAGCCCTCTCCCCCTCCCGGCCACCCACGGCACGGTATCTTATGGGTGGCCGGGAGGGGGAGAGGGCTGGCGCCGCCGCAAGCAATCGACGGACGTCGATAGCGCACCCCTCAAAGATTCAACTCAACGCGTAATCGCTGACGAAGGCGTTGGTCTTGCGTTCCTGCCCGAAAGTGCTGGTCGGCCCGTGGCCGGGGATGAAGGTGACGTCGTCGCCCAGCGGCCACAGTTTCTGCGTGATCGCGTCGATCAGATCCTGGTGGTTGCCCATCGGGAAATCGGTGCGGCCGATACTGCCCTGGAACAGCACGTCGCCGACGACCGCGAACTTGCTCGGCCGGTGGAAGAACACGACGTGGCCGGGCGTGTGGCCGGGGCAGTGGATCACCTCGAGCGTGAGGTCGCCGACGGTGACGGTGTCGCCATCCTCGAGCCAGCGATCGGGTTCGAACACCTCGGCATTCATGCCGTAACGCGCGCCGTCCTCGTCGAGCCGGCTGATCCAGAAACGGTCGGCCTCGTGCGGGCCTTCGATCGGCAGGCCGAGTTCCTTCGCCAGCACGCCGGCCTCGCCGCAATGGTCCATGTGCCCGTGGGTGATGAGGATCTTCTCGAGCTCGACACCCGAATTCTTCACCGCCGCCTTGAGCTTGTCGAGGTCGCCGCCCGGATCGACCAGCGCCCCGCGGTTGGTGGCGGTGCACCAGATCAGCGAACAGTTCTGCTGCAGCGGGGTAACGGGTACGATCCCGGCTCTCATGGGCGGAGTGGGTTTGTCGGTTGCGGGCTGAGTTCGGGTGTCGCTCATGCGCAATTGTGTGGGCGGTCGCTTGATCGAAAACAAGGCGCAATTCCTACCGGCGATGCTATCGGATGCGCGAAAGGGAGAATCGCAGTGCCAGTTTTTCGCATAGCCGTTGCCGTCTCGACGCTTGCCCTCGCCGCTTGCCAGACCGCGACGGAAGCCCGGCCCATGAGCCAGGCGGAACTTGCCGCGCCGGGAGAGGATGGCGTGCCGCTGCTGATCAATTCGACCTGCAGATCGTGCCATGCGGTGACGACCGACGCGATCTCGCCGCACCCGCGCGCACCGACCTTCGTCGACATCGCCAACACGCCCGGGCTGACGCGCGAGACGCTGACCACCTTCCTTGGCGATGCGCACAATTATCCCGACCAGATGGATGTCGACCTCGATGCGGCGGATATCGCTATCATCGCCGAATACATGCTGACGCTGCAAAGCGAGGATTACGTCAAGCGGCCGTCCTGACGCCTCGGACGCAAACTCAGCCCTCGGGGTTGCGCCCCCCTGCCCTGCGCGCCGCAATGCCGGCGACCGGCTGCGCGATGCGCTGATGGCGCTCGCCGACCATTGCGGCCAGCTGCTCACCCACAGCAAGAAGGCCTGGGCCAGCATCACCTTCGCCGGGACGCGCCACCGCGTCTCGCTGCTATTCGCCGGAGCCGAGGCGGTCGCGGCGGGCGAAGCCTTCATCGCCGCACTGCCCGATCATGAATTCAGCATTCCAGGCCAGCTGGTGGCCGACGCCAGCGTGAGCGAGGTCGAACATCGCATCGTGCCCGACCCGCGGCTGGCGGTGACCTGCGAGCTGCTGCTGGAGGAGGGGTGAGGCGATCCATCCGGACGCCTGCTTTCGGCGCCGAAGGCCATGGGCGAGAGTGGCCTCTAATGGGGTGGGAAGCCGACATTGCTATTGTTTCCACTCTGCGCCTGATTGATACTGGCGCCGATCAAAGGATTTCGCCCCTGGTCGAAGCAGATGGAGAGCAGTCATGATCGACAACGAGAAAGCCAAAGTCGGTCTGAAGACCTTCTTCAACATCGCGAAGGGATGGGGCCTGAGCGAGGACGACGAGGCAGCCATTCTTGGCCAGCCCGACCGTGAGGCGCTGTGCGCTTGGAAGGTCGGAAAGGGACCGGAGGTCGGCGAGGAGACGATCCTGCGGATCTCGTACGTCCTCGGCATCTTCAAGGCGATCAACATCCTGCTGCCGATCCCCGAGCGCGCGGACGCATGGATAAGTAAGCCGAACAAGGCGCGGATCTTTGGCGGCCGCAGTGCGCTCGATCGGATGACAGATGGCGATATCGACGATCTGAAGATCGTTCGCCAGTATCTAGATGTGCAGCTCATCTGAAAGACATCTCTGCAGCTAGCACAAACTGTAGGGCCACCTGATCTAATGCATCTGAATTGGATTCTCCGCCGTACAAGGATCCTCGTAGAACTCATTGAGCAAATGAGACCAGATGTCCGCAATCGGGTCGTCAGCGACCTATCTCCTCCTGCACACCACGAGCGGAAATCTGCCCTTGCCCGCCCCTGATCACCCTCTCCGGATGACGAGGTTCCGGATTTCGGTCATGTCCTCCATCGCGAAGCGGATGCCTTCGCGGCCCAACCCTGAATCCTTGACCCCGCCATAGGGCATGTTGTCGACCCGGTAGCTGGGCACGTCGTTGATCACGATCCCGCCGACCTCGAGCCGGTCCCAGGCGTCGAACATCTTGAACAGGTCGCGGGTGA
>CAZTEV010000264.1:0-2658 GCA_964612785.1 uncultured Roseivivax sp. | reverse complement strand
CTGGGTTTCCTTCATGATGGTGGCGGCGTTGCGGAAGGCCACGCTGGGGCTTTCCTCGTAGCTGCCGAAGGGCATGTCGACCACGATCAGCGCGCGCTGGGTGCCGCGCACCACGGCGCGGCCATGCATGATCATCAGTTCCATGGGCACGCCCACGGTGGTCTCCATCCCGTGCATCACCATCCCGAGGCTGTCGCCAACGAGGATGAAGTCGGCATGTTTGTCGACGATGGCCGCGGTATGCGCGTGGTACGAGGTGAGCGACACGATCGGATCGCCGCCCTTGCGCGCGGCGATCTGCGGCGCGGTGATGCGGCGGACGGGTTTCGAGGGCTCGGAGCTCATGGGCGGTCCTTTCCGGGGGCTATCACACGGTTGTCGATAAGAAGAACGGAGCCGAAGCGCACGGCCAGCAACACCACCACCGGCGCCTTCGGCGTGCCGGTCACAGGGGCAAGGGTCACGGCGTCGCGGATGTCGATCGAGGCGATGTCGGCGCCCTCGGCCTTTTCCAGCTCGGCCCGAACCAGCTTGCGCATCCGGCCCACCGACAGGCCGGGGCGGCCCTGCACCGCCATCAGCGCGGCATGGAGCGCGGGGGCTGCGGCGCGCGCTTCGGGTGTCAGTCGCTGGTTGCGCGAGGACATGGCAAGCCCGTCGGCCTCGCGCATGGTGGGGACGCCGACGATGCGTATCGGGATGTCGAGATCGCGCACCATGGTCCGGATCACGCAAAGCTGCTGGTAATCCTTCTCGCCGAAATAGGCGGCGTCGGGTTGGCAGATGTTGAAAAGCTTCGTGACCACCGTGGCCACGCCGCGGAAATGGCCCGGGCGCAGGCGACCGATCAGGATCTTGGCCAGGTGCGTGGGCTCCACGATCGTCTGCGCGTCGGGGTGGTACATCTCGGGCGGCGAAGGGGTGAAGACGGCATCCACACCCTCGGCCTTCAGCATCGCCAGGTCGCTTTCCGCGGCGCGGGGATAGGTGTCGAGATCCTCGTTCGGACCGAACTGGGTGGGATTGACGAAGATCGTCGCGATGACGCGGTCGTTCTCGGCGCGTGCGCGACGCACGAGGCTCAAATGCCCATCGTGCAAGGCCCCCATGGTGGGAACGAGGCCGACGGCGCCCGTCATCGCCGCGCGGCAGGCCCGCAGCGCCTGCTTGGTCTCGCAGATCTCCATCGTGGCGGTGTCTCCGTCCCCTCATCCCCCCATCGTGGCATTCAGATAGCGCATGCGCGCCCTGTCGGCCATCTCTGACGGGAGGGCGGGGCGTCCGGGCATTGTGGGCCGGTGGCCACAGCGCGGGGCCATGTCATTTCACATAGGTGATCGACATGCCGCAATATGATACTAAAGCGCCATAACAAGCGCGAAAAAGCGCGGCAGAACAGAGGCAGGCCGGAACGTGACGCGAGCCAGGGGCACGTTCGTCATTGCATGGTCGCAGACGGAACTGGACGGGCTTCGGGCGCCACCGCTGTCGGCGCTTGGACCCGGGGCAAGCTGGTCCTGGACCGGCGGGGCGGTGTGCGTTGACGATACGAACGATATTCTGGTCCTCAGGGGACCGGTGGGCGAGGCCGATTTCCGGCGGCGCGCGGCCGCGGCTGCGCATCGACTGCTCCGGCGCGCGGCTGTCGATCTGGCTGCGGGGACGCCTGACACGGACGCAGCCGAGCTGGACATCGACCGCGGCTTCAGCGTCACCGACGGCCGGCAGGTCTGGCAAGTCGCCTTGATCGACACCGCGCGGGCGGCGCGGCCACTGCTGATGCTGGTGGGCGGGATGCCGCCGCGCGGGACCGAGCTCTGGGTGGTCGATGTGCCGGGGGCGGGGGCCGCCCGCGCGACGCGGCCCGAACGGCACGTGATTTGCTTCACCGGCGGGACGCGGCTTCTGACGCCGGGCGGATACGTGACGGTGCGCGCGCTGCGGCCGGGCGACCGGCTTGTGACCCGCGACGACGGCGCGCAACCGATCGTCTGGATCGGCGGGCGACGGTTGTCGGGCGCGCGGCTGGCCGCATCGCCCGATCTGCGCCCGATCCGTCTGCGTGCAGGCGCGGTGGGCGACGGGGTGCCCGACGAAGACCTGCTGGTGTCGCCCCGGCACCGGATCCTCGTCTCCGGCCGCGCGGCCCGGGATCTTTTCAACACGCCCGAGGTGCTGGTCGAAGCGCGGGATTTGCTGAACGACCGGTCGATCGGCGTGGATCACGCGCTGCGCGCGGTGGAGTACGTCCATATTCTCCTCGACCGGCATCAGGTCGTGTTCGCCAACGGCATCGCCACGGAAAGCTTCCACCCGGCCCAGGCCGATCTCGATGCGCTGGGCTCCGATCAGCGCTGGCGGCTGGAAGAGGCGATGCCCGGTCTCTCGGCACGGCCCGCGATCTACGGAGCCACCGCGCGCCGGGCCCTCAGCCCGCCCGAGGCCGCGATCCTGCTGCGCGGATCGGGCGGCATCCATTGACAGCGCGGAAAGCCCGGGTATAAGCCGCCGCTCATTGGTGTTGGTGGCCCCCGCGAGGGGATGCCTGTCGGCCATGGGGGAAATCCCTTCGGCAAAGGACAACGCCCTTTTGACACGACCAAAAGGAGATCAGCCGTGACCAAACGCACGTCTGCCAAGTACAAGATCGACCGCCGC
>CAZTEV010000263.1:0-2659 GCA_964612785.1 uncultured Roseivivax sp. | reverse complement strand
CCGGGTTGGGGAAAACCTATCTCGCCGCCTTCGACAGCCTGGCGGCGCGCCGCGTTCTCTTCGTCGCGCACCGCGAGGAGATCCTGACCCAGGCGATGGAGGCATTTCGCGCCGTGCGGCCCAAGGCGCGACTTGGCCGATATGGCGGCGGCGAACGGGACAGAACGCCGGACATCTTATTCGCGTCCGTCCAGACGCTGGCGCGGGCGGCACATCTGGACAGGTTCGACCCGGACAGTTTCGATTATATCGTCGTGGACGAGTTTCACCACGCGGCGGCCACGACCTATCGCAGGATATTGAACCATTTCAATCCGGGCTTTCTGCTGGGTCTCACCGCCACCCCCGACCGCAGCGATGGGGGCGACCTTCTTGGCCTTTGCGAAGAAAACCTTGTCTACGAATGCGACCTCTGGTCGGGGATCGATCGCGAGCTTCTTGCGCCATTCCGCTATTACGGCGTTCCCGATCCGGTCGAATATGCGCAGATCCCCTGGCGCAGCGGGCGGTTCGACGAAACCGCGCTGACCGAGGCCGTTGCAACGCAGGCCCGCGCCGAGAACGCGCTTGAACAGTTGGAGCGACGCGGTGGGCAAAAGACGATCGGGTTCTGTGTCTCAAAGCGCCACGCAGACTTTATGGCCGAGTTTGCGCGTGACCGCGGGCTGCGCGCCGTCGCCGTGCATTCAGGTCACACGACGGCCCCGCGCGCCAGTGCGCTGAAAGCGCTGGAAGACGGCGCGCTCGACATCGTTTTTGCCGTCGACATGTTCAACGAAGGCGTCGACGTGCCAAGCATTGATACGGTTCTGATGCTCAGACCGACGGAAAGCCCGGTCATTTGGCTGCAACAGCTTGGACGCGGCCTGCGCCGCTCTGCCGGGAAAACGCATCTGGCGGTCATAGACTATATCGGGAACCATCGGATTTTCCTGACGAAAGCCCGAACGCTTCTGCGCGCCGGTGTGGGTGAGGGACCGCTGCGAATGGCGCTCGAGGCTTTCGCGGAAGGCCGGTTGGAATTTCCCGCCGGCTGCGAGGTGACCTATGACCTCAAGGCGCTCGATATTCTGAGGTCCCTCATTCGGCAACCGCGCGACGGCGAGGAACTGATCGCCTTTTACCGCGATTTCCACGAGCGGCACGGCGTGCGTCCGACGGCGTCAGAGGTGCAGCACGCGGGCTTCAATCCGGGCCGAACAGGTCATGCGGGCTGGCTTGGTTTCGTAAAGGACATGGGCGATCTAGACAGCGCCGAGCGTGTGGCGTTGGCCGCCAACAAAGATCTTCTCGACGAGGTGGAAACCACCAGCCTGACGAAAAGCTACAAGATGCTGGTGCTGCGCGCGATGCTCGAGGGCGGCGCGATCCCGGGCCGAATGAGCATCACCGATCTTGCCGTTCGCGTGGGACGTTTCGCGCGCCGCAATGCGCAACTTCGCGAGGACCTGAGTGTGGACCCGCAAGACACGGCCGCGGTGGCCGCCTTGCTGAAAAAATATCCGCTGAAACTTTGGGGCGACACGCCTTGGTTCACGCTTGGCCCCGGGGTTTTCGAGGCCCGGGTAGACGGCGACGGCCCGCTGGCTGCGCTGCTGTCGGAATTGGTCGAGTGGCGCATCCTACGCTATTTGCAGGGCCGCGCCATCGGCTATCACCAGCCGGAACCGGCACACCCCTTGCAGGCCGCCGAAGCGGGCCGTCCCTTTGCGCAGGTGCCGACGCTTTGGAAAGAATATCAAAGGGATGAAATCGCGCCGCTTTTCGGGGCCACGTTCAACACCGGGTCATGGAATGCCGGGATCGTGACGATCAAGCCGGCCAAGGCCATGGTGCTGCTGGTTACAATGGACAAGGGCAGCATGTCTGTCGGCGGTCACTACGCGGACCGGTTTTCCAGTCCGACGCGGTTCGTCTGGCAGACCCAGACCAGCACCCGCAGAAACAGCGAACGCGGCCGGATCATTTCGGGCCAGCAGGACGGTTGGACCGTTCACCTGTTTCTGCGCGCGTCCAAGCTGCGCGATGGCCGTGCAGCGCCGTTCCGCTACGCAGGCCTGGTGCGCTTTGCCGGCTGGGAGGGCGAGGCGCCCATCACCGTGACTTGGGATCTGTCAGAGCCGGTGCCGAAGCATCTGCAGGATCTTTACAACCTTAAGTCGTAGGGTGGAACGGCCATGCCGGACGTGATTGCACACTGGGCATCATCGTCCTGAGTGTCATTTCGCTGCAAGGCATGTGTTAACTGCTGGGTGTTCCGAGGGAGCTTCTTGCCGCAACCTGCGATTCTTGCTTCTCTTTTTTGATCCCGCATCGGGCGTCGAGTCATGCTTCGCTCATTCAAATCCAGCAGCACTCTGGAAGATCATTCGCTTCTTCTCGATCATTGTCTTTCCATTGATCTTAGGGTCTATCCCAAGCACGCAAAGCCCGTCGCATTCGCGGCCGTAACAAATGATCCCGACACGAAGGTCATTTCCGGAAAGGCCGGGATCGACCGTGGATTGGACAGGCTTGAGAGCGCCGTGAAAGACATCAGGCATGTCGTCGGCCACAACGTATTTCGGCACGATCTGGAACATCTCTTTGCCGCGCGCCCGTGAAGTCAGGACCGCGCCGCATCTTTCAGTCGGCGCTTCGGGCCTCTGACGGGGCGGTG
>CAZTEV010000262.1:0-2663 GCA_964612785.1 uncultured Roseivivax sp. | reverse complement strand
CATGTCGCAAGACGTCACATCAGCAGCACGTCTATCCGTCGCCCCCATGATGGATTGGACCGACCGGCATTGCCGGGTGTTTCACCGTGTCCTGTCGCGTGAGGCGCTGCTTTATACCGAGATGGTTACGGCGCCCGCGCTTGTGCGCGGCGGGGCGGTGCATCTGCTTGATCATGATGCGGTCGAGCATCCGCTCGCGCTGCAGCTGGGCGGCAGCGATCCCGCCGAGCTGGCTGAGGCGGCGCGGCTCGGGGAAGGCGCAGGCTACGCGGAGATCAACCTCAATTGCGGCTGCCCCTCGGACCGGGTGCAATCGGGCACGTTCGGTGCGGTTTTGATGCAGGACGCACCGCTCGTGGCGCGTGCGGTTGTTGCCATGCGCGATGCGGTCGCGGTGCCGGTTACGGTGAAATGCCGTATCGGCGTCGACGATCAGGTGCCCGAAGAGGTGCTGCCGGATTTCCTGGCGCGGATCCGGGATGCGGGCTGCGCGCGCGTCACCATCCATGCCCGCAAGGCGTGGCTGCAAGGGCTGTCGCCCAAGGAGAACCGCGATATTCCGCCGCTCGATTATGACCTCGTGCATGCCATGAAGGCGCGGTTTCCCGAGATGCATGTCTCGATCAATGGCGGCGTCGAAACGCTTGAAGATGCGCAGGGTTTTCTGCGCAACGGCCTCGATGGCGTGATGATCGGGCGGGCGGCCTATCATCGCCCCTGGGACATCCTGGCGGGTGCGGACCGCGTGATCTTCGGCGCGGACCGCAGCCCGATAGCCCCGGAAGACGCAGCCCTGGCGATGAAGCCCTATATCGCGCGGCACGTCACGGAAGGCGGGCGCGTGCATCAGATCACGCGGCATATGCTGGGGCTGTTCGCGGGACGGCCCGGCGCGCGCCTCTGGCGGCGAATCCTCTCCGAGGAGGGCAATCGTCCGGGTGTCGATGCGACGCTGATCGATCGTGCGCTGGACGAGATGCAGGTCGCCCGCGACGCCGCCTGAGTAAAAGATGTCCAAAACAAGGCGCAATCGCGGCATCCCGCGGCGTTTGTTTCGCCTTTGTCGACAATCCTAAATTTCCCTATCAATTCCACAGCTTTTGGGAGACCATCTATCCGTAATGATAGCCTCCCGGGGGATTGGTTGATGATTTGGCTGCTCAGTGCTCTGCCGTTTTTGTTGATTTCGACACTCGTTTTTCATGATGGCGACGATGATGACGGGGATTCGTCCTCGGATCCGGGCGGTTCGGATCCGGATGTGGGCGAGCCGCCCCTGTCGGGCGGCGTCGATGACGATCTCGACCTGACTGCGGAAAACGACCGGTTCGATGCGAGTTCCGGCAATGACATCATCCGCGGTCTTGCAGGCAACGATTTCATCGAGGGCAGTTCCGGCGACGACTCGCTTTCGGGCGGCGACGGCGAGGACACTCTGCTGGGCCAGGGCGGACGCGACGTTCTGGAAGGTGGTCCCGACGACGATTTCCTCGATGGCGGGATCAACGATGACGTGCTGTTGGGCGGGACCGGAGACGACATCCTTGACGGCGATGACGGCAACGACTCGATCAAGGGGAATGACGGCAACGACATCATCAAGGGCGAGAACGACGACGACACGCTTCAAGGTGGCCTGGGCGAAGATGATATTCGCGGGGGCGATGGCAATGACATCGTCGATGGCGGGTCGAACGACGACATCCTGCGCGGAAATGATGGCGATGACACCGTGTTGGGCCTCGATGGGAACGACACGCTGAGCGGCGGAGCGGGCAATGACGTCCTGGACGGTGGGACAGGCGAGAACATCCTGACCGGAGGCGAAGGGAGCGATACCTTCGTCTTGCCGTTCGATCGCGGGTTCGGCGTCAGCATCCCACCGGAGACTGCGACCATTACCGACTTCGTGACCTCCGGTGACGAGGAGGACGTCTTGCAAATCTTCCTCGGACCTGAGGACAGTCCGGATGGCCTTTCGGTCTCCGCCGATGGCGATGATGCAATTCTTTCGCTCGACACGAGCAGGGGTGTCGTCGACATCGCGCGGATCGAGAACGGCATCACCAACAATTTCACGCTCGACAATGTGGTGACCATCGCATCTGAGGCCGCGCCGGAAGAAGGAACCGTCCCGCTGACCGCGGCCTGAGTTCAGATCATCCGACCGAGGAACGGGCCGCGTTGTGCGCGGCCTGTTTTATTGCAGGGGCGTAGCCATGCGGGCTTCGATCCCGGAGCCTGCGACAAAAAAGTGAAGAGTTGCAGACTGCGCCCTAGAAAGACGCGCAGCTCAGGCTCAGCCCTCGGACGCGATCCGCGCTTCGCGGCCACCACGGCGCTTTTTCAGGCGGGGCGCGCGGGCGGGCAGGTCGGCCATGACGGCGCGGCGTTCTTCGGCGGTCATGCGCGACCAGCCGGTGATTTCCTCGATAGTGCGCAGACAGCCGACGCAGAGCCGTTCGGCAGGATGCACGACGCAGGTCTTCACGCAGGGACTTTCGATTTCCTCGCGGCGCCAGACCTTGTCTGAGCCGGTCTGCCGGTCGGCCATGCTGTCGTCCCTATCCCTGTCCCTGGCGAATATGCCTAATCCGGTCGAGGGCCCCCTGCAAGATATATGACGCGGCGACGTGATCTATCAGCTCGGCGCGTCTTTTGCG
>CAZTEV010000261.1:0-2673 GCA_964612785.1 uncultured Roseivivax sp. | reverse complement strand
GCGTCGGGGCGTAGCGCAGCCTGGTAGCGCGACGGTTTTGGGTACCGTAGGTCGTAGGTTCGAATCCTATCGCCCCGACCATCCCTAGATGTAGTGGTCGCAGTTTGAGCGTGACGGGCGGACGGATTGCCGCAGGCCAGCGGCCCCGGTCCGTGCTGCGATTCGACCGCATCTCTTCGATCAAGTTGCTGAAATGCCCTGATTTTAGGCGGACTCGGCGCATGTTCTGCGTAGCGACAATCGTGTAGGCCAACTTCAACCGACATCTCAGCTTTCGTGGATAAGTCCGCGCATAAGCTGAAAAAATGCGGGAATCCGCGCTTGCCGCGCTGTGGATGAATCGCGGACCATGGGGCAGGGGATGTGTCCCTGGTAAGGGTCAACACAAAATATAGGGGCGCATTGCAAAAATCGTCGTTGACGGAATCGCGAGGTAACGCGAATGTAGCGTCTACCGGGTCGGGACACCGCTAGATTTAGTGGTCGCGCCACGGGGGCACACAGAAGACGAACCGCAGAGCAATCTGCCAGCCGGATGCACCACGCGCCCGGACTTGAAACGTCTTCGCCTGGCGCCTGCGACCCGGACGAACATTTGGATCCACGCTTAACGGGGCAGCGTCACATGAAGATCGAGCGTCACTACACCAAGGCCGGACAGGATGCGTATGCGGGCATCGAGTTCGTCACCACTGCGTCGGAGATCCGCAATCCCGACGGCACGATCGTCTTCCGCCTCGACGAGATCGAGGTGCCCGCCACCTGGAGCCAGGTCGCCTCGGACGTGATCGCGCAGAAGTACTTCCGCAAGGCCGGTGTGCCCACCGCGCTGAAGCCCGTGAAGGAAAAGGATGTCCCCGAATTCCTGTGGCGCTCCGAGCCTGCCTCGGCCGACACGCCCCGCATCGGCGAGACCTCCTCGAAGCAGGTATTCGACCGGCTCGCAGGTGCCTGGTGCTACTGGGGCTGGAAGGGCGGCTACTTCTCGACCGAAGAAGATGCCCGCGCCTATTACGACGAAATGCGCCACATGCTGGCCACCCAGACGGCGGCCCCCAATTCGCCCCAGTGGTTCAACACCGGCCTGCATTGGGCCTATGGCATCGATGGCCCCGGCCAGGGCCACTATTACGTCGACTACAAGACCGGTAAGCTGACGAAGTCCAAGTCGGCCTATGAGCACCCGCAGCCCCATGCGTGCTTCATCCAGTCGGTGAAGGACGATCTGGTGTCCGAAGGCGGCATCATGGATCTCTGGGTCCGCGAGGCGCGTCTGTTCAAGTACGGCTCCGGCACCGGCACCAACTTCTCCTCGCTGCGTGCCGAGGGCGAGAAGCTGTCGGGCGGCGGCAAATCCTCGGGCCTCATGGGCTTTCTGAAGATCGGCGACCGGGCGGCGGGCGCGATCAAGTCGGGCGGCACCACGCGCCGCGCGGCCAAGATGGTGATCTGCGACGCCGATCACCCGGACATCGAGGAATTCATCAACTGGAAGGTCAAGGAAGAGCAGAAGGTCGCCTCGATCGTCGCAGGCTCCAAGATGCACGAGCAGATGCTGAACGGCATCTTCGCGGCCATCGCGTCCTTCGACGGCTCGGAAGAGGGCGCCTATGACCCGAAATCGAACCCGTCCCTGAAAGAGGCGATCCGCGCCGCGAAGAAGGTCCAGATCCCTGAGACCTACGTCAAGCGCGTGCTCGATTACGCCAAGCAGGGCTACACCTCGATCGAGTTCCCGACCTACGACACCGATTGGGACTCCGAGGCCTACGCCTCGGTCTCGGGCCAGAACTCCAACAACTCGATCCGCGTCACCGACGCCTTCCTGAAGGCCGTCAAGGACGATGCCGATTGGGAGCTGTACAACCGCACCGACGGCTCGGTGGCCAAGACCATCAAGGCGCGCGATCTGTGGGAGCAGGTGGGCCACGCCGCCTGGGCCTGCGCCGACCCGGGCATCCAGTTCCACGACACCGTCAATGCCTGGCACACCTGCCCGGAAGATGGCGCGATCCGCGGCTCGAACCCGTGCTCGGAATACATGTTCCTCGACGACACGGCCTGTAACCTTGCTTCGATGAACCTGCTGACCTTCTACAAGGACGGCAAGTTCGACGCGGAAAGCTACATGCACGCCACCCGCCTGTGGACCGTCACGCTGGAAATCTCGGTGCTGATGGCGCAGTTCCCCTCGAAGGAAATCGCGCAGCGCAGCTATGACTTCCGCACGCTGGGCCTCGGCTATGCCAATATCGGCGGCCTGCTGATGAACATGGGTCTGGGCTACGACAGCAAAGAGGGCCGGGCGCTGTGTGGCGCGCTGACCGCCGTGATGACCGGTGTCTCCTATGCCACCTCGGCCGAGATGGCGGGCGAGCTGGGTGCGTTCCCGGGTTACGAGAAGAACGCCAAGCACATGCTGCGCGTCATCCGCAACCACCGCAACGCGGCTTACGGCAAGACCGACGGCTACGAGAAGCTCGAGACCAAGCCGGTTGCGCTCGATCACAAGGGCTGCCCCGATCAGGATCTGGTCGCGCTCGCCACCCAAGCCTGGGACGAGGCGCTGGCGCTGGGCGAGAAGCACGGCTACCGCAACGCCCAAGTGTCGGTGATCGCGCCGACCGGGACGATCGGTCTCGTGATGGATTGCGACACCACCGGGATCGAGCC
>CAZTEV010000260.1:0-2678 GCA_964612785.1 uncultured Roseivivax sp. | reverse complement strand
GCCGTTGGAGCATTGGTGTTCGATCCTATCAGCGACGGGAACACGCTGCTGTCGCAGATGCGCAGCCCGTCGAATCCGCGCACATTCAGCTGCGTGTCCACCACGTCGCGGTCATCTGACCCCATTCGGCAGGTGCCGACCGGGTGATAGGATGTCCGGCAATGATGTCTGACAAAATCCCGCAACTCCTCATCGGTCCGCAGCGCATCGTCCGGTAGCACAACGCGGCGCACATATTTGGCGAGCGCGGGTTGGGACAGGATCTCGCGGCTGATCTTCAATCCGCGTATTGTCGTCTCAAGATCGTCGGGATGGCCCATGAAATTCGGGTCGATCAACGGGGCTGCATCCGGGTCGGCCGTCGCCAACCTGACCGTACCGCGCGCCTTGGGCCGGAGCCCGTAGCAGTTCAGCGTGATCCCGGAACAGCCCGGGCGCACGCCGCCGACCCCGTCCTCGGCCGAGGCGCCGGCCAGGAAGTGGTACTGCAAGTCCGGGATGTCGTGATCGTCGCCCGAGTGCCAGAACAGACCACCCTCGACCACGTTGCTGGCCACCGGCCCCGACCGGAACAGCGCGTATTGCAGACCGGCCCAGGCGGCCAGATGCGGTTTGCGGTACTTGTCGAGGCTCTCATGGCCGTAAAGCTCGGCCACGAGGTCGATGTTGACATGATCGGCCAGATTTTCGCCGACAGCGCCGATATCCGCACGGACCTCGACGCCCAGCGATTTCAGATGCGCGCCAGGGCCGAGCCCCGACAGCATCATCAATTTGGGCGATCCGATCGCGCCGGCGGTGACGATGACCTCGCCCTCGGTATGGGCGGTCTGCACCTGCCCCTTGTGCCGGTATTCGACGCCTTTGGCACGATAGCCGTCGAAGATAATGCGCCGACTGGCCGCGCGGGTCAGTACGGTCAGGTTGGAGCGGGCCCGCGCCGGGGCGAGGTAGCCGCGCGCGGCAGAGCACCTGCGGCCGTTCACGACATTGAGCTGGTAATAGCCTGCCCCGGCCTGATCGCGTCCGTTGAAGTCGTGATTGTAGGGGATGCCGTATTGCTGGCAGGCCATGACGAAGGCGCGCGTCATAGGCTGCGGAGAGGCCACGTTGGATACGCCCAGAGGGCCTTCGGTGCCGTGCCAGTCATCCGCCAGCGCGGTGTTGCCTTCGGAGCGCAGGAAATAGGGCTGCACATCCTTGAACGACCATCCCGGGCAGCCCTCGTCGGTCGCCCAGCGGTCGTAATCGGCAGGGACGCCGCGCGTGAACACCTCGGCATTGATCGAGCTGCCACCGCCCAGCACGCGCCCCTGCGCATAGGGAATGCGGCGACCGCCCGCATGCTTTTGCGGCTCGGTCCGGTAGCCCCAGGTCAAGCCGCCGCCGGTCATCTTGGCAAAACCCACGGGCATGTGAATGAAGGGATGCCAGTCGCGCCCCCCGGCTTCGAGCAGAAGCACAGAGTTCGAGACGTTTTCGCTCAGCCGCGCGGCCAGAACGCATCCCGCCGTCCCGCCGCCGACGATGATGTGGCTATAGGCGGTCTGCCGCATGGTCCCTCGTCAGTCGCAGCGCGCGATCTCTTCCTTCGACATGATGGCGCGCATGACGAAATCGACCATGAAGGCCCGCCGCATCGCCAGCGCCTTTTTCGTCATGTGGTCGTAATTGTAGATCTGCGAGTTGGTGAAGCGGTTGTTGAGGTAGTAAAACCCCAGACCCGCAATCGAGTTGTTGAGCTGGAGCGCGTCGATATCGGGGCGAATCCTGCCCTGCTCGATCCCCTTGTCCAGTATCGCGCGGACCCTTTTCAACAGCACGCTGGTGCGCCGTTTCACGATCCCGGATTTCTTCAGATAGACCGCCCCCAGCAGGTTTTCCTGATTGACCAGCGCAATGAAGTCGGGATGCGCGACGTAATAATCCCAGGTCGCCTCGACCAGGGTCCGGATCGCGTCGAGCGGCTCCAGTTCCTCGAGCGGCAGCGCCTCTTCCATCTTGCGGATGCCGAGATAGGCCTCGCGCAGCACCTCGATATAGAGATCCTCTTTCGAGCCGAAATAGTGATAGATCATCTTCTTGTTGAGGCCGGTCGGCTCCGCGATCCCCTCGATCCCCGCCAACGCAAAGCCCTTGTCGGCGAATTCCCGGCGGGCCGAGTCCAGAAGATCGGCCTTGGCCTGATCGGCATTGCGGCCCTTGCGTCGCGCTTTGGGTTTGCTCGCCGCGGTCTCGCTCATGTGTCGCCCTCATTTCTGCGCACCCTACCCTTTGCTCGCGCCAAGGGTGAGCCCGGCGATAAAGTGTCGCTGCATTGCAAAGAACATCATGACCGGAGGCAACGCCGCGATCAACGACCCGGCGGCCAGAAGGTTGAAAGATGAGATATATTGCCCCTTGAGCGTGGTCAGCCCCAACGTGATGGGCCGCAATTCGTCGGACTGGATCAGGATCAGCGGCCAGAAGAAATCGTTCCAGATGAAGGTGAATTGCAGCACCGCCAACGCGGCCAGGGCCGGGCGCACCAGCGGCACGATGACGTGAATGAGGATCTTCCATTCGCTCACCCCTTCGGCGCGCGCCGCCTCGACCAGCTCAAAGGGCAGATCGGCGATGAAGTTGCGCATGAAGAAGGTGCAGAACCCTGTCTGAAACGCGATCTGGAACAGGATCAC
>CAZTEV010000259.1:0-2684 GCA_964612785.1 uncultured Roseivivax sp. | reverse complement strand
TCGATCGAGATCGACGTCGCCGGGATGTGGGACGACTTCGAGGTCGACCACTACGTATCGAGCTGATCACGGACCGCCCTCTCGAGGTGAACCTTGAGGAGATGGCGCGTGTGAAGGCCGATTACCCCGACCGGGCGCTGGTGGCCTCGATCATGGTGCCCTGCGAGGAGGCTGCGTGGAAAGCCATCCTGCCGCGTGTCGCCGAGACAGGTGCGGACGGGATCGAGCTGAACTTCGGCTGCCCGCACGGGATGAGCGAGCGCGGCATGGGATCCGCCGTGGGGCAGGTTCCCGAATACATCGAAATGGTCACGCGCTGGTGCAAGCAATATTACGACAAGCCGGTGATCGTGAAGCTGACCCCCAACATCACCGATATCCGCAAGCCTGCCGCGGCGGCGCGCAATGGCGGGGCCGATGCGGTGTCGCTCATCAACACGATCAATTCGATCACGTCGGTCGATCTCGATCAGATGTGCCCCCAGCCCACCATCGACGGCAAGGGTAGCCATGGCGGCTATTGCGGCCCCGCGGTCAAACCCATCGCGCTGTCGATGGTGTCCGAGATCGCGCGCGCCGAGGCGACGCATGGCTTGCCGATCTCGGGCATCGGCGGCGTGACCACCTGGCGCGACGCGGCGGAGTTCATGGCGTTGGGCTGCGGCAACGTGCAGGTCTGCACCGCGGCCATGACCTATGGCTTCCGGATCGTCGAGGAGATGAAACGCGGCCTGTCGGCCTGGATGGACGAGAAGGGCTATGAAAAGACCTCGGATTTCGTGGGCATGGCGGTGCCGAACGTGACCGACTGGCAGTACCTGAACCTTAATTACGTGACCAAGGCGCGGATCGATCAGGAGGCCTGCATCCAGTGCGGGCGCTGCTACGCGGCCTGCGAAGATACGTCGCATCAGGCCATCGCGATGCAACCCGGGCGGGTGTTTGAGGTGATCGACGAGGAATGTGTGGCCTGCAATCTTTGCGTCGATGTCTGTCCGGTTGAGGACTGCATCACGATGGTCGAGCTTCAGCCGGGCGAGGTCGATCCGCGGACGGGCCGCGTGGTCGAGGGAGCTTATGCCAACTGGACTCAGCATCCGAACAACCCGATGGCTGTGGACGCGGCGGAGTAAGGAGTTCGACGCGGGGCTTGGGGCTTTGCGGCACGGGCCGCTGTGTTGACGCGGCGTTGCCTTTCTTGGGGACCTCCGCGTGGACGATGCCTGATCGGCTAGAGCGAGATTATTAGCTAATAATCTCGCCACAATCTTAGGTAAGATTGTGGAATATACCGCCCTCAGACGAGGACGGTGAGGTGGCCGGAATTGCAGATGACAATCATCTGGCCACCGCATTCCACCAGGTGGAAGCCGCGCATCCGCACCTCGCGCTTGAACGCGTCGCGCCCGACCATGCGATCCACATCGCGCACCGAGCGCCGCACGATCCCGCCTTTCGCGACGGCTTGTGCGCCGAACAATTGTGCCAGCCATTGATCCCGGGTCGGTCGGCCATATGCGCGTTGCATCTGCATGACACGTCTTACCGCACGGAAGGTAAACAGACCCTTAACCGCGCTGTGGCGTCAGCATCGTGCGGAACATGCCATCGACATGCGCCGCCGCGCGCGTCCAGCCTTGCGCCGGGTTCGGGGTCAGCACCGCGACCTGCGCCTCGAAATCCGCGTAATGCTGCGTGACGGCCCAGATCGTGAAGAGAAGATGCTCGGGATCCACATCCGCGATCCGTCCCTCCGCAATCCATTGCCGAATGAGCGCGCATTTCTCCTCGAAGAGCGGCTTCAACCCGGCCTCCAGATGCGGCCCCATGCGCGGTGCGCCCTGCAGGATCTCATTGGCGAAAAGCCGACTCTCCCGTGGCATCCGGCGGCTCATGTCAAGCTTTTCCGCCACATAGCCCATCACGGCCTCAAGCGGATCGCCCCCTGCCTCCAACGCCTCGAGCGGGGCCAGCCATTCGGCCATCAGGGCGTTGAGGAGGGCCACGTGAATGGCCTCCTTGCTGTCGAAGTAATAGAGCATGTTGGGCTTCGACATGCCCGCGCGGTCGGCGATCTCATCCAGCGTCGCCCCGCGGAATCCCTGCGCCGAAAAGACGTCGAGCGCCGCTTCGAGGATGCGTTCGCGGTTGCGTTGCTGGATACGGCTCAGCGGCTTCGGGTCGGGGGCGGCAGCGGCGGGATCGGCGGCGTCGGGCATGAGGTCGTCCTGAGTGATGCGCATCTAGGCAAACGGGCGGGCAGGCGCTTGGGAAAAAGGAGAGCCGCTTGACAGGCGGGCAGGCGGTTGCAATCGTGACTTGACCAAATGGTAAAAAACCATCCCGGATGCGGTCAAGCCGCACCGGAGACAATCGACAGGGACGCGACATGGCTGCACCGGGCGAAAACCTCAGGATCAATGGCGAACGGCTCTGGGACAGCCTGATGGAGATGGCCAAGATCGGCCCGGGCGTCGCGGGCGGCAACAACCGCCAGACGCTGACCGATGCGGATGCCGAAGGCCGTGCCTTGTTTCAGTCCTGGTGCGAGGCGGCGGGCTGCACGATGGGGCTAGACCAGATGGGCAACATGTTCGCCCGTCGCGAAGGCACCGACCCCGACGCGCTGCCGGTCTATGTGGGCAGCCACCTCGACACCGAGCCCACGGGCGGGAAGTATGACG
>CAZTEV010000258.1:0-2701 GCA_964612785.1 uncultured Roseivivax sp. | reverse complement strand
CATGACCAAACCCGTCATCCTCACGATCCTCGACGGATGGGGCCTGTCGGACACGCGCGAGGCCAACGCCCCCGCGCTTGCCGACACGCCCAACATGGACCGGCTGATGCGCGACTGCCCGCATGCGACGCTCATCACCCATGGCCCGGATGTGGGCCTGCCCACCGGGCAGATGGGCAATTCCGAGGTCGGGCACACCAATATCGGCGCGGGCCGAGTTGTGGCGATGGATCTGGGTCAGATCGATCTGGCCATCGAGGATGGCAGCTATTTCGAGAACAAGGCCATCCTCGATTTCGCGGAGACGGTGAAGGACGCGGGCGGCCGAGCGCATCTCTTCGGGGTCGTGTCGGATGGCGGCGTGCATGGGCATATCGACCACATCCTCGCGACCGTGAAGCTGCTGACGGACAAGGGTCTTCCGGTCGTGATCCATGCCATCACCGACGGTCGCGACGTGGCGCCGAAAAGCGCCGATGGCTTCGTCGCGCGACTGGCGCAGGAGCTGCCCGAGGGGGCCAGCATCGGCACGGTGATCGGGCGCTACTACGCCATGGACCGCGACAACCGCTGGGACCGGGTGGAGACGGCCTTTCGCGCCATCGTCGAGGGCCAGGGCGAATCTAGGGCCCCTACGCCCGAACAGGCGGTCGCGCAGGCCTGGGGGGCGGGCAAGACCGACGAATTCATCCCCGCCACGGTGATCGAGGGTTACGAAGGCTTCGGGTCGGGCGACGGGCTGTTCTGCCTCAACTTCCGCGCCGACCGCGCGCGCGAGATCCTCGCAGCGATTGCCGCCCCCGATTTCGACGGGTTCCCGCGCGAAAAGCCGAACCTCTCGGCGCTTCTCGGCATGGTCGAATATTCCGACGCGCATAACGCCTACATGCAGACCGCCTATCCCAAGCGGAAGATCGTCAACACGCTGGGCGAATGGGTCGCCAAGCATGGCCGGTCGCAATACCGCCTCGCCGAGACCGAGAAATATCCCCACGTCACCTTCTTTCTCAACGGCGGCAAGGAAGTGCCTGAGGCGGGCGAGGACCGCTTCATGCCGAAATCGCCCAAGGTCGCGACCTACGACCTGCAGCCGGAAATGAGCGCGCCGGAAGTGACCGAGAAATTCGTCGCCGCCATCCGCGCGGGCTACGACCTGATCGTGGTGAACTACGCCAATCCCGACATGGTCGGCCATACCGGCGATCTGGAGGCCGCGATGGCGGCCTGCGCCGAGGTGGATCGCGGTCTGGGTGCGGTTCTGGACACGCTTCAAGAGGTCGGGGGCGCCATGATCGTGACCGCCGATCACGGCAATTGCGACGTCATGGTCGATCCCGAGACGGGCAATCCGCACACCGCGCATACGCTGAACCCGGTGCCGGTGATCCTGTACGGCGGTCCGGAAGGCGCGTCCCTGGCCGAGGGACGGCTGGCCGATCTTGCGCCGACGGTGCTGGAGCTTATGGGCCTGGAGCAACCCGAGGAAATGACCGGCCGGAGCCTGATCCGCCGATGATCCGCGCGCTGGGCCTGACGCTTGCGCTGGCCGCCGGGCTGACCGGCGCGCCGCTTTTCGCGCAACAGGATGCAGGGGCCGCGGCGCGCGCGGCATTGGCTGCGCTGGATGAAGCGGGCCGGGATCTGGCGGCGGCGGATCGCGCCTCGGACCGGGTCGCCGCCCTGACCGCGACCGTGCGCGCCTACGAGGATGGCCTGACCGCCCTGCGCGACGGGATGCGCGATGCTGCCATCCGCGAGGCCGCGCTGCGCCGCGATCTGACCGCGCGCGAGGACGAGGTCGCGCAGCTGCTCGCCGCGCTGCAGACGCTGGGCCGGGCCGAGGTGGCGCAGCAGCTTCTGCACCCGCAAGGCCCGCTGGGGGCCGCGCGTTCGGGCATGCTGGTGTCTGCCGTGACGCCCGGGCTTGCCGCCGAGGCGCGGGCGCTCGCGCAGGATCTCGAGGAAGTGGCGACCCTGCGCCGCCTGCAGGAAAACGCGGCCGAGACGCTGCGCAACGGGCTGTCCGGCGCGCAGAAGGCCCGCGCGGCGCTGAGCCAGGCCGTGGCCGACCGCACCGATCTGCCGCGTCGTTTCAGCGAGGATCCGGTGCAGACCGCCGTTCTGATCGCCGCGACCGAAACCCTGGAGGGCTTCGCCAGCGGCCTCACCGAAATGACCGAGGGCGACATCGCACCCGAGGGCAGCGCGGCGCTGACACCGGGCGACGTTCCGCTGCCGGTCTCGGGTCGTATCCTGCGCCGTGCGGGCGAGGCGGATGCCGCGGGCGTCGCTCGTCCGGGGATCGTGCTGGCCACCCGTCCCGAGGCGCTGGTGACAACGCCCGTCCCCGCGACCGTGCGCTATATGGGGCCGCTTCTGGATTACGGTCTGGTGGCCATCCTCGAGCCGCGCGCGGACCTGCTATTCGTCATTGCGGGTCTTGAGACACTCTACGGTGCCGCAGGCCAGGTTCTGCCCGCGGGTGCGCCTGTCGGGCTGATGGGTGGCGGCGGGCCGGACACCTCTGTGTTACAGGCGGGCGAGGGGGGTGGAAACACCCGGCCCGAAACGCTCTATATAGAAGTCAGAGAAGGCGATGCGCCGGTCGATCCTCTGGCGTGGTTCGCAACCGACAAGGGATAACATTTATGCAGAAATTCGTCATGGCCGCGCTTGGCGGGACGCTCGCCGGCATCGTCGC
>CAZTEV010000257.1:0-2731 GCA_964612785.1 uncultured Roseivivax sp. | reverse complement strand
GGTGATGCGTGGTGATCGTCGCGCCCAGATCGGGGCCGCCCGCGCGGGCATATTCAACGCCTTCGCGGGTGGTGATATGTTCCATCACCACGCGCAGACCGGGCGTGGCCTGCCGCACGGGATCGAGCACGCGGTCGATGAACACCTTTTCGCGGTCGAAGATGTCGATCTCCGCATCGGTCACCTCGCCATGCACGCAGAGCGGCAGGCCGATCTCGGCCATCTTTTCGAGCACCGGGCGCACGCGGTCGAAATCCCGCACGCCAGAGGCGGAATTCGTGGTCGCCCCCGCCGGATAAAGCTTCACCGCCTTGACCAGGCCATCCGCATGGGCGCGCGCCACGTCGTCGGGATCGGTGTTTTCCGTCAGATAAAGCGTCATCAGCGGCTCGAATGCGGCGCCCTCGGGCAGGGCGGCCAGGATCCGGTCGCGATAGGCGGCGGCCTCTGCGCCCGTCACGACGGGCGGCACGAGGTTCGGCATGATGATCGCCCGGGCGAAATGGCGGGCGGTTTCGGGCAGGACAGCCTGCAGCATGGCGCCGTCGCGCAGATGCAGGTGCCAGTCGTCGGGGCGGCGCAGGGTCAGGGTTTCCATGCCTGTCCGGTAGCATGGCGGCAGGGTCCGCGCCAGATCCCGCGCGCCATCCGAAGATTGAGCGCGGCGCGCGGATCGGCTACCACATCCGCGATCTGAGACAGCGGAGGGCGCGATGCTTCTGACCATTCTCGTTGCGGTCTTTGCCGGGGCGGCCGTGCCCGCGCTGCAGCCCAAGGTGACCGAGGCGCTGTGGCGCTGGATGGACGAACGCCATCTGCCGGACGAGGCCGGACGCCGCGTTGTGACCTTTGCCTTCGCGATGGCCTGCGCCGCGGGGCTTTTGTGGATCGTGGGCATCGCCGCCAGCCCGGTCCTGCTGCTGGCAGGCGGGGTCGTGGGGTACTTTCAGGAAAACCTGCGCGAGGCGATCCTCGCGCGGCGGAAGTAGCGCCGCCCTTATTCGGCGGCGGTCTGCCCGTCGGTGCGCTCTTCGCCCTGGGCCTCGGCCTCTTCCATGCGACGCAGGGCCCTGAGGCGGCGCCGGAAGCGCGGCGCGCTTTTCCGGGCAGCCACGTTTTCGCACAGAAGCCGCACCAATTCGAGCCGCTGATCCGCCTCCACCTTCGCCAGAAGCTTGCGCAGATAGGGGCCGTTGTCGCGCCGCGCACGCATCAGTTTCGCAAAGGACAGGGTGTCGAGCGTGCCATCGGCAGCGGCGCTCAGCACCGGCTGCAGGATGTCCATTTCCAAAAGCGCGCCCTGCAGGCCCGATCCCATGAAGGGCATCGGCAGGCGGGTGACGCCATCGCGGTGAAACAGCGCGCTGTGCATCGCATCGAGCGTCTCGCGCGGATCATAAAGCACATAGGCCCGCAGGGCGGCGTCGATCATGTCGGGCGCATAGCCGTAGCGGTCGGTGAAGGTCATCCGGCGGTATTCCGTGAACCGCTCGTCCCAGCCCGTCAGCCGCGGATCGAGCGTCGCCTGTGGCTGCGCCGCCACCACGGTCGCGCCGGGCGCGCTGACTGAAAAGGCGGCCGCCGCATAACCGCAGGGGCCCGCGCCGTAGAACACGACGCGGTCGAAATCGTCGAAGAAGCCGTCATCGGTCAGCTGATCGAAGAAGGCATAAACCGCCTCATCGCGGAACCAGGTGTCGTTCTTCGACACCACCGACAGCAGCGACCATTCCTCGGCCTCGGCCACGTCCAGCGCCACCGGACGCGCATCCTCGTGCAGCGCGCTGATGCCTGCATAGGTCTCGAACGCCACCAGAAGCGTATCACCCCGCTCATCGAAGAGCGCGTGATGCCGGGGGCCGAGCGGTTCGAAAAAGCCGACATCCTCGCCGATCTTGGCAAGCTGCTCGCGCCACGCCTGATAGTCGCGTCCGTCCAGTTGCACGTCCCATGCGGTTTCACTCGGCATATTGCCACCCACTTCCAGATCGGGCGCAGAGAGGCTGCGCCGCTTTGCGGAAACAATCCTACTGTAATTTGTCGAAAATGCGCCTGATACGGGGAAATTCAAAGGGGGCAAATGTCAGTTTTCCCGAATGTTCGCAGCGCGCAGGCCGTAGGATTTGAGGAAATGCGCGGCCTCAGGCGGCAGTGGCGCGGAGGGCGGCGTCATCATCAGCCGCCCCATGAGCGCGCGATAGGGCTCCTCCAGCATCAGCGCATCGAAGCGCGCATGCCGCCAGGCCACGGCCTGCGCATGCAGCACCGACAGAACCGGATCGGCGCCAAGCTCCGCACGGATAGGGGCGGCGCGGGCGGTGATCGGCGCGATGCTGCTATCCTCCTCGGTGGTGAAATTTCGCTCCACCCAGTAATCGAGGCCCAGCAGATGATCGGAATGCACCGCCCGGCCGCGCGCGGCCTTCAGGACGTATTCCTCCATGGATCCCAGGGGATAATGGTTCAGCTGCACCAGCGCGCAATTGTCCTGACCGAAATTCGAAAAGATCCGCCGCGTGCGGAATTGCGCGTCCAACTCGCGGCCCGACCCGTCGAACCAGCGCGCGGTCTCGGCGCGGTCGCCTGCCGGGTCGCGGGGCCGGTGCACGCCCGGTTTCCGGTAGGTGCCGTCGTTGCGGTAGAGCGTCTTGAACATCGCCGACCGCCAGGGCCAGTGCATGACCTGCGGCGCGGCGCGGGTGAAGCGCGCGGGCACGGGCGCGGGATCGTA
>CAZTEV010000256.1:0-2744 GCA_964612785.1 uncultured Roseivivax sp. | reverse complement strand
GGGTGCGCCAGGAAATCGGCCCCATCGCCTCGCCGGACCTGATCCAGTGGGCGCCGGGCCTGCCCAAGACCCGCTCGGGCAAGATCATGCGCCGCATCCTGCGCAAGATCGCCGAAAACGATTACGGCGCACTTGGCGACACCTCCACCCTCGCCGAGCCAGAGGTCGTCGACGACCTCATCGAAAACCGCATGAACCGCGGGTGATGACCATGGACGGTACACGCACCCCCGCCAAAGCCCCGGTTCTGATCCTTCTCGGCCCTCCGGGGGCCGGGAAAGGCACGCAGGCGCGCAAGCTCGAGGCCGAATACGGCCTCGTGCAGCTCTCGACCGGCGATATGCTGCGGGCCGCCGTCAAGGCAGGCACCGAGGCCGGACGCGCCGCGAAAGCCAAGATGGACGCAGGCGCGCTCGTCTCGGACGAGATCGTCACGCAGATCCTGGCCGACCGTCTGGCCGAGCCCGACACCGCGAACGGCGTCATTCTCGACGGCTTCCCGCGCACGACGGCACAGGCCGAAACGCTCGATCAACTTCTGGCCGCGCGCGGCCAGCAGATCGACGCGGCGATCAGCCTCGAGGTCGACGACGCCGAGATGGTCACCCGTGTCTCGGGCCGCTTCACCTGCGCGGGATGCGGCGAGGGCTATCACGACCAATACAAAAAACCCGCAAAAGCAGAGACCTGCGATCAGTGCGGCGGCACCGAGATGACCCGCCGCGCCGATGACAACGCGGAGACGGTGGCGAGCAGGCTCGAGGCGTACCACGCCCAGACCGCGCCGCTCATCGCCTATTACGACGAGAAAAACGCCCTGCGCCGGATCCCGGCCATGGGCGCCATCGACGACATCGCCCGCGATCTTGCGGGCGTGGTCCAAAGCGTGCGCGGCTGAGCCCGCGCCAAACCAAGGAGGAGACCCGCATCATGGCGGACAAGATACCCACCGACGGCGTGGCCTACTGGAAGGCCAACGTGCGTCTCATCCTCATCAGCCTGGTCATATGGGCTGCCGTGAGCTTCGGCTTCGGCATCCTTCTGCGCCCTGCCCTGTCGGGCATTTCCGTGGGCGGTACCGATCTGGGCTTCTGGTTCGCGCAACAAGGCTCGATCCTGGTCTTTCTCGGCCTGATCTTCTTCTACGCCTGGCGCATGAACAAGCTCGACCGTCAATTCGGCGTGGACGAGGAGTAACATCATGGATCAGACAACGATCAATATCATCTTCGTAGGCCTGTCCTTCGCGCTCTATATCGGCATCGCCATCTGGGCGCGCGCAGGCTCGACCTCGGACTTCTATGCCGCGGGCCGCGGCGTGCACCCCGTCACAAACGGCATGGCGACCGCAGCCGACTGGATGTCGGCGGCATCCTTCATCTCGATGGCGGGCCTCATCGCCTTCACGGGCTACGATAACTCGACCTACCTGATGGGCTGGACCGGCGGTTACGTGCTGCTTGCCCTGCTGCTTGCGCCCTATCTGCGCAAGTTCGGCAAGTTCACCGTGTCGGAATTCATCGGCGACCGTTTCTACAGCCCGACCGCGCGCCTCGTGGCCGTGATCTGCCTGATCGTCGCCTCGGTGACCTATGTGATCGGCCAGATGACCGGCGTGGGCGTGGCCTTCGGCCGCTTCCTCGAAGTGTCGAACACGACGGGCCTTCTGATCGGTGCGGTCGTCGTCTTCGCCTATGCGGTGTTCGGCGGCATGAAAGGTGTGACCTACACCCAGGTCGCGCAGTATTGCGTGCTGATCATGGCCTACACGATCCCGGCCATCTTCATCTCGTTGCAGCTGACCGGCAATCCGATCCCGGCGCTGGGTCTCTTCGGCGAGCATCAGGCTTCGGGCCAGCCGCTCTTGGAGCGTCTCGACCAGATCGTGACCGAGCTCGGGTTCTCCGAGTACACGGCGCATAACGGCGACACGTTCAACATGCTGCTCTTCACGCTGTCGCTGATGATCGGCACGGCGGGTCTGCCGCACGTCATCATGCGCTTCTTCACCGTGCCGCGCGTGGCCGATGCCCGCTGGTCGGCCGGTTGGGCGCTGGTCTTCATCGCGCTTCTCTACCTCACCGCGCCTGCGGTCGGTGCGATGGCCCGCCTCAACATCACCGAGCTGTTCTGGCCCGAGGGCACGGACGGTCAGGCGGTCGCGGTCGAGCAAATCGCGGAAGATCCCGCCTATGACTGGATGGCCACCTGGCAGCAGACCGGCCTTCTGGGCTGGGAAGACAAGAACGGCGACGGCCGCATCCAGTTCTACAACGATGCGGACGCGACGATGCAGGAGCGTGCAGCGGCAGAGGGCTGGGAAGGCAATGAGCTGACCAACTTCAACCGCGACATCCTCGTGCTTGCGAACCCCGAGATCGCCAATCTGCCCGGCTGGGTGATCGGCCTCGTGGCGGCAGGCGGTCTGGCCGCGGCGCTGTCGACGGCGGCGGGCCTTCTGCTCGCGATCTCGTCGGCTGTCTCTCATGACCTCGTGAAGGGTCGCTTCGCGCCGAACATCTCGGAGAAGGGCGAGCTTCTGAGCGCCCGGATCGCGATGGCGGTGTCGATCGTGATCGCCACCTACCTCGGCCTGAACCCGCCGGGCTTTGCGGCGCAGACCGTGGCGCTGGCCTTCGGCCTTGCGGCGGCCTCGATCTTCCCGGCGCTGATGATGGGCATCTTCTCCACGAAGATTAACAACCGCGGTGCGGTGGCGGGCATGCTCGCCGGTCTCATCGTGA
>CAZTEV010000255.1:0-2772 GCA_964612785.1 uncultured Roseivivax sp. | reverse complement strand
ACCGACAGCGCCTTCGCCGAAGAGGTGCGCCGCACCATCTTCACCTTCGAGAACATCCATGCCCGCCTCGCCCCGGAAGACGCGCCGAAGGTCACGCGCGATGTGGACAACGATGTGCTTGCCCTGGCCTTCGGTGGCGCGGAGGGGGAGGATCAGAACCGATCCGTCGAGTTCCTGCTGGCGAACCTGTCGCGCCGCATGGCGGGCAGCCTGCGCGAGGATGCCGCCGAACGCGCAGGCAGCCCCCGCAAGGAGGTCGAGGAGGCGCAAGCCCAGGTCGTGGCCGCCATCCGGGCCATGGCCGATAACGGGGAAATTACGTTGCGCAGCGCGGAAGACGACGCATGACCGGCTGCTTGCCGCCTCCCGGCCCACGGCCTAAGAGATGGGAAGATCCCGAATGTCAGGCGCCGCTTTGTCCGCATCCCCCTCAGATACGACCGACGCATCCCTGCAGGGCAGCTGGGGCGACTGGCTGACCGACCGCGTCCTGCGCGGGCTCATCTGGCTGGCGCTCTGCCTGCCGCTCCGGCTGAGGCTCTGGCTCATGGGCAGGAGTGTGGCGCGGGTCATCGCGCCGCTTGCAGGCTACCGGGCGCGGGCCATGGCCAATCTCGCCCATGTCTGGCCCGACCTGCCCGAGGCAGAGGCACGGCGCATCGCCGATGCGGTCGCCGATCAGGCCGGCCGCACGATGATCGAGAATTACGGCGTCGCGGAATTGCGCGCGCGCATGGCCGAAGCTCCGGTCGGCGGCCCGGGCCTGAAGGCGATCGAAGAGGCCCGCGCCCAAGGGCGGCCGGTCCTGTTCGTCACCGGCCATTACGGCAATTTCGAAGCCCCGCGCGCAGCCCTCGTTGCGCGCGGCTATCAGATCGGCGGGCTTTACCGGCCGATGTCGAACCCGTTCTTCAACGCCCATTACGCGCAGAACATGCACGCCCTGTCGGGGCCCGTCTTCGAACAGGGGCGCCGCGGCACGATGGGCCTCATCCGTCATGTGCGCGAAGGCGGCATGGCGGTGCTTCTCTTCGATGTCTATGACAGTGCGGGCGCGGTCTTCGACTTCCTGGGCAAGCCCGCACCGACGCTGACCTCGGCCGCCGATATCGCGCTCAAGACCGGTGCGCTTCTGGTGCCCTTTTTCGGCATCCGCCAACCCGACGGCGTGTCCTTCGACTGCGTCTTCGAGGCGCCGATCCCGCATAGCGACGCGCTTGCCATGACCCAGGAGATGAGTGCGCGGCTCGAGGCGCGGATTGCGGAGGATCCGACGCAATGGTTCTGGATCCACCGCCGCTGGAAACCCAAGCGGCAGAAGAAACGTCAGCGCAAGCGGGCGGCGGCCAAGACGGGGCCGTGATCGGGCTTCTGCACCAGCACCACCACCGGCTTGCCCCCTGAGATCGGCACCTCCGTGCGATACTCCCCTTGCCCGTCCCAGCGCGCGATCACATCCCAATCGGTCACGATCTGCGAATAATGCAGCGAATGGCCCGCATTCTCGCCGCGTGTGATCGCCACCTCCGCATCGGGCATGTAGCGCACCAGATGCAGATCCGCCGCGCCCACGGGCGCCTTGGTCGATAATACGATCCGCAGCCGGTCCTTATCCCGCGACAGCTGAAGCGCGACACCGCTCGGACGGTCCTCCGCCCGGTCGATCAGCGCGGTCACGTCCACGGGCCGGTTGCCCACCACGTCATGCGTCCCGTCGATGATCATCTGCGGCGTATAGACCGAGGAGCGCCCAGAGGCCCGCGCATAGCCCTTCTGCCGCTCGGTGAAGGCGGCCTGGGCGAAGCTGTCGGCCCAGCCGATGTAATCCCAGTAATCCACATGCAGCGCCAGCGCGATCACGTCCTCGCGCTTGGCAAGATCGTGCAGCAGCGCATCGGCCGGAGGACAGGAGGAACATCCCTGCGAGGTGAACAGCTCGACCACAACCGGATTGCCGCTTTCCTGCGCAGTGGCGGGCGCCTGAGCCAGAAAGCCCGCAATCGCCAGCAGGCACAGCATGGGTCGCATGGTCATGTCGAACATCCCCGTTAGAGTGAGTGTTGATGTAGCCATGCCAGGTTGAAATGAACAATCAACGAATTGCGAGAGGCCGCGATCAGCGCGGGCCCGTTCCGGGATCTGGAATTCCGGTGCACGATGGTATACATTTTACCGCAGACCCCCTTGATCGGCCCGACCGCATCAGGCATTGAACACCCAATTTCCCATTCACGCCACGCCAGGGAGGCTTATCCATGCCCATTACCGTAGGCCAGGACAGCAACAAGACCCGCAAGACCATGTCGGTCGGCGGCAACACCGTGTCCTATTACTCCATCGCCGCCGCCGAGAAAGCAGGCCTGGGCGATTTCTCCAAGCTGCCCATCGCGCTCAAGGTCGTGCTGGAGAACATGCTGCGCTACGAGGACGGCAACACCGTCACCACCGATGACATCAAGGCGTTTTCCGACTGGGCCGCGAATGGCGGCCAGACCCAGCGTGAAATCGCCTACCGTCCGGCCCGGGTTCTGATGCAGGACTTCACCGGAGTGCCCGCGGTCGTCGACCTTGCCGCGATGCGCGACGGCATCAAGGCGCTTGGCGGCGATCCGCAGAAGATCAACCCGCTCAACCCCGTCGATCTGGTGATCGACCACTCGGTCATGATCGACGAGTTCGGCAATCCCCGCGCCTTCCAGATGAACGTCGACCGCGAATACGAGCGGAACATTGAACGTTACCAGTTCCTCAAGTGGGGTCAGGGCGCGTTCA
>CAZTEV010000254.1:0-2778 GCA_964612785.1 uncultured Roseivivax sp. | reverse complement strand
CGAGGCCTTCGCCGCGCAGGCCTGCGCGGTCAACAAGGACATGGGCTGGGACCCCGAGAAGGTGAACGTGAACGGCGGCGCGATCGCCCTCGGCCACCCGATCGGCGCCTCCGGCGCGCGCGTGCTCAACACGCTCCTGTTCGAGATGAAGCGCCGCGACGCCAAGAAGGGCCTCGCCACGCTGTGCATCGGTGGCGGCATGGGCGTCGCCATGTGTCTCGAGCGTCCGTAACGCCAGGGCACTGGAAGGGCGGGAGAGATCCCGCCTTTTTCCATGCGGCAGGTTCTCCCGCATAACCCCGATCAGCTGGTGTTTTCCGGCGGTGGGCTGCGCTGCTTCTGGCAGGGCGGGTTCATGTCGACCCTCACCGCACAGCGCGAGATCCAGCCCAAGCGCCTGACGGGCGTGTCGGGCGGGGCGCTTGCGGGGGCGGCGTATCTGTCGGGACGGGCGACGGCGCTGCTGGACGCGATGTGCGCGGCCTTTGCCGAGCAGGACAGCAATATCGACCCCTTTCACGCGGATGCGGACGGGCTGACGCCGCACCAGTCTATCTATTGCGACGTCGTGGGTCAGGTCATCGACGCGGAGGCCGAAGCCCGGATCGCGGACGGCCCCGCCTTCCAGATCCTAATCGCGCATCCGCCCGAGGGGCGTCTGCCGGTTCTTTCCGGCATGGCGATGACGCTGGCCTACGAGGCAGAGCTGCACACGATCAACGCACCGCATTTCGGCTGGGCCGAGAAGATGGGGCTCGAACACCGGCTGGTGGACGCCAACTTGGCAGCCCGGGACGGGCGCCTCTTCGATCTGATCTGCGCCGCCGCCGTGATCCCGCCGGTCTTTACCCCGCCGCTCTGGGACGGGCGTCCGGTCGTGGATGGCGGCATGGCCGATCAGGCGCCGATGCCCGACCCCGACGAGGGCAGGACGATGATCCTGCTGACGCGGAACTACCGCACGCTGCCCGAGGCGGAGAACCGCTATTACCTGCACCCGACCGAGGAAACACCGGCCGACAAGATTGATTTCACGGACCCCGACAAACTCCGCGCGACCTGGGCCCAGGGGGAACGGGACGCGACGGCACTTTTGAAGGGGACGTGACATACCGCACGCACTAAGTCATTTCGTTGCGCAAGAGAGTGAAAATTCGCAACGATAAAACCCGAAGAGCAACCCAAGGAGGAAAGACAATGGCACGAGTCGCAGTCGTCACAGGCGGAAGCCGCGGAATTGGCGCCGCTATTTCGAAAGAACTGAAAGCCCAGGGCTACGAGGTCGCCGCGACCTATGCCGGCAATGACGAGAAGGCGAAGGCCTTCACCGACGAGACCGGCATCAAGACCTACAAGTGGAACGTGGGCGATTACGAAAGCTCCAAGGCGGGCCTCGAACAGGTCGAGGCCGATCTCGGCCCGATCGACGTGGTCGTTGCCAATGCAGGCATCACCCGCGACGCCCCCTTCCACAAGATGACGCCGCAGCAATGGCAGGAAGTCATCGACACCAACCTCACCGGCGTGTTCAACACCGTGCACCCGATCTGGCCCGGCATGCGCGAGCGGGGCTTCGGCCGCGTGATCGTGATCTCCTCGATCAACGGTCAGAAGGGCCAGTTCGCCCAGGTGAACTACGCCGCCACCAAGGCGGGCGATCTCGGCATCATCAAGTCGCTGGCGCAGGAAGGGGCCGGCAAGGGCATCACCGCCAACGCGGTCTGCCCCGGCTACATCGCGACCGAGATGGTCATGGCCGTGCCCGAGAAGGTCCGCGACGCGATCATCAGCCAGATCCCCGCAGGCCGCCTGGGCGAGCCCGAAGAGATTGCGCGCTGCGTGGCCTTCCTGGCCTCGGACGATGCGCAATTCATCAACGGCTCGACGATTTCGGCCAATGGCGGTCAGTTCTTCGTCTGATCGATCCCATGCGCGATGACGCCCGCAAGGGCGGAAAAGCCCCGGCGCCGCGCCGGGGCTTTTTGCGTCTGCGCACATATTCGGCGCGCCCATACGCGTGGACGCACGCGCTGTACCGCGTATATCCGACATACAGTTAGGGAGAGCCCAGTATGATTTCCGAGATTTCAGGCCTGCACCATGTCACGTCGCTGGCCTCGGACGCGCAGACCAACAACGCCTTCTTCACCAAGGTTCTCGGCCTCCGCCGGGTCAAGAAAACGGTGAACTTCGACGCCCCCGAGGTCTATCACCTCTATTACGGCGACGAGGTCGGCACCCCCGGCACGGTCATGACCTACTTTCCGTTCCAGGGCGCGCGCCGGGGCCGTGCGGGCACGGGCGAGGTTGGCACCACGGTCTTCTCGGTTCCGAAAGGCGCCCTGCCCTATTGGCGCGACCGGCTGACCAGCGCCGCGGTCGCGAATATTTCGGAAGATACCCGCTTCGGTGAGGCGCGCCTGCGCTTCTCGGGCCCCGATGGCGACGGGTTCGCCCTGGCCGAGGTGTCGGATGACAGCCGCACCCCCTGGACCGCAGGCGGCGTGCCCGAGGACGTGGCGATCCGAGGCTTCCATTCCACTGACATGCGCCTCAGAAACGAGGCCGCAACGGCCGAGCTTCTGCGCTTCATGGGGTATGAGCAACTCGACACGCAAGGCGCGGTCACCCGCTTCCATGTGCCCGGCGGCAATGATGCCAATATCATCGACCTGACCCGCATCGATGCGCCCTTCGGCGATCAG
This sequence comes from uncultured Roseivivax sp., assembly GCA_964612785.1. Lineage (GTDB taxonomy): Bacteria > Pseudomonadota > Alphaproteobacteria > Rhodobacterales > Rhodobacteraceae > Roseivivax. The sequence goes on along the minus strand of CAZTEV010000254.1, from coordinate 73 downwards.
GGTGCGGGCTCCGTCCATCATGTGGCCTTCGCGGTCGAGGATCGTGCGGCCCAGCTGTCCGTGCGCAAGGCGC
>CAZTEV010000253.1:0-2795 GCA_964612785.1 uncultured Roseivivax sp. | reverse complement strand
GATGCCGCGCGGCTCGCCGAAATAGATGCCCGATGTCAGTTCGCGCACGATCATGATGTCGAGCCCGGCCACAACGTCGCGCTTGAGCGAGGAGAAATCCGACAGCGCATCGAAGCATTGCGCAGGGCGCAGGTTGGCAAAGAGGTCCATCTCCTTGCGGAGGCGCAAGAGGCCGCGTTCGGGCTTCACCGAGAAGTCGAGCGCGTCGTATTTCGGACCGCCCACGGCGCCCAGCAGAACCGCGTCCACCTCCTGCGCCTTGGCCATCGTGTCGTCGTGCAGAGGCGTGCCGTGCTTGTCGTAGGCGCAGCCGCCGACCAGATCCTCGCTGACCTCGAATTTCAGGTCGCGCTTGGCACCCAGCCAGTCGATCAGCTTGTGCACCTCTGCCATGACTTCCGGGCCGATCCCGTCACCGGGCAGAATGAGAAGCGAAGGCGTGGTCATGGCAGGCATCCTTGTTTTCCGATGTTTGGGATCGCCTAAGCAAAGCCGGACGCGGCGTCAAGAAACGCCGCCCGCCTGCCCGGGCAATCCCGGTTTAGCCGTCTTGCGCTGCGGGCAGGGCAATGTCGATCCAGACCGCCCCGTGGCGTCCGGTCTCGGGTCCGGGCGCATCCGTTCCCGCGTCCGAGAGGCGCAGGTCGCGGGACGGCAGAACATAGCTCAGTCGCAAGGGGCCAAGCGTGTCGGGCCAGTGCGCGCTGGCCTGCCCGGGATGCGGATCGACAAGCCGCGGATCGGCCAACAGGTCCGCGATGGCCCCGCGGCGCCCTGCCCCCCGTTTCGGGTCGAGATTGGCATTCCCGAAGATCACGAACGGGCCGGTGGGCGGCGGAATCGCAAGCCTGCCCGCCAGAAGGTGGCCCCAGAATGCGATTTCGTCATGGTTGCGGCGCCCGTTCCGATCCTCCGGGCCATCGAAGACCGGCGGTGTCGCGTGGAACGCCATCAGCGTCAGAGCCTGCGCCCCGGTGCCCGCCTGCACGATCCAATGCGCAGCACTCGACAGGCGCTGCACGTCGCGGCCCGGATCGTCGGGCGGCATCAGCGTCTCGGGCAGATCCTGCCACAGCAGGTCCGTCGCATCGGGCAGCGGCCGCAGGCTCAAGCGGGAGAGGATCGCCATGCCGCCCTCCCCGCCATACCAGCCATAGCCCTGCGCATCGCGCGGCTCGGACAGGGCGCCGTTGCCGTCCATGTCCCGTCCGGTGGGCATGCCTGTGTTGGGGCGCCGGGCGAACAGAACCGGATAGGGCCGGTCGAGCCGCGCGTTCAGCGCTTGCAGCGCCGCCAACCCCTGATCGTAGTCGATATCGGTCAGCAGCAGGATGTCGGCCTGCAGGGCGTCTATCGCGGCGATGGCGGCCGACAGATCCGCATCCCCGCCGCGCGTCAGATCGCGCAGCAGCAGGCCCGGCCCCTTTCGGGTCAGGGACACATGCCAGGTCGCGATGCGCAAGGTGTCGGCGGCAAGCGGCGTCGCAAGGAAGAGGCACGCCAGGAAAAGCGCGATCAGATCACGGGCTGCAGCACGTCCGATTGCGCATAGGCGCGGCGGCGCTTTTCCTCGATCAGATCGCAGACCCGCCACAGGGCGATGCCGCGCAGGATCAGCGATGTGGGCAGGAAAGCCCATGCGGTTACGGTCCAGATCAGTGTCTGGGGATCGCCCAAAGGCAGCACGATCCCGAAGGAAGACCCCGCTTTCAGAAGGGCCGGCATCAGGAATGGCAGCAAACATCCTAAGGCCACGTTAATATTCGCATCCCGCTTGAGCCGGTAGATCACATCTCCCCCGGCGGTCGGATCGAAAAGCGGCAGGTTGATCCAGACATTGAAGGCCCCCTTGCGGATCGGCCAGCGCATGATGCGGATCAGCGGCACGAAGATGATGATGGCGCCGACCGCCAGCGCCAGCGTCAGTCCGGCGAGGCTTCGCAGCAGGTCGGGATCGGCCCCCGCCATCGTGTCCGTGCCGATCAGCACGAAGATCCGCACCGGCGAAAACGGCACATCGAGCGCCTGCCCGATCGTCTGGGCGAGCGCCGCAACGGGGCCTGACAGCGCGTTCGGCGCGACCGTGTCGCGCAGACACAGCGCCGCGCCCAGCAGCATCGCAGACAGAAGCATGAAACGGATCCGGTTGAACGGTGGGGCCGAGCGGAATTCGATGAAGCTGGGCGAGGAACTGGCATATTCGCTGAGCGTCAGCATCGCCGCCAGAAGGGCTGCGAGCATCAGAACGGCCGATGAATCGGGACCGCTCGACGGCACGACAAGCGCCGGCATGGCCACCATCAAGGCCATCAACAGGGCACGAAGCCCCGCGCTGAAAACGCGTTTCAACAAAACCTGCCCTCAATACCTAGCGGGCGCGATACATGGTCGCGACCTCGTCCAGGCATGTTGTTGCCGTTTCCGACAATTGCCTCTGTTTTGCCGCAATGTTGCCCATATCTGGCGAACCCCTCAAGAACGTTTACCGGGATAACGACGAATTCGGGCATCTTTGGGGGTATTCTGGTGCGAATTTGCATCGGAGATCCGGCGATCCCGTGACACCCTTGGGTTGTCCTACAAGATGTTGGGTCGCCATGAAAAACGGCCGCTAGCGGAATGCTGGCGGCCGTCAAAATACTGAACGAAGTATTAAGCCTGACGGATCAAACCCAGGGGCGCTCCTGCCCCATCTTCTCTTCGAAGGCGTCGATGGCGGCGACCTTCTCGAAGGTCAGACCGATATCGTCGAGCCCTTCGAGCAGGCAATGCTTGCGGAACGGGTCGATCTCGAA
>CAZTEV010000252.1:397-2799 GCA_964612785.1 uncultured Roseivivax sp. | reverse complement strand
GACGCCATGATCCCGATCGGCCGTGGCCAGCGCGAGCTGATCATCGGCGACCGTCAGACCGGCAAGACCGCCGTCGCGCTCGACGCGATGCTGAACCAGAAGGTCTACAACGAAGCTGCAGGCGACGACGAGAGCAAGAAGCTTTACTGCGTCTACGTCGCCATCGGCCAGAAGCGCTCCACCGTGGCGCAGCTGGTGAAGAAGCTCGAAGAGACCGGCGCCATCGAATACTCGATCGTCGTCGCCGCGACCGCGTCGGACCCCGCGCCGATGCAGTACCTCGCCCCCTACACCGCGACCGCGATGGGCGAATACTTCCGCGACAACGGCCGTCACGCGCTGATGGTCTATGATGACCTCTCCAAGCAGGCCGTGGCCTACCGCCAGATGTCCCTGCTGCTCCGCCGTCCGCCGGGCCGTGAAGCCTACCCGGGCGACGTTTTCTACCTCCACTCGCGCCTGCTGGAGCGCTCGGCGAAGCTGAACGCCGAAAACGGCTCGGGCTCGCTGACGGCTCTGCCGATCATCGAAACCCAGGGCGGCGACGTGTCCGCGTTCATTCCCACGAACGTGATCTCGATCACCGACGGTCAGATCTTCCTCGAGACCGAACTGTTCTACCAGGGCATCCGCCCCGCCGTGAACACCGGTCTGTCGGTGTCGCGTGTGGGCTCCTCGGCCCAGACCAACGCGATGAAGTCCGTGGCTGGCCCGGTGAAGCTGGAGCTTGCGCAGTACCGCGAAATGGCGGCCTTCGCGCAGTTCGGTTCCGACCTCGACGCCGCGACCCAGCGCCAGCTGAACCGTGGTGAGCGTCTGACCGAGCTGATGAAGCAGCCGCAGTACTCGCCGCTGACCAACGCGGAAATCGTCTGCGTGATCTTCGCGGGCACCAATGGCTACCTCGACAAGATCAAGGTCGGCGATGTGGGTCGCTACGAGCAGGGTCTGCTGAAGCACCTGCGCGGCAAGCACAAGGATCTGCTGGACTGGATCGCCAACGAAGATCCCAAGATCAAGGGCGATGCTGCCGACAAGATCAAGGCTGCGCTGGACGAATTCGCCGCCGACTTCGCGTAAGGAGACAGCCTCGTGGCTAATCTCAAGGACCTGAAAAACCGGATCTCCTCGGTCAAATCGACCCGGAAGATCACCAAGGCCATGCAGATGGTCGCGGCGGCCAAGCTCCGCCGCGCCCAGGATGCTGCCGAGATGGCGCGCCCCTACACCGAACGGTTCAATGCCGTGATGGGCGCGCTGGCTACGGCGGCGGGCGACAGCGACAGCGCGCCCAAGCTTCTGCGCGGCACCGGCAGCGAGCAGGTTCACCTGCTCGTCGTCATGACGGCGGAGCGCGGTCTGTGCGGTGGCTTCAACACCAACATCGCGAAGCTGGCGCGCAATCATGCGCGCAAGCTCCTCGATGAGGGCAAGACGGTGAAGATCCTGACCGTCGGCAAGAAGGGCCGCGACCAGATGAAGCGCGATTACGCGGATCATTTCGTGGGTCACGTCGATCTGTCCGATGTGAAGCGCATCTCCTATCCGGACGCGCAGAACATCGCCAAGGACGTGCTCGGCCGCTTCGACGAGGGCGAGTTCGACGTGGCGACGATCTTCTTCTCGCGCTTCGAGAACGTGGTCTCGCAGCACCCCACGGCGCAACAGATCATCCCGGCCAAGTACGAGGCTGCGGAGGGCGACGGCGACGCGGCGGGCGGCACGCTCTACGAATACGAGCCGTCGGAAGAGGAAATCCTCGCCGATCTCCTGCCGCGCGGTGTGGCGACGCAGATCTTTGCGGCGCTTCTCGAGAACGGCGCGTCCGAACAGGGCGCCCGGATGTCGGCGATGGACAACGCCACGCGAAACGCGGGCGAAATGATCGAAGACCTCACCATCGAATACAACCGCACGCGTCAGGCCGTCATCACGAACGAACTGATCGAAATCATCTCGGGCGCCGAGGCGCTCTAAGTACCGGAGAAGAGACATGGCAAACGCGAAAGGCAAAGTGACCCAGGTCATCGGCGCCGTCGTCGACGTTCAGTTCGATGACCATCTGCCCGCGATCCTCAACGCGCTGACCACGGACAACAACGGCAAGAAGCTGGTCCTCGAGGTCGCGCAGCACCTGGGCGAAAACACCGTCCGCACCATCGCGATGGACGCCTCCGAGGGCCTCGTGCGCGGTCAGGAAGTTGTCGATACCGGCGCGCCGATCTCGGTGCCGGTGGGCAATGCCACCCTGGGCCGCATCCTCAACGTCGTGGGTGAGCCCGTGGACGAAGGCGCCCCGATCGAGGCGGACGAGTACCGTCCGATCCACGCGGAAGCGCCCGAGTTCAACGAACAGTCGACCGAATCCGAAGTGCTGGTCACCGGCATCAAGGTGATCGACC
>CAZTEV010000252.1:0-387 GCA_964612785.1 uncultured Roseivivax sp. | reverse complement strand
ACTCGAAGGGCGGCAAGATCGGTCTCTTCGGCGGTGCGGGCGTCGGCAAGACCGTTCTCATCCAGGAACTCATCAACAACATCGCCAAGGTGCACTCGGGCTTTTCGGTGTTCGCCGGCGTGGGTGAGCGGACCCGTGAGGGCAACGACCTCTACCACGAGATGGTGGAATCCAACGTGATCAAGCCGGACAACCTGTCCGAGAGCCAGGTGGCCTTGGTCTACGGCCAGATGAACGAGCCTCCGGGGGCCCGTGCCCGCGTCGCGCTGACCGGCCTGACCCTGGCCGAGCAGTTCCGCGACCAGTCCGGTACCGACGTTCTGTTCTTCGTCGACAACATCTTCCGCTTCACCCAGGCGGGTTCCGAGGTGTCGGCTCTGCTGGGTC
>CAZTEV010000251.1:0-2810 GCA_964612785.1 uncultured Roseivivax sp. | reverse complement strand
ACGAAGATCGCCCAGAGGATGTTGTTGAAGACCGCCGTGCGGAAACCCTCTTCGCCGAACATGGTGGCGTAATTGCCAAGTCCGATGAATTCCTCGCCCGAACGGTTGTAGAGCGAGCGCCAGAACGAGCCCACGACCGGATAGACGAGGTAGAGCCCCAGCGCGAACATCGCCGGGAACAGGAACAGCCAGGGCCGCACCAGCGTGGCGCGGTTGATGTTGCGCCCGTGATCGTCCGTGCGCGGCGGAAAGATGACTTTGTCGAGCACCCAGTTCGAGGCGTAGAAATAGCCCACGCATCCGCCGACGCCGACGATGATCGTGATCAGACCCTGCAGGATCGGAGACATGCCGCTTCCTCCCTTGGCTGCCGCTGTGCCTGGCGGGCCGCAGCGGGTGGGCCGGTCCGTCCGCTGTCGCGACCGGATGGCCCTTGCGCGACGCCCTCCCTCAAGGCGTCGGTGCGCGCGCCCGGGCCTTTCGGGCGGGGCGCGCGCATATCTTGCTCAGGCGCTTACTGGATCGAGTCCCAGCGCTCCTGGATCGTGGTCGCGACCTCCTCGGCGGGCGTGCCGGTCACGTAATCGACCATGCCCGACCAGAAGGCGCCCGCGCCGATCTCGGACGGCATCAGGTCCGAGGCATCGAAGCGGAACGTGGTCGCATTGCGCAGGATCTCGCCCTGGGCGCGCAGGCTGTCATCGGCATAGGTGTCGAGGTTGACGCCCGCATGCGCGGTCAGGAAGCCGCCCTGAGCCATCCAGATCTCGTGCGCGATCGGCTCTTTGAGGAATTCCAGCAGCGCGCTGGTCGCGTCAGACGGATTGGTGATCCCAAAGAGCGTGCCCGCGCCCAGAACCGGCGTGCCAAGATCCTGGCTCTCATAAGCCGGGAAGTAGAAGAAATCGACGTCCTCGCCCATGCTCACATCTTCGGGGAAGAAGGCCGGAATGAACGAAGCCTGACGGTGCATGTAGCACTCGGCCGGAATCGTGAACAGACCCGCCGGGCTGTCGCGGAAATCGGTGGTGGCCACGTTGGAGGCCCCGCCCTGCACATAATCGTCGTTCTTGGCGAAGGCGCCGAATTCCTCGATCGCGGCGACGACCTTCGGGTCGTTGAACTTCAGCTCGTTGGCGACCCAGGCGTCATAATCCTCGGGCGTCTGCGTGCGCAGCATCAGATCCTCGACCCAGTCGGTCGCGGGCCAGCCCGTCGCAGCCCCCGATCCCAGACCGATGCACCAGGGCGTGCCGCCATCGTCCACGATCTGATCGGTGAGCTCTTTCAGCTCTTCCATCGTCTCGGGGATCTCGTAGCCCATCTCGTCGAAGGCGATGGGGTTGTACCAGACCAGCGATTTCACATCGACGCGGTAGAACATGCCGTAGAGCGCATCCTCGCCGTCGGGGCCCGCATAGGTTCCCAGATCGACCCAGGACTGACCGGCGGCGAAATTCTCGGCCACCCAGTCGGCGGTCCCGTCCGCGAGCGGCGTGAGCAGGCCCTGGCTTGCCAGATCGGCGGCAAGGCCCGGCTGCGGGAAGACCGCGAGGTTCGGGGCCGAGCCCGCGCGGGTGGAGATGACGATATCCTGCTCGAAGCTGTCCGAGCCCGAATAGTTCACGGTCGCGCCGGTGGCTTCCTCGAAGTAGTCGAAGACGACGTCGACCTTTTCCTTCTCGTTGCCGGTCCAGGGGCCGGTGATCTCCACCGTGGCGCCGCTCAAGTCGTATTGTTCGGCAAAGCTGTTGTAGCCGTCCCAGGAAAAGCCGCCCTCACCCGGGGTGAAGGGCAGATGGGCCGCCGCATGCGCACTGCCTGCGGTCACGGCCAGCACGGCCGCGCTTGCGTAAAGCGAAGTCTTCATAATCATAATCCTCCCTTGGATCATGTGAGCAATCTCTGTTGTCACAGCGCAAGGATTTTATTTTCCAAAGCGCTTTGAGTAATCGCACGCTCACCCAGGTGAAGACACGAGTCAATGCACTTTGCCGTCGCACTCCCATAAAACACGGGCAATTCATGCTGCGGCGCAGCTAAAAGCTTTTAACGCAAAGGGCTTCCCAGACACCGCATTTTGCCGCTACGCTGAAAAAAATTCAAAGCGCTTTGAGGGCACGCCCGATCTGCGCCCCTGCCCGCCGGTTCCGCAAAGCCCCCATGAATCTCAAAGAACTCTCCAAGCACCTCAACCTCTCGCCCACCACGGTAAGCCGTGCGCTGAACGGCTATCCCGAGGTTCGCGAGGCCACACGCCGCCGGGTGCTGGAGGCCGCGCAGGCCTTCAATTACAGCCCAAATGCCCGCGCCAAGGGGCTGGCCACCGGACGGGCAATGTCGATCGGCCATGTGATTCCGCTGTCAGCCAAGCACGAAATCCTGAACCCGCTCTTCGGCGATTTCATCACCGGAGCGTCCGAAGCCTATGTGGCGGCGGGCTATGAGCTGGTGCTGACGCTCGTGCCCGATGACGAGGAAGCGGCCCATTACCGGAACATCCGCGCGCGCGGCAATGTCGACGGGATCATCCTGCACGGGCCGCAGATCGATGATTCGCGAATCGAACTGTTGCAGCGCATCGGCATCCCCTTCCTGGTCCATGGCCGCGTCTGGGGCCGCGCGGAGGATTACGCCTATGTCGATATCGACAACGAAGACGCTTTCTTCCGCGCCACCGATCACCTGATCGCGCTGGGCCACAAACGCATCGCGCTCATCAATGCGGTCGAGACGCTCGATTTCGCCCACAGGCGCCGCCGCGGTTACGAGGCCGCCCTGCGTGCCGCGGGCATCGGCATCGACCGCGC
>CAZTEV010000250.1:0-2812 GCA_964612785.1 uncultured Roseivivax sp. | reverse complement strand
GCGCTGGGCGCGCTGAAGAATGTGGGTCTCGACGCGATGCGGCTGATCGTCGAGGGGCGCGGCGGCGCGGCCCGTGAGGCCCCGGATCACGTCCGGGGCAGCGCGGAGCGGCCCTTCGCGACGATCTTCGATCTTGCCCGACGCGTGGATCTGAAACGGATCGGCAAGCGCCCGCTGGAAATGCTGGCGCGTGCGGGCGCCTTCGATCAGCTCGACCCGAACCGGCGGCGGATCTTCGAAAGCCTCGATGCGCTGACCGCCTATTCCGCGGCGATCCACGAACAGAAGGCCTCTGCGCAGGTGTCGCTTTTCGGGGAGGCGGGCGAGGATCTGCCCGAGCCGCGGCTTGCGCCGGTCAATGACTGGCTGCCTGCCGAACGCCTGGCCGAGGAGTTCAAGGCGGTGGGCTTCTACCTTTCGGGGCATCCGCTGGACGATTACATGCCCGCCCTGAAGCGCGAGGGCGTCCTGACCCTCGACGAGGTGATGAAGAAAGCCGAAAGCGGGCCCTGCCTTGCGAAGCTAGCAGGCTCGGTCGCGGGTCGGCAGGAGCGCAAATCGGCCCGCGGCAACCGCTTCGCCTTCTGCCAGCTGTCGGACCCGACCGGCGCCTACGAGGTCACGCTGTTCTCCGAGACGCTGGAGAAGAGCCGCGAACATCTGGAGACCGGCAACAAGGTCGTCGTCACCGTCGAGGCGACGATGGAAAGCGATCAGCTGAAGCTGCTGGGCCGCTCGGTCAGCCTTGCCGATCCGATGATCGCGAAGGCAGGCGCGTCGGGGCTGCGGATCTACGTGGAGGATCAGGGGGCGATCCCGCAGATCGCCTCCGTTCTGAGCCGTGCCTCGGACCAGCTGCCCAAGGCGGCCCGTGGTCCCGTGCATCTGTGCCTGAGCGCGCAGGGCCTGCCGGGCGAGGTGGAGATCGACCTCGACGAGCCCTTCCCGGTGACGCCCGAGATCAAGGGCGCGATCAAGTCGCTCGCGGGGATCATGGATGTGGTGGAGTTCTGATGCGGCCTGCGACCCCGGGTCGTGCTTGTCCCGGGGCCGCCTGCCGCGCTAGAGAGGCACAGCACCTGACAATGAGGTCCGCCTTGCGCGCAGCTTCGATCCTGTTCTCCTGCCTGCTTCTGCTTTCGGCCTGTGGCGTGTCGCTCGGCCCGGCGCCCGAGGCGGATCCGCCGACATTGTCCGAACAGGACGTCGATGCGGCCCAGTCCCAGGCGGGAATTGCGGCCAGCGCCGAGGACAGCGACACCGCCGCGTCCGAGGCACCGCTGCCTCCGCAGACGGGCGTCGGCGGCAGGCCCGTCGCCGCAGGAGAGGCGCCAGAGGGCGGTCTTCTGGGCTTCCTGCGGCAGAGATCCGAGGCCGCGACGGCGCCTGCCGCCCGAACCTCCGCCGACCGGGCGCGGGACAGCGTCCTGGCCAGCCTGCCCGCCGACAGCCGCGCGGCGCCTTCAGCCGCGCCCGCACCGTCTGAGGGCGGCGGGTTCCTGTCGGGGCTTTTCGGCGGGGGCGGGTCCACCACGCCGTCGGCGCGCTCCGAGGTCGGTCCGAACGAAGCGGTGCCCTTCGGCTCCATGGCGCGGCTCTGCGGGGTGGATGTGGGACGCCTTGCCGCGCAGATCGAGCGGCATGAACGCTACAGGCTCTATGATACCGCGCCGGGCGAGACGGGCGCGCGGAATTTCTACATCACCGGCTTCGACGATGGCTGCGCGCGCCAGTTCACCGCGGCAATGGCCCTGTTCGGGACGGTCGAGACCCATGAGAGCTTGCGCTACGGTCCCGCCGCCGCGGATCTGCCGATGACCGCGACGGATGCCGCCTACAAGGATGTGAAATCGCAGATCTGCAGGGTCGGGCGGAACGCGCCTTGCGGGGCGCGGCTGGGGCGGCTCGACCGGACAAGCGTCTTCGTCACGGTCTATGAGCGGTTCGGCGGCAATGCGCGCTGGATGAACGCCTTCCTGCATGACGGTGCGGTGGCGGCGACAGATATCGCATCCAATTGAGCCCGCCTGCGGCGGGCGCATTTCTGGCGGCAGGATCCTTGCGGCTCCTGCCGCGTGCCGGGGCGCTGCCCCGGACCCCGGCGGTTTTTTAGAAAGGTGAAGAGGGGGTCGGGCGCCCTGCATGTGACCGGCGCGCCCTGGACCTGCCTTCGGGACCCGCCCGGGGACGGAAGGTCGGTGCTTCGGGGCCTGTCGGGGTGGCAGTCCCGCGGTCAGTAATGCGGCGGGCGTTCGTCGCCGTAAAGATGCGCGCCGCCGCCTTCGGCCTCGCGTCCGGCTTCGCGCTGCATCAGCATCGCCACCTGTGCGGTCAGCGTGTCGATGGCCCGGTCCTGCCGGGCGATCACGTCCGACAGGTCCTCGATCTGGGCCATCAGGTGGGCTATGCGTTCCTCGATGCGTTGGGTCTGGTCGGTCATGGGCGTCCCCGTCATTTGCGTTGCTTGCCCCCGGCCTGCGGAGGGGCTAGGGAATGCCGCGCAAACCGCCCGCTGCAGACCCTGTCAATCCGAGACCTACACCATGGCCAAAGCGAAGAAACAGCCCCGTCCCAAGGCGGAGACGCCGAAAGGGTTTCGCGACTATTTCGGCATCGATGTCACCGAGCGTCAGGAGATGCTGCAGGCCATCGCCGCCGTGTATCATCGCTACGGCTTCGATGCGCTGGAAAGTTCGGCGGTGGAGACGGTCGAGGCGCTGGGCAAGTTCCTGCCCGATGTGGACCGCCCGAACGAGGGCGTCTTTGCCTGGCAGGAGGGCGAGGAGGAGGGCAAGGGCGACTGGCTCGCCCT
>CAZTEV010000249.1:0-2825 GCA_964612785.1 uncultured Roseivivax sp. | reverse complement strand
TGCTCGACAAGCTGGGCGGCGGCGCCTGGCAGGCCAAGAAGGCGCGGCTCAAGGAACGCATCAAGGAGATGGCGGACCGCCTTATCCGCATCGCCGCCGAGCGCGCGCTGCGCAAAGCGCCCGTGCTGGACCCGCCGCCGGGCGCCTGGGACAGTTTCCTTGCGCGTTTCCCCTATCAGGAAACCGACGACCAGATCCGCGCCATCGAGGACGTGGTCAGCGACATGACCAGCGGTCAGCCCATGGACCGACTGATCTGTGGCGATGTGGGCTTCGGCAAGACCGAAGTGGCGCTGCGCGCGGCCTTCATCGCGGCGATGTCGGGCGTGCAGGTCGCGGTGATCGCGCCCACCACGCTGCTTGCGCGGCAGCATTACAAGGGCTTCGCCGAACGTTTCCGGGGCTTTCCACTGCAGGTGAAACCGTTGTCGCGCTTTGTCAGCCAGAAGGACGCCAACGCGACCCGCGAGGGCCTGACGAAAGGCACCGTCGATATCGTCGTGGGCACCCATGCGCTGTTGTCGAAATCGGTGAAGTTCCAGAACCTGGGCCTCGTCATCGTCGACGAGGAGCAGCATTTCGGCGTGGCGCACAAGGAACGGCTTAAGGCGCTGCGCTCGGACGTGCATGTGCTGACGCTGACCGCGACGCCCATTCCGCGCACGCTGCAGCTGTCGCTGTCGGGCGTGCGGGATCTGTCGATCATCGGCACGCCGCCCGTCGATCGGCTGGCGATCCGCACCTATGTCAGCGAATTCGACGCGGTCACCATCCGTGAGGCGCTTCTGCGCGAACATTACCGCGGCGGGCAGAGCTTCTATGTCTGCCCGCGCATCTCCGATCTGGCCGAGATCGAGGATTTCCTGAAGGAACAGCTGCCCGAGCTGTCCTATGTGGTGGCGCATGGCCAGATGGCCGCGGGCGAGCTCGATGACAAGATGAACGCCTTCTATGACGGCAAGTACGACATCCTGCTGGCCACGACGATCGTCGAATCGGGCCTCGATATCCCGACGGCGAACACCATGGTCGTGCACCGCGCGGACATGTTCGGGCTGGCGCAGCTTTACCAGATCCGGGGGCGTGTGGGCCGCTCCAAGACGCGCGCCTATGCCTACCTGACCACGAAGCCGCGCGCGCCGCTGACTGCGACGGCGGAAAAGCGGCTGCGGGTCCTGTCCTCGCTCGACACGCTTGGGGCCGGGTTCACGCTGGCCTCTCAGGACCTCGATATCCGGGGCGCGGGCAATCTTCTGGGCGAAGAGCAATCGGGCCAGATGCGCGATGTGGGCTATGAGCTTTACCAGTCGATGCTGGAGGAGGCGATCGCCAAGATCCGCTCGGGCGAGACGGAAGGCCTGCAGGAATTCGACGAGCAATGGTCGCCGCAGATCAATCTCGGCGTGACAGTGATGATCCCCGAGGATTACGTGCCCGATCTCGACGTGCGGCTGGGCCTTTACCGGCGTCTGTCCTCGCTGAGCACGAAGGTGGAGCTGGAGGGCTTCGCGGCCGAGTTGATCGACCGGTTCGGCAAGCTGCCGAAGGAAGTAAACACGCTTCTGCTGATCGTGCGCATCAAGGCCATGTGCAAGCGTGCAGGGATAGCCAAGCTGGACGGCGGCCCCAAGGGGGCGACAATCCAGTTCCACAACGACAAGTTCGCGGCGCCCGAGGGGCTGATGGAGTTCCTGCACGCGCAGAAGGGGCTCGCCAAGATCAAGGACAACAAGATCGTCGTGCGGCGTGACTGGAAAGCGGATCGCGACAAGATCCAGGGCGCCTTTGCGATTGCGCGGGACCTCGCGGAAAAGGTCCGCGACGCGAAGAAGGCGAAGAAGAAGGCCAAGGCCGAGAAGGCGGGCTGAGGGGCATTTCCCCCGGCGGCGTTCCGGCCCTGCGGTCGCGTTTGCGTTTTTTTGGAAAGGTGAAGGGCTGGGGTGGGCGCGTGTCGCCTGCCCTGGGCGCGCCTGCGCGGGCGGGAGCCGAGGGTGGAGAACAGGGGCGCCCGGGGGCCTGCACTTGCGGTTGCGGGGCGGGTGAGGAGGTGCGGCTGGCGCGGGTGCCCGTGTCTCTGCGCCCGTGCGGGCCATCGGAGCCGAGGGGGGTGAACGCGCCCGTCCTGCGGTCCGAAGGGCGCGGTGTCGTCTTGTTTCGCCGCGCGGCGCGCGGCGACCGGGGGCGGGGGCAGGCACCCCCGCCCGGGTCGGGTCAGGCGCGGCGACGGCGGCGCCCGCCTGCGCGGCCGCCTTCGGCCTCGGCGCCCGCGGGGCGGTTGAATTGGATCCAGGCCGCGCCCGAGGGGTCGTTGTCGGTCAGGAAATTCGCGGCGCGGATCGCCTCCATCTCCTTGCCCGGGCGGGGCTTGGTGGAGCCAAGTCCGAAGAGCTGGCAGAAGGCCTCGTCATCCATATCCGCAGGCAGGGCGATGCCGGCGGCTTCCACTTCCGCGCGCTTCTCGGCGATCTTGGAGGCGGGCACCGGCAGCGCCACGGGGTTCATGATCGCCGATGTCATGCCCGAGGCGATGGCCATGGGCAGGAAGGCATTGTTGATGCCGTGCCGGTTGGGCAGGCCGAAGGAGATGTTGGAGGCGCCGCAGGTCGTGTTCACGCCAAGCTCGTCGCGCAGGCGTCGAACCAGCGTGAAGACCTGCAGGCCCGCGGTCGCCATCGCGCCCACGGGCATGACGAGCGGGTCGACCACGATGTCATGGGCGGGGATGCCGTAATCGGCGGCGCGCTCGACGATCTTCTTGGCCACGGCAAAGCGCACCTCGGGGTCTTCGGAGATGCCGGTGTCGTTTTTCGAGACGGCCACCACCG
>CAZTEV010000248.1:0-2830 GCA_964612785.1 uncultured Roseivivax sp. | reverse complement strand
ATAAGGCCAGACCTATGCAAAGCCAGAACATTCGCATTCGGCTCAAGGCGTTCGATTACCGCGTGCTGGACGCCAGCACTCAGGAGATCGTCAACACCGCCAAGCGGACCGGCGCCGATGTGCGCGGGCCCATCCCGCTGCCGAACAAGATCGAGCGCTTCACCGTTCTGCGTGGCCCCCACGTGAACAAGAAGTCCCGTGACCAGTTCGAGATCCGCACCCACAAGCGGCTCCTCGACATCGTCGATCCCACCCCGCAGACCGTGGACGCGCTGATGAAGCTCGACCTCGCGGCCGGTGTGGACGTCGAGATCAAGGTTTAAGGAGGGCAGATCATGATGCGCTCTGGAGTGATCGCAAAGAAGGTCGGCATGACCCGGCTCTTCATGGAAGACGGCAAGCAGATCCCCGTCACCGTGCTTCAGCTGGACAAGCTGCAGGTGGTGGCGCAGCGCACCGTCGAAAACCACGGCTACGCGGCTGTGCAGCTCGGCTGCGGCACCGTGAAGGCCAAAAATGTCTCGAAGCCCATGCGCGGCCATTTCGCCGCCGCCAAGGTGGAGCCCAAGCGCAAGATCGCGGAATTCCGCGTGGCGCCCGAGAACATGATCGACGTGGGCGAGGAGATCACCGCTGACCATTACTTCGAAGGTCAGTTCGTGGACATCTCTGGCACCTCGATCGGTAAGGGCTTTGCCGGTGCAATGAAGCGCCACAACTTCGGTGGTCTGCGCGCCTCGCACGGTGTCTCGATCTCGCACCGCTCGCACGGTTCGACCGGCCAGTGTCAGGACCCCGGCAAGGTGTTCAAGGGCAAGAAGATGGCGGGTCACATGGGCGCCGTGCGCGTGACCACGCAGAACCTGCAGGTCGTCAAGACCGACGCCGACCGTGGCCTGATCATGGTCAAGGGCGCGGTTCCGGGCGCCAAGGGTGGCTGGGTCACCGTCAAGGACGCCGTCAAGAAGCCCGCGCCGGAGAACATCATTCTCCCCGCGGCGCTGAAGTCGGCTGCCGACGAAGCCAAGCGTCTTGCAGAAGAAGCCGCCAAGGCCGCCGAAGAAGAGGCGAAAGCCGCTGAAGAGGCCCGCCTGGCGGAAGAAGCCGCGCAGCAGGAAGAGGCCCTGAAAGAGGCCGAAGCCGAAATCGCGGCGGAGCAGGACACCGAGAAGAAGGACGGTGAGGAATGAAACTCGACGTGATCAAACTCGACGGCGGCGCAGCCGGTTCGGTCGAGCTCGGTGACGAGGTCTTCGGCCTCGAACCCCGCGCCGACATCCTGCACCGCGTCGTCCGCTGGCAGCGCAACAAGGCGCAGGCCGGTACACACTCGACGCTGGGCCGGTCCGAGGTCAGCTATTCGACCAAGAAGATCTATCGCCAGAAGGGCACCGGCGGCGCACGCCACGGCTCCCGCAAGGCGCCGATCTTCCGCTCGGGTGGCATCTACAAGGGCCCGACGCCCCGCAGCCACGCGCATGACCTGCCCAAGAAGGTCCGCGCGCTCGGTCTGAAGATGGCGCTGTCGTCGAAGCTGAAGGACGGCTCGCTCGTCGTGATCGACACCGCGGACGCGGACGGCAAGACCAAGACGCTGGCCAAGATGGTCGCGGATCGGGGCTGGAAGCGCGCGCTGGTCATCGATGGCGCCGAGGTGAACGAGAACTTTGCTCGTGCCGCGGCCAACATCGAAGGCCTCGACGTGCTGCCGTCCATGGGCGCAAACGTCTATGACATCCTCAAGCGTGACACGCTGGTGCTCACCAAGGCGGGTGTCGAAGCACTGGAGGCTCGTCTGAAATGAGCGCGAATGCCGAACATTACGATGTGATCCGCAAGCCGATCATCACCGAGAAGTCCACCATGGCGTCGGAAAACAACGCCGTGGTCTTCGAAGTGGCCATCGACAGCTCCAAGCCGCAGATCAAGGATGCGGTCGAGGCGCTGTTCGGTGTGAAGGTCAAGGCCGTGAACACCACCATCACGAAGGGCAAGACCAAGCGGTTCCGCGGTCGTGCCGGCACCCGCAAGGATGTCAAGAAAGCCTACGTGACGCTTGAAGAGGGCAACACGATCGACGTGACCACCGGTCTCTGATCCGTGCCCTCGGGCCCGGCCCGAACAAGTCAGTAAAACCCCCGGTCCGTGCGGCCGGGGGTTTTTCTTTTGGCGGGCGCCCGCCATCCGTGCCGGGGGCCATGGTCTTGGCCGAAGGGGCGGCGTATGCAACGCTCAGCGCCGTTACCCCCCCGGAGGCCGCATGTATCGTTTCGCCCGTTCGCTTCTGATCCTCGTCACGTTGGCCCTTGCGGCCTGTCAGGCCCCACCGGCGGATCGGCAGGGCGGGCCGGAGGCGCTAGCAGCCGCGATCCGGGCACTCGGTCCCGAGGTCGATCCCGAGGAAGCGGCCCGCGCGGCCGAGATCGCCTATGCCTACCCCCTGCAACTGGCCGAGGAGTGGCGCGTCGAGGATCCGCCGCTCGTGCATAACTTCAAGGTCCTGGAAGGACTGCGCGAGAAGGGGCTCTGCAACGACTGGGCGCGCGCGATGCTCGAGCGGCTGGGGCAGGAGAATTTCAGGACGCTGGCGCTGCATTGGTCGACCTCGCCGCCCGAGGGGTTTCGGGTGATTCACCATTCGGCGGTGATCTCGGCGCGGGGCGGGACGCTTTATGACGGGATCGTGCTCGATCCCTGGCGCTGGGGTGGGGTGCTCTACTGGTCGGCGGACGAGGACGATCCGCGCTATGAATGGGGTCCGCCGATGTGACGGGCGGGGCTTTGTGGCGTTCGGCAGGGGTTTTCCGTCCGCGTCCAGGGCGTGGTGGGT
>CAZTEV010000247.1:0-2837 GCA_964612785.1 uncultured Roseivivax sp. | reverse complement strand
GTCGCGCATTGGGCCGAATGTTCGGACACGCGCATCGCGATCGCCTTCCATGTCGCGGATGAAGAGGCGGAAGGCGGCTGGAACCGCAGCCGCACCTGGATCGTCACGCGGACGGCGGAAGGCCTGCGCCTCAAACACGATCACCGCCACGAGGACGGCAGCGAGGACGCGGTCACCCAGTATGGCGGCGACACGCTCTCCACCGGCACCGCGCGGTTGCAGGACTTCCCGGTCGACGCATACTCGATCGCCCTGTTCGAACGCGAAGGGCTGAACGCTTCGCTGACCAATGTCTGGCGCATGGAAGTCGACCCGGCGGACACGCGCGGCGCGCGCTTCGCCTACCAGCTGACCCGCCGCAACGATCCCACCCGCCTGTTCCGCGCCGAGTTCGACGCAAGCGATCCCGTCGCCCCGCCGCCGCCCGCCTGGGGGTGGGAGCGCCCGTAGGACCGAAGTTGGACCCACCGGCGGCAAGCCCGTCAGGATGGAACACATGGAACACGGTCCTTAAGCGAAAACCGCCCCGTCCGCGCGGGCGGGCGTGGCCAGACAAGAGTCGCGAAAAAGGGATGGGTGCGCGCGCGGCCATGCCCGCCGGCCTAGCCCGGCAGCCCTGCTTTAGGAAAGTGCGCGCCGCGAGGGCTGCGGCGCTCCCGAGCTATTCGACGGCCGGTATTTCCGCCGGCTCGACATCCTCGGCGCCGCCCCCTGCGGCACCCGCTTCCTCGCCCTCTGCGCCGCTTTCGGGCGGGACGTTGGTCATCGGCGTGTCGGGCGTGTCGACCGGCACCGCCTCGGGATCGGGATCGGAGACGATCAGGTCTCCGCCGCCCTCGTCGGTGGCATCGGCTTCATAGGTCGGCTCGGCGGATGGGCCGCAGGCGGCGAGCGCGAGCGCGGTAGCCAGGGGGAAGGCGATCGTGATGGTGGGGCGTTGCATCGGCATATCTCCTGTGCGTGGGGACGAATGCTGGCGCAAAATTCGCGCCGCGCGGCGCGCAGGGCAATCGGGAGATGCCCCAATGCCGCCCCTGCGCAATGACAATCGTTTGGCGTGGCGGGTGCTGGCGTGGCGGGTAGTGCCGAGGCTCAGTCGGGCGGTCCCACGCCAACCTCTTCCATCGCATCGGCCTGTGCTTCGATCGAGAATTCACAGCTCATCGCATCGCCATCTTCTTGGGCAGTGCACTCCATCTCCTCGCCATTTGCTTCGTCCCCTTCGTCGAAGACCAAATCGGCGAGGGCGCTGGCGGAAGCTTCCGCGCCTGCGCCCGGCGGAATGTCGCTTTCGCCCTCGATGGCCCGGCGCATCATCGCATTCCACGTTTCGTTCGGGCCTGCCAGCTGGCGTTCTATATCGCGTACCATGAGCGCTGCGACAGGGTCGTTTTCGCGCATGCGCAGGCGGTCACGCTCGGCCGTCAGCAGGGCCTGGCGGTCCGACGGCTCGGCCTCAATCACGCGGGCATAGAACCGGGCCAGCACCATCCACGGTGCATCGTCCGCAATCACGTCTTCCGCCCAACGCGAGAAAGGCCCGCCTGCCGGTCGCCACACGCCGTCCTCCTCGTCGCGTTCGATAAAGAACAGCGCAGTCGTGCCCTGCGGGAACATGTAACGGATGCAGCCGCCAATATAGCTGAGCGGATGCGCGCCTTCGAGTTCATAGGGATTGCTGAGGATGCCGTAACCGCGCGGATCGGGCCGAGGGACCAGGCCGCTGCCGGAGATTTCAATGGTGCCCGACGGCATGTCGCCCTTGAGGGCCTCGATAGGCTCGACCAGCAGCCTCCCACTCCATGAATCTTCGCCTTCGACATCGCCAACGACACGACCGCGCAGGACCAGCTGGGATTTGCCAACCAGCTCCAGACTGGTCGGCACGCGGTAATCTTCGACCACCGAACACGCCTGCGCGGAGACAGGCAGGATTGCGGAGAGCGAGAGCGCCGCAGCGGCCATGATGTGATATTGTTTCATACGCGCAGATTATCCGAATATCCCGCGCTGTAAAGGACTTACGCATGAATGGCCGAAGCCCGAAGCTTTCCATGCGCACGGTTATCGTCTAGGGGCCGCCTCCCCCATTACAAGGAGGCGACAATGACCAAATATCGTGACCACGACGCACTCCCGTCCTTTCGAGCGGATCTCGAAACGGCGTAAGGGTTTCCCCAGCGAAACGCGCGTCAAGCGCGGCCAGCGCACTATCAAGGGCGGACAGATCGAATTGCTCAAGAAGCTCGGGCGGAACGATCTGTGCCCGTGCGGCTCTGGGAAGAGATTTCAAGCGTTGCTGCATGCAATCTGGCCGGTTCGACGGTGCCGAACGGCGTGATTATTGGCGGTAAACAAAGTGCCGGGGACAGCTGCGCCTAGTGCGTGCTGTCCCCGGCACCTTAAATTGCAGTGTCCCGGCTAGCTCGCCAGCCGTAAACTGGTTTACTCCGCCGCGACGCTCCCGCTTGTCTCGCCGCCTTCGTCGCCGAACAGGCCGGGGCCATCGTCCTCGGCTTCTTCTTCGTTCGCGGCCTTGGCGCCCTGGCGCTTGTCGAAGCTCGACCAGACATCCTGCCAGTTGCCCTTGGTCGCGCCCTTCGAATATTCGGTGGCGCGGGTTTCGAAGAAGTTGGCGTGTTCGACACCGTTCAATAGCGGGGCGAGCCAGGGCAGCGGGTGGTCTTCGACCATGTAGATCGGCTGGAGGCCGAGCTGGCCCAGTCGCCAGTCGGCGATGTAGCGGATGTAGCGCTTGATTTCCTTCGCCGTCATGCCGGGCACCGGGCCGTCCTCGAAGGCGAGGTCGATGAAGGCGTCCTCGAGCCGCACGGTCT
>CAZTEV010000246.1:0-2871 GCA_964612785.1 uncultured Roseivivax sp. | reverse complement strand
GCATGGCCTTGTTCTGGGCGCTTCTGGCCTCCTCGCCGCTGGTGCTGCTGAACGGCCTTGTCGCGGGTTTCGTGGGCACGGGGCCGGGCCTGACCATTGTGGGGATCATGTGGGTCGGCGTTTTCCTGTGGTTCTGGTTTGCGGGCCTGCGCGTCGCCGAACAGGGAAGCAGCCCGGCATGACGCTTGCTGGTTTCCTGCGGCTTGCCTGGCAGAGCGTGATCGCGCCCCGTGAGGTGGCGCGCCTGTTGCTGTCGCTGCGGCTGGGGCACGAGGCGCTTCTGGTCTCGGCAGCGCTGGTTCTGGTGCTGAACACGCTGGTCGTGCGGGCTTCGACGATCCTTACGCCGCCCGATCCGTCCATCGCGCCCTTCGTGTCGCAGCCTCTGACCTTCTTCATGGGGCTGGGCGGGATTCTTGCCATCGTGGCGCTGGTGCTGACCTGGTGCGGCCGCGCGCTTGGCGGGACAGGCCGGATCGAGGATGTGGGCCTGATGATGATCTGGCTGCAGGCGCTGCGCGTGCTGGTGCAATGCGTCATGCTGGTTCTGGCGCCCATCGCCGCGACGCTGGCCGTGCTTGTCTCCATCGCGGCGTCTGCGGTGGGGCTCTGGATCCTAGTCAATGTCCTGGCCGAGGCCCATGGGTTCGAGACGCTGGGGAAGGCGGCCTTCGTGCTGCTTCTGGCGGTCACGGGCCTCGCGCTCGGGATGTCTTTCTTTTTCACGCTGATCGGGGCAACCGCCTCGGGGATGAGCTGACATGTATGATGTTCAAGAGGTCCGTAAGGACTTTCCGATCCTCGCGCGCGAGGTGAACGGCAAGCCGCTTGTCTATCTCGACAACGGGGCATCGGCGCAGAAGCCGCAGGTGGTGATCGACGCCGTCACGCGGGCCTATGCGGAAGAATATGCCAATGTTCACCGTGGCTTGCACTACCTTTCTAACCTTGCGACCGAAAAGTACGAGGGCGTGCGCGGCATCCTGGCGCGCTTTTTGGGCGTGGCCGACGAGGAGCAGATCATCCTCAATACCGGCACCACCGAGGGCATCAACATGGTGGCCTATGGCTGGGCCATGCCGCGAATGGAGGCGGGCGACGAGATCGTCCTGTCGGTGATGGAGCATCACGCCAATATCGTGCCCTGGCACTTCCTGCGCGAACGGCAGGGCGTCGCGCTGAAATGGGTCGATGTGGACAGCCGCGGCGCGCTGGATCCGCAGGCGGTCATCGACGCCATCGGTCCCAAGACAAAGCTAGTGGCAATCACCCATCTTTCCAATGTCTTGGGCACCGTTGTTGATGTGAAGGCCATCATCGAGGCCGCCCATGAAAAGGGCGTGCCGGTGTTGGTCGATGGCAGTCAGGCGGCGGTGCACATGCCGCTCAATCTCGATGATCTGGGTGCGGATTTCTACGCGATCACCGGACATAAGCTATATGGACCAAGTGGTTCCGGGGCGATCTTCGTGCATCGCGACAGGTTGGCGGAGATGCGCCCCTTCATGGGCGGCGGCGACATGATCCGGGAAGTGCACAAGGACGGCATCACCTATGCCGACGCGCCGATGAAATTCGAGGCAGGCACGCCGGGCATCGTGCAGACGATCGGGCTTGGCGTCGCGCTCGAATACATGATGGATCTCGGGATGGAGAACATCGCCGCGCATGAGCGGGGGCTTCGTGACTACGCCCGAACGCGGCTCGACGGGCTGAACTGGCTGTCGGTGCAGGGTACGACCGAGGACAAGGCCGCGATCTTCTCATTCACCATGAACGGTGCGGCGCATGCCCATGATATCTCGACCATTCTCGACAAGAAGGGGGTCGCGGTCAGGGCCGGTCAGCATTGTGTCGGACCGCTCATGGATCACATGGGGATCGCCGCGACCTGCCGGGCCTCGTTCGGGCTCTACAACACCGAGGCCGAGGTCGACGTGCTGATCGACGCGCTGGAACTGGCGCACGACCTCTTCGGATAAGGCCGCTCCGGGCGGTTGTGCCCGGTGTCTGGTCCCGTACCATGGCGGCGTCGTCCATCACCAAGGAGCCGCCGCCATGCCCGCCGATCTTCTGACCAAAGCCGATCAGGTCTCCGACATCGCCTTCGGGTTCATGGGCTCGAAGGCCTTGTTTGCGGCGCTTGATGTGGGTCTTTTCACCGCGCTTTCGGACGGCGCCCGGACGGCAGAGGAGGTGGGCCGGGCCACCGGGCTGCACCCGCAACGTGCCGAGACGCTGATGACCGCGCTTGCGGGGCTTGGGCTTCTGTCGGTCGAGCAGGGTCGCTTTGCCAATGCCCCCGCAGCCGAGGCCTTCCTGGTCAAGGGTGCCAAGTACGATTTCGGCGATTACCTGCGCCTGCAGGTCGACAAGCAGATGTACCGGCTTCTGGGCCAATTGTCGCCCGCGCTGACCGGCACGCTTCAGGAGGGCGCGACCAGTAGTTACGAGGATTGGTTTGCCGATCCCGAGGAGGCGCGGCTTTATTCCGAAAGCCAGCATGCGGGATCCATGGGGCCTGCGCGGCAGCTTGCGAAGCGGGTCGATCTGGCCGGGACGCGCCATCTTCTGGATGTGGGCGGCGGCACCGGGGCCTTCGCCATCGGGCTCTGCAAAGCCTATCCCGAGCTGCGGGTGACGATCCTCGATTTCCCGAACGTGGCGGCGCTGGGGCGGCGCTATCTCGAGGAGGCGGGGCTGTCGGACCGGATCAGCTATCACGAAGGCAACGCGCTGCAGGCGGAGTGGCCCGACGGCGTGGATGCGGTGCTGATGTCCTATCTGTTCTCGGGCGTGCCGGGCGATGCCCATGCGGGGCTTCTGGACAAGGCGATGGCGGTACTCGCGCCGGAGGGCCGCGTCATGCTG
>CAZTEV010000245.1:0-2885 GCA_964612785.1 uncultured Roseivivax sp. | reverse complement strand
CTGCGCGGCCTGCGCACGATGAAACTGCGGCTCGAGCGCGAAGCGCAAAGCGCGCTGGCCATCGCGCAGTGGCTCGATGACCACCCCCGGGTGGCACATGTGTTGTGCCCGATGCTGCCCGGCTCGCCGGGTCACGAATTGTGGAAACGCGATTTCACCGGGTCATGCGGACTTTTCAGTTTCGTTCTCAAGGGCGGCGACGATGCCGCCCGGTGCCAGGTGGTCGATGCGCTCGAACTGTTCGGTATCGGCTATAGCTGGGGCGGTTTCGAAAGCCTCGCCCTGCCCTTCGATGTGGAACCGGTGCGCGCGCGGATGGACTGGCCCAAACCCGGCTGGCAGGATGCCGATCGATTTGCCATACGCCTCTCGATAGGGGTCGAGGATCCCGCTGATCTCATTGCCGATCTTGATCGGGCGCTTGCTAAAATGGACGCCGCATGACCGCTACTTCGCCTCCCGATCCGGCCGCCACCTCCGCCGCCGAGCCGGTGCGCCAGGCATGGAGCGTGGCCGAAACCGCGCGTGAAGAGGAAGGCGTTGCCGCCGCCGAGGGCCTGCGCGAGGCCGTTTCCTCCTCCAGCCCGACAATGGGCAACATGGTCGACACGCTCGATGCGATGGCGTTCTCGGTCGGCGACATGCGCATTTCGGTCTGGGACGGGATCGTGGTGATCGCCATCCTACTGCTCGTCTTCGGCTTCGCCTGGCTGCTGACCCGCGCGGTCGGCGGGATCCTGCGGCGGTCGACCGCGCTCGACGAGACGCAGAACCTGCTCACCGAGAAGATCATCACGATCGTCATCTGGGCAGCCGCGTTCTTCCTCGGCATCGACCTGCTCGGGATCGACCTCACCGCGCTGGCGGTATTCTCCGGTGCCTTCGGCCTCGCGATCGGTTTCGGCCTGCAGAAGACGTTCGGTAACCTGATCGCCGGGATCATCCTGCTGATGGACAAGTCGATCAAGCCGGGCGACGTGATCGCGGTGACCGACATGGCGGGCAATGAGAGCTTCGGCCAGATACGCAAGATCGGCGTCCGCGCCGTCTCGGTAACCACCCGCGACCAGCGCGAATATCTGATCCCGAACGAAAACCTGATGATCAATCAGGTCGAGAACTGGTCCTACTCCTCGAAGAACGTCCGCATGCAGGTGCCGGTAGGGGTCAGCTACAACGCCGACATGGATGTTGCGCAGAAGCTGATGCTCGAGGCCGCCGCATCCTGCGAACGGGTCCTCAAGGCACCCCCGCCGACCATCTGGATGACCGAATATGGCGACAGCTCGGTCAACTTCATGATCCACTGCTGGATCCAGGACCCGGAAGACGGGGTGGGGAACGTGCGCAGCGCCGTGCTCACCAAGCTTTGGTGGCTGTTCAAGGACAATGGCATCGAGATCCCCTTCCCGCAGCGCGACATCAACCTGCGCGGCAATGCCCAGATCGAGCAGCTGATCGATGCCCTCGCCCACCGGGAAGCCTCGCGCGGGAAAGACACACAAGGCTAGCTTTGCGGGGGCCTAGCCCACATTTCAAAAGTTCAACTGTGCGCTCGCACACGCATTCTGATTGGCCCCCGATGCCCGGGACCGCCATCTTTCCGGAATGCAGGAATCCGCAACAATCCATCTCGTCGGCGCGGGCCCGGGCGATCCCGATCTCCTGACGCTGCGCGCCGCACGCCTGATTTCCCGGGCGGACGTGATCGTGCACGACGGCCTCGTTTCGCCTGAAATCCTGGCCATGGCGGGCGACCGGACGCGGCTGGTCTCGGTCGCGAAGCGACGCGCGCATCATTCGATGGCGCAAGACGACATCAACGCGCTGCTGGTCCGCGAAGCACTCGCCGGACGGACAGTGGTTCGTCTCAAGGGCGGCGACCCGCTGGTCTTCGGGCGCGGCGGCGAGGAAGCCGAAGCCGCGCGTGCCGCGGGCGTTCGCGTCGAGATCATCCCCGGCATCAGCGCGGCAAACGGCGCCGCCGCCGCCGCCCAGATCGCGCTGACTCACCGCGACGCGTCGAGCGCCGTCAGCTTCGTTGCGGGCCAGTGCAAGGGCCTGTCCGAACAGGATTGGGCCGGCCTCGCCGGCAAGGGACGCACGCTGGTGATCTACATGGGGGTCAAGACCGCTCCGCAGATCGCCGAGAAACTGATGGCCGACGGGCTCGCCCCCGAAATGCCGCTCGCGGTGATCGAGAACGCCACGCGCCCTTCCATGCGCGTGCTGCGCGGTCCCCTCGCCGCCCTGCCCGACCTCGTCGAAGCCGAGCAGGTGGTGAGCCCTGCACTCATCGTCATCGGCGAGGTGACCGCCCGCGAGGACGTCGCGCTGGCCGGGATCGCGAGGGAAGTCGCCCCATGAGGATCCTGACCGGAAACGATCTCAAGACCGGCGCGGTGACATGGTGGACCGGCAGTGGCTGGTCGCTCCATGTCGAAGAGGCGGTCGACGTCACCGGGGAGGAAGAGGTGATCGCTGCGCGCGAGGAAGCGGCGCGAAACGTCAACGTCCCCTACGCGATCGACGCCGAACTGCAGGATGGCAAGCCGCGCCCCGCGCATATCAAGGACCGCGTGCGCGCGCTCGGCCCCACCGTGCGCCCCGACCTCACGCTCAAGCCCGACGACCCGCAGGCCGTCCGGGAGGTGATCTGATGTATTCCTACGACCATTACGACCAGGCGATGGTCGACGCCCGCGTGGAGGAATTCCGCGATCAGGCGCGCCGCCGCCTCGAAGGCAAGTTGACCGAGGACCAGTTCAAGCCGCTGCGGCTGATGAACGGGCTTTACCTGCAACTGCACGCCTACATGCTGCGCGTGGCGATCCCCTATGGCACGCTCAATTCCGGCCAGATGCGCCAGCTGGCGCATATCGCGG
>CAZTEV010000244.1:410-2927 GCA_964612785.1 uncultured Roseivivax sp. | reverse complement strand
AGACGCCCGCGGTCACCATGGTTGCCGCGTGGATGAGCGCCGAGACCGGCGTCGGGCCTTCCATCGCGTCGGGCAGCCAGGTGTGCAGGATCAGCTGCGCGGATTTGCCCATGGCGCCGACGAACAGCAGGAAGGCCAGCAGGTTCGCGGCGTTCCATTCGGTCCACAGGAAGGTCAGCTGCGTCTCCGCGATCTCGGGGGCAGCTGCGAAGATGTCGTCGAACCGCACCGAGTCGGTCAGGAAGAACAGCCCGAAGATGCCAAGCGCGAACCCGAAATCGCCCACCCGGTTGACGATGAAGGCCTTCATCGCAGCCGCATTGGCCGAAGGTTTCTTGTAGTAGAAACCGATCAGAAGGTAGGACGCGACGCCCACGCCTTCCCAGCCGAAGAACATCTGAACGAGGTTGTCCGACGTCACCAGCATCAGCATCGCGAAGGTGAAGAAGGACAGATACGCGAAGAAGCGGGGCTTGTAGACCTCGCCTTCCTTGAAGTTCTCGTCATGGGCCATGTAGCCCATCGAATAAAGGTGCACGAGCGCCGAGACCGTGGTCACGACGATCAGCATGATCGCGGTCAGCCGGTCGAGGCGGATGGACCAGTCCGTGGACAGGGTGCCCGACTCGATCCAGCGCAGGATCTGGATCTGCTCGGTCACACCGTCATGGCCGAGGAACACGATCCAGGAGAAGAAGCAGGCCAGGAACAGCAGGCCCGTGGTGATCCACATGGCCGCACGTTCGCCGGTCAGGCGCCAGCCGAACCCTGCGATCAAAGCACCTGCGAGCGGGGCGAAGAGGATGATCGTTTCCATGCTCTCAGCCTTTCATCACGTTGATGTCTTCGACCGCGATGGTGCCGCGGTTGCGGAAGAAGCAGACGAGGATCGCAAGGCCGATCGCGGCCTCCGCGGCGGCCACGGTCAGCACGAAGAGGGTGAAGACCTGCCCCACCAGGTCGCCCAGAAAGGACGAGAAGGCCACGAGGTTGATGTTAACCGCCAAGAGCATCAGCTCGATCGACATGAGCAAGATGATGACGTTCTTGCGGTTCAGAAAGAGCCCGAAGATGCCGATGACGAACAGCGCCGCCGCCACCGTCAGGTAATGTTCCAGTCCGATCATCATGTCCCTCCGGGTTGCCCCGTCTTTCCCAGTCTTTTGGCCGCGTTCCGGGTCGGTCCCGGGCGACCTTTGCCCCGGACCTGATCCGGGGCCTTGTGTCTTGTCCGCGGCAGACCTGCCGCGAGTCCCCGGATCCCGTCCGGGCAGGTCCCGGGTCAGGCCCGGGACGCGTGGTCGCTCAAAGCCCCTGGCCGGGCTTCACGTCCTTCAATTCCATCGCCGTCTTCGGATCGCGGTAGATCTGCGCCAGCACGTCCTGCCGCTTGATGTCCGACCGGTGCCGCAGCGTCAGCACGATCGCCCCGATCATCGCGACCAGAAGGACCAGGCCCGCCAGCTGGAACAGCAGGAAGTACTGATCGTAAAGGATCATCCCCAGCGCCTCGGTGTTGTGCCGATCCACGGGGATCGCCTGGGCGAGGTTCTCGGACGCTTCGGGCGCCGTCTCCCATGCACCGAAGGCCAGCACGAACTGCATCAGGATCACGATCCCGATCAGAAGCGCGAGCGGCATGTATTTCGCCATCTCCGCCTTGAGCGCCGAGAAGTCGATATCGAGCATCATCACCACGAACAGGAACAGCACCGCGACCGCGCCCACATAGACGATGATCAGAAGCATCGCGACGAATTCCGCGCCGAGCAGAACGAACAGACCCGCCGCCGACAGGAAGGCCAGGATCAGCCACAGGACCGAGTGGACGGGGTTGCGGCTGATGACCGTGAACAGCCCGCCCGCGAGCGTAGACAGGGCGAAAAGGTAGAAGGCAAAGACGCTCATGACTTGTCGTCCTCCGTATCTTCCATGACGGACCGCGCGAGCTCCATCGCGCGGGTCATGGCGGGAATGCCTGCGAACATCGACATCTGGGCGATGGTCTCGGCGATCTCGTCCTTGGTGGCGCCGGCCTCGAGCGCGTGGCGCACATTCATGCGAAACGGCGTCTCCGCCTGCGCGCCCTGCATCGTGAGGCCCGCAAGCGTCAGCAGAAGCCGCGTCTTGGCATCGAGCCCGTCCTTGGACAGGCCCTTGCCGAAAGACATCTCCATGAAATCCTTGGGCATTGTCGGCCAGAACTTCTCGATTTCACGCGTGTTCAGCGTCTCGAGCGCGGGATTCCAGGCCTTCGCCATCTCCTGCGCCTGCCGCATGAAAAACTCGAACGGGTTCTGGCTGTCGTTGCTCATCTGTAGGGCGCGTCCAGCTCGAGGTTGCGGGCGATCTCGGCCTCCCAGCGTTCACCGTTCTCGAGAAGCTTCTGCTTGTCGTAGTAAAGCTCCTCGCGGGTTTCGGTGGTGAACTCGAAATTCGGCCCCTCGACGATGGCATCGACCGGGCAGGCCTCCTGACAGAAGCCGCAATAGATGCACTTGGTCATGTCGATGTCAT
>CAZTEV010000244.1:0-400 GCA_964612785.1 uncultured Roseivivax sp. | reverse complement strand
CAGATCGCCTCGCAGAGCTTGCAGGCGATGCAGCGTTCCTCGCCGTTGGGGTAGCGGCGCAGCGCGTGTTCGCCGCGGAAGCGCGGGCTCAGCGGGCCCTTTTCATGCGGGTAGTTCACCGTGGCCTTTGGGCCGAAGAAATACTTCAGGCCCAGCTTCATGCCGACCCAGAAATCGGCAAGCAGGAAGTAACCTGCGCGGCGGGAGAAGTCTGTTTGGGTCATGTCACGTCCCTAGACTGTTTGGATCGCGGTTTCAAAGGGTCAGGCGCCGGTGCTCCAGCGGGCGAAAATGCCCCAGAACCAGTCGAATTTTGCGGCGAAGGCCGTGAAGACCACCCAGACCAGGCTGAAGGGCAGGAACACCTTCCAGCCAAGGCGCATCAGCTGATCGTAGCGGT
>CAZTEV010000243.1:0-2960 GCA_964612785.1 uncultured Roseivivax sp. | reverse complement strand
GTCACCATCGAGGAGGCCGAGCACATGATGGCCACGCGCCTCTGGCAGAACACCGCCAAGGTGCATTTCGACGCCACGCATCGCGATGACGGCAAGCGGCTGATCTATGGCGGGCACGTCATCTCGATGGCGCGAGCCCTGTCCTTCAACGGGCTCGCCAACGCGCAGATGATCGCGGGTCTGAATGCGGGCGCCCATGCGAATCCGTGTTTTGCGGGGGACACGGTGCGCGCCTGGTCCGAGGTGCTGGATGTGGCCGAAACCGGGACGCCGGGCGTCGGCGCGATCCGTCTGCGGCTCGTCGCGACCAAGGATGGCAGCGTCGGTGCGCTGCGCGGCGAGGATGGCAAATACCTGCCCGGCGTGCTGCTCGATCTCGATTACTGGGCGCTGATGCCGGTCTGAGATTTCCCTGACGGCGCGCCTGTGCCACCATCGCACCCAGGATATCTGGCGGATGGAGGCGCGCCCATGCGATCTGCCCTGCACCTGATCGGTCTTGCGGCGGCCCTCGCGGCGCCCGGCCCCGCGGCTTTTGCCGATGAGGCCGAAGACCTGTTTGTCGAAGCGAACCTTCTGTCGGTCTTTTACCACGAGATGGGCCATGCCCTGATCGACGTGATGCGCCTGCCGGTCTTCGGACAGGAAGAGGACGCGGCCGATGTCGCCTCCATCCTGCTGATCGATTCGATCTTCGATGCGGAGACCGCGCTTGATCTGGCCTACGACGCCTCGCTCGGCTTCGCGGCGGAGGCGATGTGGGAAGAGGACATGGAGCTGGAACCCGCCTTCTGGGATGTCCACGGCTCCAGCGAGCAGCGGTTCTATAATTCCGTCTGCCTGTTCTACGGCGCCGATCCCGAGGCGCGCGACGATTTCGCCGCCGACATGGACCTGCCGCCCGAGCGCGCGGAGACCTGCGAGGAAGAATATGTCCTGGCCGAGGAAAGCTGGGGTCCGGTGCTCGACGAGCTTTTCGGTGCGGACGGCCCGGAACTGACGCTGGACGTGCGGGCGGACGACGGCCTGACCGCCGATCTGGTCGCGGAAGAGGTGGTCTACCTGAACGACACGATGCGCCTTCCCGAGCCGGTCACGGTCTTTGTCGAACCCTGCGGCGAGATCAACGCCTTCTACATTCCCGACGAGCGCGCCATCGTGATGTGCACGGAATTCGAGGGGTATCTGCGGGAATTATACGGGCTGACCCGCCAGTGAATCAGGCGGGGCGGGCCTTTGCGCCAAGCCTCGCGCTGTTAGCGCTGCAGCTGTGATCACATAGCCGCGACGTGTGATCACATAAGTGAAAACTGTGCCGAAATCCGCGGCAAAGCGGCCCATTTCCCGGTCTGTCCCCGTGACACGCGCGTCATTTCCATTAGAAACCTGTGCAAGGAACCCGAGAGGATTTTTCCATGGCAGACGTCAACCGGGGCAATCGCCCGCTTTCGCCGCATCTGCAGGTTTACCGCCCGCAGCTGACCTCGATGACCTCGATCCTGACACGGATCACCGGCAACGCGCTCATCGTCGCGATGTTCATGATCGTCTGGTGGTTCATCGCCGCAGCGTCCGGGCCGGAATACTTCGCCCTCGCCAACGGATTCGTCACCAGCTGGTTCGGGGATCTGGTCCTGTTCCTGTCGCTCTGGGCGCTCTGGTACCACACGCTCGCGGGCGTGCGGCACCTGCTCTGGGATTACGCCGTGGGCCTTGAGATCGACATTGCCGAAAAGCTCGGCTGGGGCGTGATCGGCGGATCGGTCGTGCTGACCATCCTGACCGTCATCATCATCTGAGGAGGCTGCACCATGGCATTCCTGACCGACCGCAAACGGGCCAACCGCTGGGGCAGCGCCAAGTCCGGGACCGAACATTTCTGGAAGATGAAGATCCAGTCCGTGGGCCTTCTGTTCCTGATCCCGCTGTTTGTCTTCACTTTCGGCCCGATCCTGGGATCGAGCTACGAGGACGTGGTCGCCTATTTCGGGCGGCCCTTCCCGGCCATCGTGGCCGGTCTGACGATCCTCGTCAGCTGCATTCACTTCAAGGACGGCTTCCAGACCCTGATCGAGGACTATGTTCACGGGCTGTGGGAAAAGATCCTGATCCTCGGCATGACCTGCCTGATGTACGCGCTTGCCGCGACCGGCCTTTTCGCCGTCGCGCGCCTGGCGCTGTGAGATAATTCGGAGCGATACGCGATATGGCTGAATACGAATACGAGACGCATGACTACGACGTGGTCGTGGTGGGTGCGGGCGGCTCCGGCCTCCGCGCGACGCTGGGCATGGCCGAGCAGGGCCTGCGCACCGCCTGCGTGACCAAGGTTTTCCCGACCCGGTCGCATACCGTGGCCGCACAGGGCGGCATTGCCGCCTCGCTGTCCAACATGGGCCCCGACCACTGGCAATGGCACATGTACGACACCGTGAAGGGGTCCGACTGGCTGGGCGACACCGATGCGATGGAATACCTCGCGCGGCACGCGCCCGAGGCGGTCTACGAACTCGAACATTACGGCGTGCCGTTCTCGCGCACCGAAGAAGGCAAGATCTACCAGCGCCCCTTCGGCGGCCACACAACCGAGTTTGGCGAAGGCCCCCCGGTGCAGCGCACCTGTGCTGCAGCCGACCGCACGGGCCACGCAATCCTGCACACGCTCTACGGTCAGTCGCTGAAGAACAACGCCGAGTTCTACATCGAGTATTTCGCCATCGACCTGATGATGGACGATGACGGCACCTGCACGGGCGTCGTCTGCTGGAAGCTCGATGACGGCACGATCCACGTCTTCAACGCCAAGATGGTCGTGCTGGCCACGGGCGGCTACGGGCGCGCCTATTTCTCGGCGACCTCCGCGCATACCTGCACCGGCGATGGCGGCGGCATGGTGGCGCGCGCGGGCCTGCCGCTTCAGGACATGGAATTCGTCCAGTTCCACCCGACCGGCATCTACG
>CAZTEV010000242.1:0-2969 GCA_964612785.1 uncultured Roseivivax sp. | reverse complement strand
AACCTCGCCATCTTCACCCACATGCTTGCAGGCGCGCTCATCACCGCGCTGGCGCCGCTGCAGCTGATCCCGGCGATCCGCGCGAAATACCCGCGCCTCCACCGCAAACTGGGCTACGCGATCCTCATCGCCGCCACCCTCACTGGCCTGGGCGGCCTCCTCTACATCGCGCTCAACGGCACGATCGGCGGGCCGCTCATGTCTGCGGGCTTCGCGCTCTACGGCGTGCTCCTGCTCATCGCCGCGGCGAACACCACCTATCACGCCATCGACAAGGCCACGGCCCGCCATCGCGCCTCGGCTCTGCGCCTGACGGTGCTGGCGGCAGGCTCGTTCCTCTACCGGCTGATCTACGGGCTGTGGTATTGGGCGACGGGCGGGGTGGCGTCGAACGACGCATTCACCGGCCTCTTCGATCAGATCATGTTCGTGGGCTTCTATCTGCCCTTCCTCGCAATCCTCGAGATCTACCTCAGATGGGAGGCCCGCCGATGACCGGCATCCTGAACGTCTTCACCACGATCGACAGCCGCGAGGGCGCCGAGGCGCTGGCCCGCCGCGCCGTGCAAGAGGCGCGCGCCGCCTGCGTCCAGATCGAGGAGATCGCGTCGTGCTACCTCTGGGAGGGCGCGATGCAGCAGGACCGGGAATACCGGCTGCTCTTCAAGGTGCCAGACCGCGGCTATGACGCGCTGGCGCGGCTTATCCTCGACGCGCATCCCTATGACGAACCCGCCCTCTGGGCCGTGCCCGTCAGCCATGGCAGCGCAAGCTTCCTGAAATGGGTGGATGAGAGCTGCGCGCAGGGCTAAAGCGGGCCCATGCTGTCCTATCAACACGCCTATCACGCGGGCAATGCCGCCGACCTGCACAAGCACGGGCTTCTGGCCTGGATGCTCGACTACCTCACGCGGAAGGACAAGCCGCTGAGCTACATCGAGACCCATGCGGGCCGGGGCCTTTACGATCTGGACAGCGCCGAGGCGCAAAAGACCGGCGAGGCAGCGGCGGGTGTGGAGCGCATCGCGCTGCCCGAAGCCCATCCCCTGTCCCGCGCCCTGACACAGGTGCGCGCCGCCCATGGCCCCCGCGCCTATCCCGGCTCGCCCCTGGTGGCCGAGGCGCTTCTGCGCGACAGCGACAGCCTGCATCTGGCCGAGCTGCATCCGGGCGAGAACGCGGCGCTGACCCGTGCGGTCCGCCGCGCCCAGACCTACAAGCAGGACGGCTTCGCGCTGGCCCATTCGCTGACGCCGCCCGATCCGCGCCGGGGGCTGCTTCTGTGCGATCCCTCCTACGAGGTGAAGGACGATTACGCCGCAATCCCGCGCCATTTCACCAAGCTGGCGCGCGCCTGGAACGTGGGCATCCTGGCGCTGTGGTATCCGATCCTGCGCGACGAACGGCATGGCGGGATGCTGCGCGCGCTGGATGCGGCGTTTCCCGACGCGCTGCGCTCCGAGGTGCGGTTTCCGCCTGCCCGCGCGGGGCACGGCATGATCGGTTCGGGCATGTTCGTGGTGAACCCGCCCTGGGGCCTCGCGGATGCCGCGCAGGACCTCGAAGCCCGGATCGGCACCTGAATTCCGCAAGATTGCGATTGCATACTTCCGATAGACAAGCGCCATAACCTCCGACAAGCTGAGGGTTGGAGTCGCGCATAGGCGCGACCCATCCTCATGCGCGGCTCCGGGATCGAGGTCGGGCCGTTGGCCGGGAGGGCCCCATGTCGAAACGTCTGCTCTTGTGGATCAATGCGCCACATGCCGGCTGGCTCGATCCGGCCGACACGCCGCTGGCGCTCGCGACGCTTGCGATCCATGCGGCCAAGCGTGATCTGCCCGACGCGCTGATCGGCCCGCCCGAGCTTGACCGCATCCTCGCCCGCCGCTTCGATCTGACCCGCCGCGAGGCCTCGGAGATGCGCGCGACCTGCGAGGCGCTGGCCCGCGCCGTCCGCTCGGGCGAAGAACTGGCCCGGCTCGTCACCTGCCATGTGCCCGAAAGCGAACGCCGCTCACTCGCGGATTGCATGTCTGCAGAGGTGCGCGGCCGCCATCCCGACTCGCCCCGGCTCGAACGGACCCTGTCCGCGCGGTTCGGCCTGCGCACGCCCGAAGGCGACGGCAGCCACGCAGGCTAGGAACCTGCCCCCAGGACTTTGACTGAGCGCGCAAAGCGCTTATCTGCCTGCCATGTTCAAAGATTTCCTCGACCGTCTGACCGCCCCCGCTCCGCGCGCCCTGCCCGATGCCGATGCGCGGCTGGCGCTCAGCGCCCTTCTCGTGCGCGTCGCGCGCGCCGATGGCCATGCCGATCCGGCAGAGCTTGAGCGGATCGACCGCATTATCGCCACCCGCTACGGCCTGTCCGCCCCCGATGCGGAGGCGCTGCGCAAGGAGGCCCAGACCCTCGAGGCGGAAGCCCCCGACACGGTCCGGTTCACCCGCGCGATCAAGGATGCGGTGGCCTATGACCACCGGATTGCCGTGGTCGAGGCGCTGTGGTCTGTGGCGCTCGCCGATGGCGATCGTGACCCCGCCGAGGATTCGCTGCTGCGGCTTGTCACCAACTTCCTGGGCGTGAGCGATCAGGACAGCGCCCGCGCCCGGCAGCGCGTGGCCGCGCAGGATTCCTGAGCACGCGCGCAGCTGACCTTGGGTCATGATGCGTCAAAGCCCGGAATGACCGGGCTTTCGCGTTGCAAATTCGGTGCAAATCCTCTCATTCTCGCGGTCAGCACTCTGTCCGACGTCACCGAGAGATCACATTGACCGACGCCACGCCCGTTCTGGAAATCCGCGATCTGCACAAGGCCTACGGCGCGCTTGAGGTCATCAAGGGCGTCAATCTCAGCGCGCATCGGGGCGATGTGGTGTCGCTGATCGGATCCTCGGGCTCGGGCAAATCCACGATCCTGCGCTGCGCCAACCTGCTGGAGGACAGCCAGCAGGGCGAGATCCTGTTCA
>CAZTEV010000241.1:0-2975 GCA_964612785.1 uncultured Roseivivax sp. | reverse complement strand
GCTCAGGTCGCCTTGATCGCCTTCAGCCAGGACGGTCTGCGGGAATTGTCCAGAAGCGAGACGGCAGGCGCGCGGGGTCCGCCCAAGGACAGCGTGGCGCGGCGCAGGATCTCGATCCCTTCCTCGGATTTGGGCGGCAGGGCGCCCGCCGAGATGGGCTCGCCGATAGTGACCCGGTAGGGCTGCCGCGCCTTGTTCAGCGTCTCGTGGAACAGCGTGATGTCGCGCAGCGTCGGGTGGATGAAGTCGAACAGGTAGAACAGCACGGAATTGCGCGCCCGGATATTGAGCGGCACCACAGGCAGTTCGAATTTCCGTGCGAGCATCGCCGCAGAGGGCATCCATTCACGCTCATGCAGCGACAGGCCGCGCCGCTTGGCCAGCCGCCCCGAGGGGAAGATGATGCCCAGCCGTTCGTCATCGACCGCGCGCTTGGTATAGGCCATCGTCTCGCGCGTCTTGCCGTGGCTGCGCTTTTCCTTGCGCCATTCCACGGGGGCGATCATGTCCTCCATCTGCGGCATGACCCGCAGGATGTCGTGATTGGCGAAGACGTAAAGATCGGGCCGGATCTTGTGCAGGATATGGAACAGCACGATCCCGTCGGCGATCCCGGTGGGATGGTTCGCGACGATCAGTGCGGGGCCCTGCCGGGGGATGTGATCGAGGCCCGAGACCTCCAGATCCCGCGCGAGCATCTCGCCCAGAATGGCCATGAACTGCGCCGAGGGCATGTCGCGGAACTGCTCGGCCAGGGTGATCGTCTTGCGATAGCCCAAGAGCATGTTGAGCAGACGCCGGGCATGGCGGGTGCCGAGCCGGTCGCTGAACAGCCACGGCGCACGCTCTTCGATCAGGGGGTCGATGCGCTCCTTCATGGCCGTCCGGTTCCTGTTTTTCCTGCGTCTTTTGTCCCATGATCCGCCATGGGCGGGAAGGGCGTCGGGCGATGCAGGCGTCAAATGGCGGCGAATTGCCGATAGGTCAAGATAACAAATCACAACGCCGAGAGCCATCCCGGGGTTCCGCGTCCTATGGGCGCGATGCGGGCAAGTCTTTGGTTTTAAAAGACTTCAATTCCAGCGCCGCGCCCCGACGCGCGTTATCCGTCCAGTAGCCGTGTCACCATTTCGGTCGTGTCGCGGCTCAGCCCCGGGGTTGCCGCGATCCGCTCCAGCGCGGCGCGCATGGCCGCTTGCCGGTCCGCATCATAGCGCCGCCAGGTCTGAAAGGGCGCGCACATCCGCGCCGTGGTCTGCGGGTTTTTCGCATCGAGCGCGATCAGCCAATCAGCGAGGAAGGCGTAGCCCGCGCCATCTGCCCGGTGAAAGCCCGCATGGTTCATGGCGAACGCGCCCAGCACCGCGCGGAAGCGGTTGGGGTTCTTCATGTCGAAGGCCGGATGCTCGGTCAGCGCACGGGCGCGCGGCAGGGCAGTCTCGGGTGCTGTGGCTGCGATCTGCATGGCGAACCACTTGTCCATGACCAGCCGGTCCGCGCTCCATTGCTCGGCGAAGGCCGCCAGTGCCTCGGCATCCCGGCCCGCACGCACGAGGCAGGTCAGCGCCGAGAGTTGCAGCGTCATGTTGTCGGCCGCCTCGAACTGCGTCTGGGCCGTCACGCCGCCATCGCGGCGCGTCTGCAGACCCAGCACCGCCGCGCCAAGCGCGCGTTTGCCCGACTGCTCCGCATCGGATGCGTAAGGCGCATCGACCCGGCAGGCCAAAGCCAGCGCGTCGAGCATCGGCGCCAGCGTCTCGGCCTTGGCGTCTGCCAGCGCCTCGGTCGCCGCATGGATCGCGTCCGGATCGGGGGTGATGCCGCGCTCGTGCAGGGTCTGGGCCATTTCCGACTGCGTGGGCGCGCCCAGCATGAGCGCGCGGAACGCGGGATCGAGCGTCTCGTCCCGGATCACCGCCGAAATCCCGTCGAGATAGGCGCCATCGGGCGCAGCCCCATCGGTGATCTGCGCCACGAGGCTTTCCCGCGCGAGTTGCCGCCCGGCTTCCCAGCGATTGAACGGATCGGTGTCATGGGCCAGCAGGAAGGCGCGTTCGGTCGGGCCGGGATCCCGCTCCAGCACCACGGGCGCGGAGAAGCCGCGCAGGATCGAGGGGACGGGCCGGTCGCTCAGCCCGTCGAAGGTGAAGCTTTGTTCGGCCTCGGTCATTTCCAGAAGCTGTGTTTCCACCACTTCGTCACCATTGGCGCCCAGAAGGCCCACGGCAAGGGGCAGGACCTGCGGCGCCTTGTCGGGCTGACCGGGCGTTGCGGGCGTGTGCTGGCGGAAGGTCAGCGTGTAGGTGCCGCCCGCAGCATCCGCGCTGCCGCTGCCCCGGACGTGATCCGGGGCCTCGCCCGCAGGCGTCCAGCTTTCCTCGACCGACAGGCGCGGCGTGCCCGCCTGGCTGTACCAGCGCTTGAACTGGCTCAGATCGCGGCCGGTCACATCCTCGAACACCTGCAGCCAATCCTCGATCGTGCAGGCCTGCCCGTCATGGCGGTCGAAATAGAGCGCGAGCGCCTTGGCATAGGCCTCGTCGCCCACCAGCCGCTTGAGCATGCCGATGACCTCGGCGCCTTTCTCGTAGATGGTGGCGGTATAGAAGTTATTGATTTCCTGAAAGCTTTCAGGCCGCACCGGATGAGCCAACGGCCCCTGATCCTCGGGGAATTGCCGCGCGCGCAGGTCGATCACGTCCGAGATCCGCTTCACCGGGGCCGAGCGCATGTCGGCGGTGAACTGTGCGTCGCGGAAGACCGTCAGCCCTTCTTTCAGGCAGAGCTGGAACCAGTCGCGACAGGTGATGCGGTTGCCGGTCCAGTTGTGGAAATACTCATGCGCGATGATGGCCTCGATCCGCTCGAAATTGGCATCGGTCGAGGTTTCGGGGCTGGCCAGAACGGCGGCGGAGTTGAAGATGTTCAGCCCTTTGTTCTCCATCGCGCCCATGTTGAAATCGTCGACCGCGACG
>CAZTEV010000240.1:0-3037 GCA_964612785.1 uncultured Roseivivax sp. | reverse complement strand
GTCGAAGAGGCCATCCGCCTGAAGGAAGCCGGCAAGGCCGACGAGGTCATCGTCGTCTCCATCGGCGTGAAGCAGGCGCAGGAGACGCTGCGCACCGGCCTCGCCATGGGCGCCGACCGCGCGATCCTGGTGACCGCCGCCGATGACGTGCACACCGATATCGAGCCGCTCTCGGTCGCGAAGATCTTGGCCAAGGTCATCGAAGAAGAGGCGCCGGGCCTCGTGATCTGCGGCAAGCAGGCCATCGACAACGACCTGAACGCCACCGGTCAGATGCTGGCCGCGCTGACCGGCTGGGCCCAAGCGACGAATGCCAACACGCTCGAGATCGACGGCGATCATGCCGTGGTCGCACGCGAGGTGGATGGCGGTCTGCAGACCATCAAGGTGAAGATGCCCGCCATCGTCACCACCGACCTGCGCCTGAACGAGCCGCGCTATGCGTCGCTGCCGAACATCATGAAGGCGAAGAAGAAGCCGCTCGATGAGAAGACGCCCGCCGATTACGGCGTCGACGTCTCCCCGCGCCTTGAGGTCGTGAAGACGTCGGAACCGGCAGAGCGCGCCGCGGGCGAAATGGTGGGTTCGGTCGACGAGCTCGTGACCAAGCTGAAAGACAAGGGGGTCGTGTAATGGCTGTTCTTCTGATCGCTGAAATCAACGACGGCACGCTGTCGCGCGATGCAACATCGAAGGCCGTGACCGCCGCGAAGGCGCTGGGTGACGTGACGCTTCTGGCCGTGGGCGCCTCCGCCAAGGATGCCGCCGCCGAGGCCGCGACCATCGACGGCGTCTCCAAGGTGCTGGTCGCCGAGGATGCGCTTTACGGTCACCGCCTGGCAGAGCCGGTCGCGGCCCTGATCGTGTCGCTTGCGGGCGATTACGACCACATCGCCGCGCCTGCGACCACGGATGCCAAGAACATCCTGCCGCGCGTCGCCGCCCTTCTGGACGTGATGATCCTGACGGATGTGACCGGCGTCGTGGATGCCGACACGTTCGAGCGTCCGATCTACGCGGGTAACGCGGTTCAGACCGTGAAATCCTCGGACCCGAAGAAGGTGCTGACGATCCGGACCTCGACCTTCGAGGCCGCGGGCGAACAGGGCGCCTGCGCGATCGAGGACGTTGCCGCGGGCGACAATCCCGGCGTCTCGGAATGGGTCGAGGACAAGGTTGCGGAAAGCGACCGTCCCGAGCTGACCTCTGCGGGCATCGTCGTGTCTGGGGGCCGCGGCGTCGGCTCCGAGGAGAACTTCGCGGTTATCGAAAAGCTTGCCGACAAGCTGGGCGCCGCCGTCGGTGCCTCGCGCGCCGCGGTCGATTCGGGCTTTGCGCCGAACGACTGGCAGGTGGGTCAGACCGGCAAGGTCGTGGCACCGGATCTCTACATTGCCTGCGGCATCTCCGGTGCGATCCAGCACCTCGCCGGCATGAAGGATTCGAAGGTCATCGTCGCAATCAACAAGGATGAAGAGGCGCCGATCTTCCAGGTCGCGGATTACGGCCTCGTGGGCGATCTCTTCGACGTGGTGCCGGAGCTGACCGAAAAGCTCTGATCCGCAGGATCATTTGCCGAAAGTCAAAGGCCCGCCCCGGTGGCGGGCCTTTTGCTTGGGCGGTGTCGGCGTGCCAGCTCAGCCGCGCGGGTCCGAGGCGGCCGCCCACTTGGCGCGCAGCACCTCGGCAAGGCCTTCCGCGGCTCGGTCATGCGCTGCCACACCCAGCATGTCGCGCGCGACGGGCGCATCGAATTCCGAGAAGACCATGCCGGTCGTGCTGTGCTGGTCGGGCAGCTCGATCACCTCATACAGGCCCGCCACCCGTGCGCCGATCGCATCCAGCATTTCCCGCGTCACGAAGGCCGGATCCCGGACCGGCGGGATCACCTGAAGGCGCGCATTCTCCACGGGCGGCGCGTTCGACATCCACAGAAGCTGCACCTTGCGGGGCAGATTGGTCAGCAGATGCCGCATGCGCGACACCCAGGCCACCTGCATCTCGCGCACCACGATCTCGAACCGTTCGGGCGATGTGTCGTGCAGCGTGTTCATCAACGCGCCGGTAAAGACGATCTGGCTGAAATCCACATCCGGATAGAGCTGGATCAGCGCGTCCGACGCTTTCACAAAGCGGTCGTTGCGGCGCGGATGCACCGAATAAAGCCGGTTCGACATGTTCTGCGCGCCCATCACCTGCAGGACGCACAGCCGCGCGCCCTGCACGACGCGCAGCACCTCGGGGTCCTGCAGGTAAAGATCGAGGCCTGCATGGACCTGTCCGAGGTTCATCAGCGGCGCCTCCAGCCTGTCCGCAAGGCGCACGGGCCAGGGATCGGGCAGGAAGCGGCCGAACGTCTCCGTCCCGCCGAGGCAGACGAGGTATCCCGCCTCCAGGTCGGGAACGGGGCCGCGAAAGCGCACGCGGCTGCCACCGACCCGCGCGAGCCCGTAATCGAGCCCGCCGCGAATGTTCGTGTTGTACATATGGGCACACCTTTTTTGCCTCCCCTCTGCACGACAAGATTTGAGCATTTATTAATGCGCGTGGATTTCATTGCCGGTTGAACGCCCCTTGTGATCCGGGCATCACCGGGCCACCTTAGCGGCTGGCAGACAAAGGGGCAGCGCATGGAGATCAAGACCGTAGGCGTCGTGGGCGCCGGGCAGATGGGCAACGGAATCGCCCATGTGATGGCCGTGGCGGGCTATGACGTATTGCTGAACGATATCAGCGCCGAGGCGCTGACGGCGGCGACGGATCTGATCGCGAAGAACCTCGACAAGCAGGTCAAGCGCGAGAAGATCGCAGCCGCCGATCGCGACGCTGCACTGGCCCGGATCCGCACCACGCAGGAGCTGACCGATCTCGGCCAGTCCGACCTGGTGATCGAGGCCGCGACCGAGCGCGAGGAGGTCAAGCACAAGATCTTCGAGACGCTGGTGCCGTCCTTGAAGCCCGAGACGATCCTGACCTCGAACACCTCCTCGACCTCGATCACGCGGCTCGCCAGCCGGACCGACCGGCCCGAACGCTT
>CAZTEV010000239.1:0-3040 GCA_964612785.1 uncultured Roseivivax sp. | reverse complement strand
GCGACGCGATCGGCGCGAAAGAAGCTTGTCCCGTCTGCGCGTGTGAGATTGGCAACCGACTGGATGCTCCGCTCACCCCAAAGGTCAGAGTAGGGGAAGGCGGGAATGTCGCTCATATGGATCCCGGCACAGATTATTCGCCCGCCCTTGCGTAGCGCCTTGAGCGCCGCGGGAACGAGCTCACCCACGGGGGCGAAGATGATCGCCGCGTCGAGCTCCTCATCGGGGAGAGTTTCACTCGAGCCAGCCCATTCGCAGCCAAGCTCGAGTGCAAATTCCTGCGAGGCGGTGTCGCCCGCACGGGTGAAAGCAAAGACCCTTCGCCCTTCATCCAGGGC
This sequence comes from uncultured Roseivivax sp., assembly GCA_964612785.1. Taxonomy (GTDB): domain Bacteria; phylum Pseudomonadota; class Alphaproteobacteria; order Rhodobacterales; family Rhodobacteraceae; genus Roseivivax. The sequence goes on along the minus strand of CAZTEV010000239.1, from coordinate 2,702 downwards.
CACCTGGGCAATGATGTGCGCCGCAGCCCCAAAGCCATAGAGGCCCATCCGCTCGGCCTTGCCGGCCATGCCGTAGGCGCGCCAACCGATCAGCCCCGCGCAAAGCAGGGGCGCGGTTTCGCAATAATCGATGCCTTCGGGTAAGGGGATACAGAAATCTGCATCAGCAACTGCATGGGTGGCGTAACCACCGTCGCGGGTTGCGCCGGTGAAAATCGGCGCATCGCACAGGTTTTCCTGGCCAGCGCGGCAGAAGAAACATTCGCCGCACGTGCGACCGAGCCAGGGAATGCCGATCAGCGCGCCGGGCGCGATACCGCTCACGCCCGGACCCACTTCGATCACTTCGCCGACAATTTCGTGGCCCGGGACAATCGGATAGTTCGCCGGGATCTCGCCATCCACTACATGCAGGTCGGTCCGGCAAACGCCACAGGCATGCACCTTGACCAGCACTTCACCCGTGCCCGGCCTTGAATGGTTGCGCTGCTCGCGTCGAAGTGGACGATCCGGCCCATCGCAAACCATTGCCCAGCATTCAGGATGGTCACCAGGCGACAAGCAAGGCCCTCCTTCAAAAGAGCGGAACGGCCTTATAGCATAATCCGCGTGTCGGGGGCTCGAGCCCTTCTTCCGCTACCAGAGTTTTGCGGTGCCAAAGGCTAGTGCCGCTTGTTTTTGGCCGTGCCTTTTGCGCCCTTGGCGGGCTTGCCGGGTTTGCCGTTCTTCTTGCCCTTGTCCTTGTTGAACTTCTTGAAGGCAGGCTTTGCCTTTACCCTGGGACCATCCGCATTACCGCGCGGGTGCGAGCGCTTGCGATTGAACTTTGCCGCGTCGCGCGGGCCGCTTTCCGATCGCTCGATGGCGATCGGTTCCTCATCCCCATCGCTCTGTGCCGAGCGTGCGGCGGCATCGGAGAACCTGTCGGCGATCTGGCGCGGAATCTGGAAATAGGTTTCCTCCGGGCCAATGCGGATCGCGCCAACCTCGTTGCGGGTGATGTGACCGCGCCGGCATAGCAGCGGGAGGATCCAGCGCGGATCGGCGTTCTGGCGTCGGCCGACTCCCATTCGAAACCAGACGGTGTCCTCGAAGCCGGGGCGGTGGCGTTCCTTCTGTGCTTCGCGCCGCGCTTGCGGAGTGTTGGCGATAAGGTCTTCGGGTTCGGGCATTTTCGCCCGGTGTGACTGCACCAGCATCGCGGCGATCTGTTCGGGTGTGCGCTCTGCCAGCAGGTGTTCGGCCAGTTCGCGGTCGCCTTCCTCGACTTCGACTGGTTCGAGCAGCTTTTCGAGCAGCCGTTCACGGTCCTTTGCCTTGATCGCAGCGCGGTCGGGCGCGTCGGTCCAGTTTGCCGTGATCTTCGCGTGGCGAAGCATCGATTCCACGCGCCTGCGCCGCGAGAACGGCACGATCAGCACCGCAGTGCCCTTCTTGCCTGCGCGACCGGTTCGCCCCGAGCGGTGCTGCAAGGATTCGGCATCGCGCGGAATTTCCACGTGGATGACAAGGCTCAGCGTTGGCAGGTCGATTCCGCGCGCGGCCACGTCGGTCGCGACGCAGACCCGCGCCCGCCGGTCGCGCAGCGCCTGGAGTGCCTGATTGCGTTCCGACTGCGAATGCTCCCCCGACAGGGCGACCACTGCAAATCCGCGTTCCTGCAGCGTGGCATGGAGATGGCGGACCTTTTCGCGGGTCGCGCAGAACAGGATCGCGGTTTCCGCTTCATGATAGCGCAGCAGATTGACCACGGCGTTCTCGATCTCCGGCGGAGAAACGATCACAGCCTCATAGGAGATGTCGCCATGGCCGCGTCCTTCGCTGATCGTGGCAATCCGCAAGGCGTCGCGCTGGTACCGACGTGCCAGCGCTTCGATCGGGCGCGGCATAGTGGCGGAAAACAGCAGTGTCCTGCGCGTTTCCGGGGTGGCATCGAGGATTTCCTCAAGCTCTTCTCGAAAGCCCATGTCGAGCATCTCGTCGGCCTCATCGAGCACCGCGACCTTTAGCCCGGAGAGATCGAGTGCGCCGCGCTCGAGGTGGTCACGAAGCCGACCCGGCGTCCCGACGACGATGGTCGCGCCAGAGCGCAAGACCTTGCGTTCCTGCTGCGGGTTCATCCCGCCGACGCAGGTGGCAATACGCCCACCGGCCTTGCCGTATAGCCAGGCCAGTTCGCGGCTGACCTGCAGGGCTAGCTCGCGTGTCGGCGCAATGATCAGGGCAAGCGGGCTCTCCGAAAAAGGGATGGTTTCGCCGTCACCAAGTAGTTCCGGTGCCATGGCGAGGCCGAATGCGATGGTCTTTCCCGACCCGGTCTGTGCGGAGACAATCAGGTCGCGGCCGGCTGCTTCGGGTTGCATGACTTCGGCCTGCACCTGGGTAGCCTGCGCGTAATCGCGCTCGGCAAGGGCAGCCGCTAGGCTGGACGGAAGAGATGAGAATTTCATGGCAGGGGCCTAGTACAGGAGGAGGATGCCAGTTCGCTGGGAACGGCAGAGCGCTCTGGGGGGAGCGGTGACACAGCATTTGGGTGTGTCCGTCTCCCATAGACCGGAAATTCGATTCTGGCTTGCGAAAAAGGACAAATCGGTCGGGATGGCGATCTCGCTCGATCCTACACCTCGACCGACATGACGACGCCATCGCCAATCCGAAATGCGACCATGCTCGAGGCGAGGCCGCAACCTCGCCTCGATCAT
>CAZTEV010000238.1:0-3126 GCA_964612785.1 uncultured Roseivivax sp. | reverse complement strand
TGAAGGTCGGCAAGATCTCGGGCGGGTTCCGCATCCGCTCGCGCGGGGCGGATCTGCGGGTGCATGTCCGCTCGCCCCGTCAGGCAGAGCTGGCGCGGCTCATGCCCGTCAAGGAGGCCGCCGATACCTCGAAGATGCTGCTCTGCCCGATGCCTGGTCTCATCGTGAAGATGAACGTCTCGGAGGGCGACGAGGTGCAGGAGGGTCAGGCGCTCTGCACGGTGGAGGCCATGAAGATGGAGAACATCCTGCGCGCCGAGCGCAAGGGCGTAGTTTCCAAGGTCAACGCCGCGCCGGGCGACAGCCTGGCCGTGGATGATGTCATCATGGAGTTCGAGTGATCCGATGATGGCGGGCCGGGCATATGGCGGAGGGGACGGGACGCGGCGCGCGGCCCGGTCCTACTGCGTCGTGCCCTGCCGGTCCCGGATTTCCTGCTGGCGCACGGGCAGCTTGTCGATCGAACGCGACAGCTCCCGCACGTCCCACGGAAACGGCTTGCGCAGCACGCGCGTGCCGTCCTTGGCGATCAGCACCAGCATGAAGCCGCGCGGCCGCAATTCCTGGCGGATCGCCCCGCGCGCGGCCGGATCGGTGTCGGTCAGCACGATCACGTCCCGATCCTCGAGCGCGTCCATCCGGTCGGTGATGAACTGCATCTGCTGGACGTATCGCGGATCGGCGGCATTGTCCGCGAACACCACAAGCGGGCGCTTCAGCCACATGTATTCGTCCAGCGTCTTTCCCGCCGCATCCTGGATCAATCCGGGCGGATCGGCGGTATCCGCTGCGGCGACGGGCAGGGCAGGCAGAAGGATCAGGGCGAGAAGCGATGCGATCAGCTGTTTCATGGGCTTGAATATATGCAGCAAATCGCGGGTTTCTAAGCCTTCCTCTGCAGGTGCGGTCAAAAAGGCGCAGGTTAAGCCGGGTGAAAGGCCTGACGGCGCAGATATCCCTTCGATCAATCGAAGGGAGGCCAGTGCGGGCCATGGACATCATACTGCATCTTGGGGCGCATCGCAGCGCCTCCACGAGCTTTCAGCGCTACATGCGCAACGTGGCACCCGAGCTTGCGGCGCAGGGCACGGGCTTCTGGGGGCCGGGACGCACCCGCAAGGGGCTGTTTCACCGGGTGGGCACGCGCGCGGCGCGGGACCGCGACCGGGGCCGGGTGCAACTGGCGCTTCAGGGCGCGATAAGGCGCGGGGTCGCGCGGCTCGTGATCTCGGACGAGAACATGATCGGCACCTTGCGGCGCAACATCGCCGCGGCAGAGCTCTATCCCGATATCGGCGAACGGCTGGCGCGCTTCCGCGCGGCTTTCGGGCCGGTGGCGCGGGCGCATCTGCAGATCCGCGCGCTCGATCTCCATTGGGCCTCGGCCATGGCCTTCTGCCTGCCGCGCGGCATGCCGCTGCCCCGTCCCGAGGGGCTGACGCACATGGTCCAACGGCTGCGAGGATGGCGCGGCGTGATCGAGGATGTGGCCTCGGCACTGCCCGGGACACGGATCACCGTGACACCGTTCGAGGCCTTCGCGAACCAGCCCGACCGGCTTCTGGCCGCCATGACGGGCTGCGCCGAGGTGCCGGTGAACCGCCTGCAGCCCTGGGGCAATCGCGCGCCGGATCTGGCCGCGCTGCGGCAGGTGCTGACGGACCGCGCCACGCCGACCATTGCGCTCGGGACCGGGCAGGGGCGCTGGATGCCCTTCCTGCCCGATCAGGCCGCGCGCCTGCGCGAGACCTATCAGGACGACATCTACTGGCTGCGTGCCGGGGCTATGGGCCTCGCACGCTACGAGGACGCGCCCGACCGGGCGGGATCGGCCGAGATCCGGCCCCCCGCGGCGCAAGAAAGAGGATGCATCAATGAAACCCACGACCGACGATTGGCGGGTGCTGGCTGAGAAGGAACTCAAGGGCAAGAGCCTCGAGGACCTGACCTGGCACACGCTCGAAGGCATCGACATCAAGCCGCTCTATACCGAAGAGGATGTGCGCGACCTGCCACATATGGGCGGCGTGCCGGGGATCGAGCCCTTCACCCGGGGCGTGAAGGCCACGATGTATGCGGGCCGTCCCTGGACGATCCGGCAATATGCGGGCTTCTCCACCGCGGAGGAGAGCAACCGCTTCTACCGCCGCGCGCTCGATGCCGGGCAGCAGGGCGTCTCCGTCGCCTTCGATCTGGCCACCCATCGCGGCTATGACAGCGACCACCCCCGCGTGGTGGGCGATGTGGGCAAGGCAGGCGTCGCCATCGACTCGGTCGAGGACATGAAGGTGCTCTTCGACGGCATCCCGCTCGATCAGGTGTCCGTGTCGATGACCATGAACGGCGCGGTGATCCCGGTTCTGGCCAGCTTCATCGTCACCGGCGAAGAGCAGGGCCATGACAAGGCGCTGCTGTCGGGCACGATACAGAACGACATCCTCAAGGAGTTCATGGTCCGCAACACCTATATCTATCCGCCCGAGCCTTCGATGCGGATCATCGCGGATATCATCGAATACACCTCAGCCGAGATGCCGAAATTCAACTCGATCTCGATCTCGGGCTACCACATGCAGGAGGCGGGCGCGAACCTCGTGCAGGAGCTGGCCTTCACGCTCGCGGATGGCAAGGAATACGTCAAAGCCGCGGTCGCGCGTGGCATGGATATCGACAAGTTCGCCGGGCGGCTGTCGTTCTTCTTCGCCATCGGCAAGAACTTCTTCATGGAGGCGGCCAAGCTGCGCGCCGCGCGGATGCTCTGGCACCGGATCATGACCGACCTTGGCGCGCAGAACCCGCGCTCGAAGATGCTGCGCACCCATTGCCAGACGAGCGGGGTCAGCCTTGCCGAACAGGACCCCTACAACAACGTCATTCGCACCGCCTACGAGGCGATGTCGGCGGTCCTGGGCGGCACGCAATCGCTGCACACCAACGCGCTCGACGAAGCGATGGCCCTGCCCACGGATTTCTCGGCCCGCATCGCGCGGAACACCCAGCTGATCCTGCAGGAAGAGACGGGCGTGACCAATGTGGTCGATCCCTTGGCGGGCTCCTACTACGTCGAGAAGCTGACCCACGATCTGGCCGAGGCGGCCTGGGCCATGATCGAGGAAGTCGACGAAA
>CAZTEV010000237.1:0-3127 GCA_964612785.1 uncultured Roseivivax sp. | reverse complement strand
TTGACGACAAGGGCACCACCGAGATCCTCTACCGCTCCGAATTGGGCGCCCCCGAGAAGATCGCGGCGCGCACGCAGGAATACGAGGACCGCTTCGCCAACCCGTTCGTGGCGGCCGAGAAGGGCTTCATCGACGAGGTGATCCAGCCGCGCTCGACGCGTCGCCGAGTGGCCCGTGCCTTTGCGGCGCTGCGCTCGAAGAAACTGTCCAACCCGTGGAAGAAGCACGACAACATCCCACTCTGAGGAGGCGCATGACGGGCAGGCCGAGGATCACGACGCTCTTGCCCGGCGCTCTCGCCGGGATGGTGCTGGCATCTCCGGCGCCGGCTCAGGAGCTGCGGGAGGTGACCCCGGTGCCCGATTACGGGGCGGTGATGCATCCGGGCAATCTGGGTGAGGATCTGGGGCCGGGCGATGGGCCGGAGGGGACGAAGGGTGACGAGATCCCGGTCCCGTCGGGGCAGAAGGTCTGGTGGATCGACGTGATCCATAACGAGGCCGGGCCGGACGGGCTGACCTATCGCTTTCGCTTCCTCGCGCCGCAGATCGGAGGGCGCAGTCCGCTGTCCTCCGATATCGCGCTGAAGGATATCGAGGCGCTGTGCAACGGGTGGGTGGTGCCGCGCCTGCCGCAGCCCGGTCCGGAGCCCGCGCAGGTGATGGTGAGCCTGTCGGACCAGATCGTGCCGTTCGGCGATGCCGCCCCCGAGGTGGTGCAATATTTCGACAGCTTTTCCGTCGAGGACGGAAACTGCGTTTGGGAGTTTTTCTGATGGCTTTGGCCGGATCCGCAGATCACAGCTTGGAGGGCATGATGCCGGGATGCGCGCAGGCGCTGCCGCTCACGGCGAAATCGCGCTTTCGTGAGCGGGGTTTGCGGGCTAACCTGTCCTTGGGGAAAGCAATTTCGGTCCCCGCATTGAAACGGGTCGTGCCGGACCTCGCCGAGATCGGGGCGGGCGCCCCCTTGGACAGGAGAACGACATGTCGAAAGCTCTCATCGCGCTTGGCCTCGTGGCCTTCGTCGCAGCCTGCGCGCCCAAGCCCGAGCCGGCGCCGGTGGCCGTCACCACCGAGCCGACCTATACCGGCAAGTACAAGTGATCTGCGTGCGGGGCGGGGCGGCAGCCGTCGCCTTGCCCCCACGATCCCTGCGGGAGCGGTGGCGTTTTGCGGTGTGCCACAGGTTTACCTAGCGGAAATTTGCTTTTTGGAATATGCTCCTAACCATTCCAACAAAGAATGGGGGAGAGTGAAATGGTTCGTATTTCTCTGGGTGCTATGGCCTGCGCGGCTCTGCTTGTGGGCTGTGCGCCCAAGCCGGAGCCTGCACCGGTCACCGTGGAGCCGGTCTATACCGGCAAATATGGCGGCCCTGTTGGCGGCTCCTGCCGACCGACCGGACGGCTTGTCGACTCCCAATATCCGGCCTCGGTGCCCGACTGTCCGCTTGAGTGCGGACCGCTCGAGACTGCCACGGCCGCAACGACGCAGCGACCGGCCGAATGCGTGCCCGAGCCGCGTGGCGGATCGACGCGTCAGCCAACCAGAACTCCGAACGACCCGACGCGCGGGTAACAGTGTTGCACCGCTAACGCTCAGCACGCGCCGTCCCAGCAACTTCAAAGGGGAGGGCGCGTCATGCTGAAGCATCGCGGTTTCCCGTCGCGGTTACCCTCGACGGATTATCAATTCACCATTCGCCGCGCCAACAAGAAGGGCGCGACGAAACTCATTCGGCGTGAACGCTTTGCCGATCGCGGTCATGGCGATCGCAAGGCCGATGCCGGCTTCATGGCGGCACTCTGGGCGCAGTTCGGCGAAGAGCCGTTCGAGCGCGGCAATCTCGATGCGGGCCGGTTGAGCTGGCTCTTCGGGCGCGAGGTGGTGGCCGCCGAGGATCCGTTCGATCCCGAAAGCTACGAGGCGCTTCTCAAAATCGACGTCAAGCGCGCCGAAGCCTCCTTCCCGGAGGTCTTTGCCGATCCCGACGCCTTCGCCTTCGATGATGACGAGGATGAGGATTGGGCATGATTTCGCTGATGTCCTGCGCGAAATGGCGGCATGCCGCCGAACCTCGGAATTGCAGGGATTTCGCCTTTGCAATCGCCGGTGCGCGCGGTCACATTGAGCGGGCAAGTCGTACTGTCCCCAACACCCGCGACTTGCGTAATATCCCTACCCCTTCCCTATTCCTGCGGCCTGATCTTATGGTCGGGCCGCAGCTTTTTTCTCTAGGGGGTCAAGGGGCGCGCCGTAGAGCTGTGACGGGGACTGGCGATTGCTTGCCTATGGGGCTTCAGCTCGCGTTTTCGCCGTTGGCTTTTCACGGTGCCGCGATAAACTTGTGTCCAATCATAACCGCTATTGGAGGCAGTTTCCCATGCGCAAAACCCCGATCCTTCTTCTCGTTGCCGGTCTCGCTCTCGCAGGCTGCATGCAAACCGACGGCCAGCGCGCCCTTGCCGGTGCGGCCGGCGGCGCGGTCATCGCGGATGCGACCGACAACAACATCGTCGCCGGTGCGGCCCTCGGCGCGCTCGCAGGCACGTATTGCGACGACGCGGGCGTCTGCACCCGCTCCTACTAAGCACATCCGCGCGGCTTTCGTCGCGTCTGATCGCTATTCGACCGCCATCGGGGCTGCACGCCCCGGTGGCGGTTTTTCTTTTGTCTCACATCATGAACACGACACGCGGGGCGGGGGGATGCCCCTCCCGCACCGGAAGGGAAGGGCCTGACATGTTCAAGAAAATCCTGATCGCCAACCGTGGCGAGATCGCTTGCCGCGTCATCAAGTCGGCGCAGAAGATGGGGATCAAGACGGTCGCCGTCTATTCCGATGCCGATGCGCAGGCGCTGCATGTCCAGATGGCCGACGAGGCGGTGCATATCGGCCCGCCCCCGGCGAACCAATCCTATATCGTGATCGACAAGATCATGGACGCGATCCGCCAGACCGGCGCCGAGGCGGTTCACCCGGGCTATGGCTTCCTGTCGGAGAACAAGAAATTCGCCGAGGCGCTGGAGAAAGAGGGCGTCGCCTTCATCGGCCCGCCCTCGGGCGCGATCGAGGCGATGGGCGACAAGATCACCTCGAAGAAGCTCGCGAAAGAGGCGGGCGT
>CAZTEV010000236.1:0-3136 GCA_964612785.1 uncultured Roseivivax sp. | reverse complement strand
CCCTGCGCATGGAATATTTCTACCGCGAGATGCGCAAGCAGACGGGCTTTCTGATGGAAGACGGCGCGCCTGCGGGCGGTCAGTGGAATTTCGATCACGATAACCGCAAGCCCGCCCCGGACGAGGTGGATTTCGGCGGCCCGATGCAATTCACGCCCGACGAGACGGTGGAAGAGGTGCTGGAGCTGGTCGAGGCGCGCTTTGGCAATGCCTTCGGCGATCTGCGGCCCTTCTGGTTTGCCACCGATCAGGGTCAGGCGCGCCGGGCGCTGGCGCATTTCGTCAAACATGCCCTGCCCAAATTCGGGGACTTTCAGGACGCGATGATGGGGGATGAGAAGTTCCTCTATCACGGGGTGATCTCGGGCTACATGAATATCGGCCTGCTCGATCCGCGCGAGGTCTGCGAGGCGGTCGAAGAGGCCTGGCGCGCGGGTGACGCGCCCATCAACGCAGCCGAAGGCTTCATCCGGCAGGTGATCGGCTGGCGCGAATACATGCGCGCGATCTATTTCCGCGAAGGGCCGGATTATCCGCGCCGCAACTGGCTGAACCACCAGCGCAAGCTGCCGCCGCTGTACTGGGGGGGCGAGACCCGGATGCGCTGCCTTTCGAAGGCGGTGGAGGAGACCCGGGAGGAGGCCTATGCCCACCACATTCAGCGTCTGATGGTGACGGGCAATTTCGCGCTTCTGGCGGGGATCGACCCGGCCGAGGTCGAGGAATGGTACCTGCGGGTCTATTTCGACGCCTTCGAATGGGTCACCGCGCCCAATACGGTGGGCATGAGCCAGTTCGCCGATGGCGGCGTGATCGCGTCGAAGCCTTACGTGTCGTCGGGCAATTACATCGACAAGATGTCGGATTACTGCGGCGATTGCGCCTATTCGGTGAAGAAGAAGACGGGCGAGGGGGCGTGTCCGTTCAACCTGCTCTACTGGCATTTCATGGACCGGCACCGGGACCGTTTCGCGAAGAACCCGCGCATGGCGCAGATGTATGCGACCTGGGACCGGATGAAGGACGACCGGAAGGAGACCGTGCTCCGCGAGGCGGAGGAGTTTCTGGAGCGGATGTCGAAGGACGAGGTCGTTTAAGGGTTTTGGTATTCTTTGGTGAGGGGTGAGGCCCCGGCGCAGGTGGCCTGTGTCCCGGCCTTGCGCCGGGACCTGCGGCGTGTGGTGGTGTAGGTGACCTTGGAGGCCCCGGATCAGGTCCGGGGTAGATGATCCGTGTCCCGGCCTTGTGCCGGGACCTCGGGCGTTTGGTGTAATGGGTGACCGTGGAGGCCCCGGATCAGGTCCGGGGCAGGTGGTCTGTGTCCCGGCCTGTCGCATGGCCCATCTCGGCTCTCCCAAGTTGCACTGAAAAAGCAAACGTCGCCCCAGTGCGGCGGTGCCGGGTCTATTCGTCTGGCGCGTCCGGGGTCTCCGGCGTCTCGGTGGCGTCGTCCTCGGAGGGCGCGCTGGCTTCGCCTTCGGCGAGCGCGCCGTTCACCCATTCGCCGCGGGCCTGTTCGCCGGTCGCGTAGCGCATGGTGCCGGTGCCCTGGCGCTTGCCGCCGACGAAGGTGCCCTCGTAGACATCGCCATTGGCATAGGTGGCCACGCCCTGGCCCTCGATTTCGCCTGCGACCCAACCGCCTTCGTATTGAAAACCGTCAGGCATCACGATGCGGCCCTCACCGTGGCGCTGTCCGTCCAGGAAATCGCCCGTATAGACCGTGCCGTCGGGGTAGGTCGCGGTGCCCTGGCCCTCGCGTTCGCCCTCGACCCATTCGCCTTCGTAGCGGTAGCCGTCGGGGTAGGTCATGGTGCCGAGCCCGTGGTTCTTGGCGTTGCGGAAGCCACCTTCATAGACCAGCCCGTTGGCATAGACCGCGCGGCCCTCGCCCTCGATCACGCCGTCGACCCAATCGCCCTCGTAGGTGGAGCCGTCGGGATAGGTGATGCGGCCCTCGCCATTGGCCAGATCGCCCCGGAACTGCCCCTCGTAGACCGAGCCGTCGGGATAGGTGACGCGACCCGTGCCCTCGATCTCGCCCTCGGCCCAGTTGCCGGAATAGACATAGCCATCCGCCCCGCGGAAGGTGCCCTGGCCCTGTCGCTGATCGGCGACGAACTGGCCTTCATAGACATCGCCGTTTGCATAGGTCACGCGGCCCTGGCCCTCGCGGCGGCCCGCGACCAGCTCGCCCTCGTAGATGTCGCCGTTGGGCTGGGTCAGCTTGCCGACCCCGTCGATCTGCCCGTCATCCCACATGCCCTCGTAGATCAGCCCGTCGCTCATCACGAGTTTGCCCTCGCCGTCGCGCTGGCCGTCGGCGACGCGCCCCTCATAGGTCGAGCCGTCGGGATAGGTGATTGTGCCGCGGCCTTCCTTGGTGCCGTTCACCCAATCGCCTTCATAGACGTATCCCCCGGGCGAGGTCATGGTGCCGCGCCCGTGATGCAGGGCGTTGCGGAACGAGCCTTCATAGCGCACGCCGTTGGCATAGAGCGCGATGCCCTGCCCGGTGATCTTGCCGTCGACCCAGGTCCCCTCATAGGTGCCGCCATCGGCAAAGACGATGCGGCCCACACCGTCGGGCTTGCCCGCTTCGAACTCGCCCTCGTAGATCGAGCCGTTGGGGAAGCGCGCGACGCCCTGGCCGCGGATCTCGCCCTCGACCCATTCGCCGGTATATTCGTAGCCGTTGGGCAGGGTGTAGGTGCCTGTGCCGTGTTGCAGCCCGTCCTTGAACGTGCCCTCATAGACGCCGCCATCGTCGTATTGCTTCGAGATGACCTCACCGTCCTGCGCGAGCGCCATGCCCGCGAGACCGAGGCTCAGGGCCGCGAGGCCCGCGCGCATCAGGGTGATCCGGCTGTTCTGTCGCATGCTGCTCTATCCCGCCCGCCCGCCGCAAATTGCGGGCTGTTGGGTCGAAATTACGCATCGGATCCAGCTGTTACAACGTCTTTCGGTGTCGCGCGGGCCGGTTCGGCAGGCTCTTGCGTCGCGAGCGGCTTCCCCTCGGGGCCGCATCTGCTATGTGGGCGTCCATGACAGCAAGGGGCTGAGACTTCATGGCGGACCAATTCCGACTGACGCTCGCGCAACTCAATCCGACCGTCGGCGATCTGGCGGGCAACCG
>CAZTEV010000235.1:0-3140 GCA_964612785.1 uncultured Roseivivax sp. | reverse complement strand
AGGAAAACCGCGACGCGGGCATCCGCGCGATGTCGCTGTCGCCGGGCACGGTGGCGACCGAGATGCAGCGCGAGATCAAGGCGTCGGGCATCAACCCCGTGAGCCAGCTCGACTGGTCCGATCACATCCCGCCCGAATGGGTGGCGGAGACGCTGGTGTGGATGTGCGGGCCGGATGCGGAGGCCTTCCTGGGCGCAGAGGTGTCGCTGCGCGATCCCGAGATCCGTGCCGCGGTCGGGGTGGGCTGAGCCGAAGATCGACGCGATCTTCGGGGGCAATCCGACGCGGATTGCGGGGCGGTCTAATCGGACCTGGGGCGCCTGGGAGGGCACAGGCGACCCCGAAAACTCGACGCGGATTGCCGGTCGGCTTGATCGGACCTGGGAGGGCACCCACGCGGATTGCGGGGCGGTCTGGCCTCACCGAAGGGCGCAGACGCCCCCGAAAACCGCGTCGGTTTTCGGCCTGAATTCCGCGTCGGAATTCAGGCGCGGAAGGCCGAGAGCGGCCGCAGCTGCCGCCCGCCCGCATCGAAATTCGCCGGATCGAGCCAGGCCTCGAGTACGCGGCGCCGGTCGGGCCATTCGTGATCGAGGATCGAAAACCACGCCGTGTCGCGATTGCGCCCCTTGGTGACCCGCGCCTGCCGGTGCGTGCCCTCATAGGTGAATCCCAGACGCTCGGCCGCACGGCGCGAAGGGGCGTTCAGCGCGTCGCATTTCCAGTCGTAGCGGCGGTATCCGAGATCGAAAACCTGACGCATCATCAGGTACATCGCCTCGGTCGCGGCGACGGTCCGTTGCAGCCGAGGTGAAAAGGTGATCCAGCCCACCTCGACGCTGCCCACCTCAGGGTCGATCCGCAGGTAGCTGGCCGTTCCGAGCGCGGCGCCGTCCGGATCGAGGATGGTCACGAAGAGCGGATCCTCACTGTCGGCCATCCCTGCGAGCCGCGCGCGCATCTCGTCCGCGCTCTGCGGCGGATCGAGCGTCAGGTATGTCCAGTTCCGCCCCTCAGCGTCCTCAAGGTAAGCGGCGGCGAGCGCCTCTGCATGGTCAGGCCTCGCAGCCGTGATGCGGCAATGCCGCCCCTGCAGGTCCGTGCCGGGGCGCGGACAGGGCAGGGGCGAGGTGACGCGGTAACCGACCTTTTGCCCGAAGGCGTTCGTGTCGCTCACCCGAAGACGCGGGTCAGCGCGCCGTCGACGCCTGCGATGATCTCGTCGATGTCGTCCTTCCTGGCGATCAGAGCGGGCGAGAAGCAGAGCGTGTTGTTCTTGCCCGGCACGGAGCGGTTCGTGGCCCCGATGATCAGCCCCTGACCCATGCAATCCGCGACCACGGCCTTGACCCGCGCCTCTTCGACGGGGTCTTTCGTGGTGCGATCCGTGACCAGTTCGGCACCCAGGAACAGACCCTTGCCGCGCACGTCGCCGATGATGGCGTGCTTGCCTTTCAGCGCTTCGAGCTGCTCCAGCATGTAGGCGCCCATCCGGGTCGTGTTGCCCAGAAGGTCCTCGTCCTCGATGATCCGCATATTCTCCATCGCCGCCGCCGGGCCGGCCGTGCAGCCGCCGAAGGTCGAGATGTCGCGGAAGTAATCCATCGGATCGTCCGCATCTGTCTTGAACAGATCGAACACCGCCTCGGTCGTCGTCAGGCAGGCGATGGCCGCATAGCCCGAGGCCACGCCCTTGGCCATCGTGACCATGTCGGGCTCGACCCCGTAATGCTGATAGCCGAACCAGGTGCCGGTGCGGCCCACGCCGCAGACGACCTCGTCGATATGCAGAAGGATGTCGTATTTCCGGCAGATCTCCTGCACGCGCGGCCAGTAGCCTTCGGGCGGAACGATGACGCCGCCGCCCGCGGTCACGGGCTCGAGGCAAAGCGCGCCGACCGTGTCGGGGCCTTCGCGCAGGATGACCTCTTCGATCTGGTTCGCGGCCCATTCGCCGTAATTCTCAACCGGCGCGCCATCCTGTTCGTGGCGGCGATATTCCAGGCAATGCGGCACGCGCACGAACCCGGGCGCGAAGGGGCCGTATTGCGCGTTGCGTTCGTCCTGACCGCCTGCCGACAACGCGCCGATCGTGGTGCCGTGGTAATCGCGATCGCGGTAGAGGATCTTGTGCTTCTTGCCGCCATAGCGCTTGTGCGCGATCTGGCGGACCATCTTGAAGGCCTTCTCGTTGGCCTCGGAGCCCGAATTGCAGTAATAGACGCGGGACTGCCCCGGCATCTTCTCGATCAGCCGCTCGGCGAACAGCGCGCCCGGCACGGTGCCCGCCGCACCTGCGAAATAGTTCATCTTGCAGAGCTGGTCGTAGACCGCGCGCGCGATCTCTTCGCGGCCGTAGCCCACATTCACCGTCCAGACGGCACCCGAGACGGCATCGAGATGCTCCTTGCCGTTCTGGTTCCAGACCCGCATCCCCTTGCCTTCAGTGAGGATGTTCGGATCCGAGGTCTCCCACGGCTTGTGCTGGCTCAGATGGTGCCAGACATGCGCCTTGTCGGCGGTGACGATATGGGACAGGTCGTTCGCGGTGAGTGTGCCGTCCATGAGGGGCCTCCCGGGCAGGCGAATAATTTGATCATTTGATCAAGCCTTGGCGGAAAGCCCCGAGTCGCGCAAGTCCGGCTCAGGCCGTGACCCGGATGAAAGAGCCCATGCCGCCCGCATGATGCCCGAGCATATGGCAGTGAAACAGCCAATCGCCGGGATTATGCGCGGCGAAGGCCACCTCTTTCGTCTCGTCGGGTCCAAGCAGGATGGTGTCGCGCAGGGGCCCGAGACCGCCGTTCGGCAGGACTTCCGCGAAATGCATCCCGTGCAGATGCATCGCATGCGGGAAGGCGCTGTCATTGGCCATGCCGAGCCGCACGCTTTGTCCCAGCCCCACCTCGAGCATCGGCGTCGCATCGCGCCCCGCCTGTCCGTTGATCGCCCAGACCATGCCTTGTGCGGCCAGATCGCGGCCCGACAGCATCTCGCCATTGAGCTGCGCTTCGGGAAGGCCCCGCATCGCACCGCCCTGTATCAGCACCCGCTGCGGCATGGCATCTGCCAGATCGATTGGAAAATCGGGATTGGGTGGCAGGGCATCGGGCGCATCGCGCCGGGCGCGCGCGCCGGGC
>CAZTEV010000234.1:0-3154 GCA_964612785.1 uncultured Roseivivax sp. | reverse complement strand
GATCCAGAGCCAGATCCTGAAACTGATGCGCCGCCAGATCGCCGAGAAGGGCGCATCGATGATCCTCGTCACCCATGACCTCGCGGTTGTGTCGGAGATGGCGGATCACATCACCGTGCTTTACTGCGGCAACGTGGTTGAGCGCGGCCGCACCCGCGAGTTGATCGAGGCACCGGCGCATCCATACACGCGCGGGCTGATCGACAGCATCCCGGACCTTTCCAACCGCCACGATCGCCTGACCCAGATCCCCGGCACCGTGCCCGACATCCGCAACCTGCCGAAAGGCTGCAACTTCCGCGACCGCTGCCCGCGTGCGCAGGCGCTCTGCGCCGAAGTCGAGCCCAAACTCACCGCGCAGCGCGGCACGCTGTCGGCGGCCTGCCACTTCCCCCTCGCACCCGGAGACCAAGCATGACCGAGACGGCAGCCCCGATGCTAGAGGTGCAAAACCTCGAGATGCATTTCCCGATCGGCGGTGGCGTGCTGGACCGGCTGCGGCTGGGGCCGAAGGGCGTCCGACTGGCACGGCCCGTGGTCCATGCGGTCAACGGCGTGAGCTTCGACATCAAGCGCGGCGAGATCATGGCGCTCGTCGGCGAAAGCGGCTGCGGCAAGTCCACCGTGGCCAAGACCATCGCGCGGATTTACAAGCCCACCGGCGGCGCGCTGAAGATCGACGGCGAGGACGTGGCCGAGCATGATTTCGCGCAGATGTTGCCCGTCCGCGCCAAGATGCAGATGATCTTTCAGGACCCCTATGCCTCGCTCAATCCGCGGCAGAAGGTGCGCGATATCGTGGCGGAACCGCTGCTGCAGCAGACCAAGACGGCCGCGGAACGGCGTCAGGTGCCAGAAAGGATCGAGGCGCTGCTGGCGAAGGTCGGTCTAAATGCCGAACACGCCGGGCGCTATCCGCACCAGTTCTCCGGTGGTCAGCGCCAGCGCATCGGCATCGCGCGGGCGCTTTCGGTCACGCCGGGGCTGATCGTCGCAGACGAGCCGGTCTCGGCGCTCGACGTCTCGATCCAGGCGCAGATCCTGAACCTGATGAAGGACCTGCGCGACGAGTTCGGCCTTGCCTATCTCTTCATCAGCCATGACCTGTCGGTCGTGCATCACATCGCCGACAAGGTGGGGGTGATGTATCTCGGCTTCATGGTCGAGACCGCGCCGCGCGACGTGCTGTTTGCGCGCCCGCGCCATCCCTATACCCGCGCGCTGCTTTCTGCCGCGCCCAGCATCAAGGCCAAGCGCGACACGCAGGAGATCGAGCTGAAGGGCGAGGTGCCCTCGGCGCTGTCGTTGCCCTCGGGCTGCTGTTTCCGCACCCGCTGCCCCTTCGCTTGGGATCGCTGCGCGGCCGAACGCCCCGCCCTGCGCGACGTGGGCGATGGCCAGAGCGTCGCCTGCCACCTGATTGACGCGCCGGAAAGGGATGTCGCATGACCCTGATCGCACAGGCCCGGCTGGGCCTTCACGACCCGCATGACTGCACCGATGCCAGTGACGAGCTGACGGTGTTGCACGCCATCTACGACACGCTGGTGAAACGCGAGGGGCAGGGGTTTGTCCCGGCGCTGGCGCGGGACTGGGAGGTGTCGGAGGACGCGACGGTCTGGACCTTCACCTTGCAACCGGACGTGACATTTCATGACGGCACCCCCTGCGACGCGGCGGCCGTGGCCGCCTCGCTCACGCGCATGGCGCGGGAGGACAAGGGCTATACCCTGGGTGCGCCGGCGGTCTGGCGTCAGTTCCTGGGCGGGGCGGGGCTCGAGGTGCTGGAGCCGACGCGGCTGCGCGTCACCCTGACCGCGCCGATGGCGGATTTGCTCGATGTGCTGGAGCAGGGCTTCATCGTCGCACCTTCGGCCTTCCCGGCGCTCGACGCGGGCGACCACGGCGCGCAGGTCGGCAGCGGGCCCTACCGGATCACCGAGATCACGCCCGAGCGCATCAGTGTCGCGCGGGTCGCGGGGCATCTCTCTGGCACCCCGGCGAATGAGAAGATTACATGGCTGCTCGAGCCCGATGCGGCCAAGCGTCAGGCGATGCTAACGCGCGGCGAGGTGCAGGTCGCCAATGGCCTCGACTTTGCCGCCTCGCGCAGCCTTGGCACCATGCGGCATGAATTCCTGTCGCCGGTCGCGATCATCTACCTGCTCAACGCCGCACGTGGTCCGCTGGCCGATGCCCGTGTCCGTCGGGCACTCAGTCTCGCCGTGGACCGCGAGGACATCGTCGAGACAGTGATGCAAGGCGCCGCCCGCCCGCTGCGCGGCTTCGTCAGCCCGAACCATTTCGGGGCCGGGACCGGGCAGGGCGCGCAGATGGACCGCGACATCGCCCGCGCGCTGCTGGCCGAAGCGGGGCACGGCGAGGGCCTGACGCTCGACGTCGATTGCCCGACCCGCCTGCCGGACGAGGCCGAACGGCTGACCGCCGCGCTTGGCGAGCAACTCAAGGAGGTGGGGATCACGCTCAACGTGCACATCCACCCCGAGCGCGAAGACTACGCCCACATGGTCCGCCGCAAGGAAATCCGCGACCTCTGCGTCTTCGACTCTAGCCCTATGAGCACCTACCGCGTGCTCTACGAGAAGATCGACAGCCGCGTGGCCGGGTCGTGGTGGCAGGGCTATGCCAACCCCCGGATCGAGGCGCTGATCGACAAGGGCCGCGTGATGCCCGACCGCGATGCGCGCGGGCGGGTCTGGCAGGAAGCCTACGCGCTGCTGCAGGAAGACCCCGCGTGGCTAACGCTCTACAACCCGCTGCGGGTGATCGGCATCGCGGGCGAGCATCCTGATTTCGCCATGCCCGCCGACGGGGTGATCGACGTGACGCAGCTGCCGCATTTGCCGGAGGTGGCCCATGCAGGCTGACACGCTGCTCACCGGCGGCTGCGTCATCACCATGGACCCCGCCCGCCGGGTGATCGAGGCGGGCGCCGTAGCGGTCCGTGACGGCAAGATCGTGGCCATCGGCAGTGCCGCGGAGCTGACCGAACAGGTCGAGGCGACCGAGACCATCGATTGCACCGGCCATGTCGTTTTCCCGGGGCTTGTGGATGTGCATGCCCACGCCGGCCATGGTCTGATCAAGACCATGGGCATGCATGGGGGAGATCGTTGGGAGGCGATCTGCGGCG
>CAZTEV010000233.1:0-3174 GCA_964612785.1 uncultured Roseivivax sp. | reverse complement strand
GGCCAGGCCAGCCGCAGCATCGTGGGCCAGGTGATCCGCCGAAAGCGCGGCCAGCCCGAAAGCCCGTATGCATCGGCGGCCTCCATATCGCCCTTGGGCACGGACAGAAGCGCGCCATAGAAGATCTCGCCGGAATAGGCGGCGGTGTTCAGGAACAACACGATCAGCGCCCCGAGCCAGGCCGAGGACAGCACGTCAAGGAACGGCGCCACGGGCTTCAGCGCGAGGAAGCAGAAATAGGCGAAGAAGAACTGGATGAAGAGCGGCGATCCCCGAAAGACGAAGATGAACCATTCGGACGCCTTGCGCAGCACGGGGTTCTTCGATGCCTTGCCCATCGCCACGGCGGTGGCCAGGAAAAAGCCGAGCGTGAGGGCGAAGATCCCGAAATAGATATTCCAGATCATGCCCGATCCGATCAGCGTGAATTGCTGACAGAGCGTGAAATCGGTGCGCGGCAGCAGCCGTTCCCCGATGCCGATGGAGCGCAGGCCGTAATCGGTGATGGTCTGAAGGCAGGACATCAGCGCTGTCCTTCAAGCTTGCGTCGCGGCCGGCCCGAGGGTGGGTGCGGACCGTGGACCTGGGGGGCGGGTCGGTCGCGGCGCGCGGGGCTGGCGCGCGCGATCCGGGTGTCACATCGGGTCCTCATGCCGCAGCCTTCCGCTGGGCTTCGCCCGCAAGCGTCGCCTGTCCGCGCGTCAGCCGTCCCATGATCCGGTCGAGCACGATCTCCGAGACCCGCGTGAAGGCGAGGTAGAAGACCAGCAGCGCCAGGAAGTACCACATCCGCCAGTCGCCATGCGGGTAATCGGTGAATCGCGGCGTCTTGGCCGAGCCCAGCTCGCGCGCCCAGAAGACGATATCCTCAATCCCCAGAAGAAACAGAAGCGGCGTGGCCTTGATCAGCACCATCCACAGATTCGACAGGCCCGGCAGCGCGAAGACCCACATCTGCGGCACGAGGATGCGCCAGAAGGTCTGACGGGGCGACAGGCCGTAGGCCTCGGCAGTTTCGATCTGGGCGCGGGGCACGGCCCGCATCGCGCCATAAAGGACGTTGGCGGCAAAAGCCCCGAAAACGATGGCGAAGGTCAGAACCGCGAGGAAGAAGCCGTAGGTCTCGTGCACCCATTGCGGCGCGGTGCCCAAGGGCAGCTTGGCCTCGGCGCAGACGATGAAATCCGATCCCTGCCGGATCGGCTCGGACCAGTCGGGGCATTTCCACTGGTGGCGCAGCCACTCGAAGCCCTGATCGAGCGCGATCACGAAGAACAGGAAGAAGGCGATGTCGGGCACGCCGCGCACGATGGCGATGTAGCCCTTGCCGAACCAGCGCAGCGGCGCAATGCGCGAGCGCGCGGCCGAGGCGCCACCAAAGCCGAACAAAAGGGCCGTGGGCGCGGTGATGGCGAGCAGAAGAAGAACGGTGCCGACCGAGACATAGAGCGAGAGGTGCTTGCCCGTCGTCAGGTAGCACATCAGCCAGTTGAGGCCGGAAAGCTGGCTCGGATCGGCGCAGGATAGCATGGGCGTCCCGGGTCAGGTCGGGAAGGGGCCGCGCGGGGCCCCTTCCCGGAAGGCGTGGGATCAGAAGCGCGGGCTGTCTTCGCCCAGCCACTTCACGATCAGCTCGTTCAGCGTGCCGTCGTCCTTCATGGACTGGATCGCCGCGTCGAAGGCTTCACGCATCTCGGGATCGCTTTCGCGGAAGGCCATGCCGATGCCGCCGCCGAGCGGCACGTCGTCGCCCACGAAGACCATGCCGTCATTTTCCTCGACCAGCGGGATCAGGAAGTCCTTGTCGGCCATGACCGCGTCGGCCTCACCGGACAGGACCGCCGCGATCGTCTCGTCGGGGGTGGGGTATTCGAGCAGGGTCGCGCCGGTCTCGGCGATATGCGCGGCCTGGATCGTGCCGGTCTGGGCGGCCACGACACCGCCTTCGAGATCTGCATCTTCAGACATCGCGGCATAGGCCGAGGGCGAGGGCGGGGTGTAGTTCTGGGTGAAGTCCACCACTTCGTCACGCTCTGCGGTGATCGACATGCCCGCGATGATCGCGTCGTAATTGCCCGAGACGAGGTTCGGAATGATCGAATCCCAGTCATTGGTGACCCATTCGCAGGTCATCTCGGCGCGCATGCAAAGCTCGTCGCCCAGTTCGCGCTCGAAGCCCGCGACCTCGCCTGCATCGTCGAGGTAGTTGTACGGAGGGTAGGCGCCCTCGGTCCCGAGGCGGACCACGGAATGCTCGGCCGCGAAGGCGGCGGAGGCGCCGAGTGCCAGCGCGGCGGTGCCCATCAGAAACGTCTTCATCTCTTTTCTCCCTGAGTTTGAGATCGTTTTTTCGGTTATTCGGCCATTGTGGAGCTGAGAAAGCCCCGCAGCCGTTCGGATTTCGGAGCGCCGAAGAGCGCATCCGGCGGGCCTTCCTCTTCGATGAGGCCCTGATGCAGGAACACGACGTGGCTCGAGACGTCGCGCGCCATCTTCATGTCATGGGTGACGATCAGCATGGTCCGCCCCTCGCGGGCCAGATCCTTGATGACTCGCACCACCTCCTGTTCGAGCTCGGGGTCGAGCGCGGAGGTCGCGTTCCCGGAAAGAGAACAACCTCCCGAAGTGGGAAGATGATCAGGCTTTCCAGATGCGCCGGCTCAATCAATCCACTCACTCTTCGTACTCCGCTGATGGTGGCACGTCTCGCCGCCATTGTTCCATGGGTCGGGGTTCGGCGTCATCCATCCGAACCCTTCGCCCGGCCTTTCCGACGCGCCACTCGCCAACGCGGCGTCCGTGGGCGTAGAGGCCTGATGCGATGGGCGTACCATCGGGTTCGTAGAATTGCCACTTCCCGTGACGAACGCCATCTTCGAACTCGCCCGTAGCGGCGAGCGTCCCTTGACTGTGTTTGAAGGTCCAAGGGCCGGCCGGCATTCCTTCCCGAAAAGCTCCCGCGGCGCGTTCGACGCCGTCCGGATGGTAGTAGACCCAGCGATCGACGGGCACTTCGCTCTCGAGTTCCCCCTGATAGCGAAGCGATCCATCCGGGAAGTACCCGGTCCACACGCCGTGGACGGTGCCGTCGAGGTAGCCCCCCTCCTCCGTTCGGTGCCCTTCGACGTCGTAGAACGTCCAGGTGCCGACGCGGATGCCGCTGACGAAGTTCCC
>CAZTEV010000232.1:0-3185 GCA_964612785.1 uncultured Roseivivax sp. | reverse complement strand
TGCCAGGACAATGTCGACGGCAAGGAAAACCAGGGCGGCGGCACCTCCAAGAAATCGAGCGGCGCCTGATCCTCAGGCGTCCCGAGGGCCCCGCTCGGCCACGAGGATCGCGATCGCATCGGCCATCGGCTTCGTCTGATGGCCGGGCGTGACGCCCCCCACCGCGACACGCTTGCCCAAGCACCAGTACAGACCCGGCCGCCAGCGTCTCGCTTGCGGCCGGTTCATGTTCAGGACGAACCCGTTCGAGGGTTTCATCGCGAACGCGCCCCGCTCCACGCTGCGGATCTCGTCCATCCGGGCGATCATGTTGCCCGCGCTGTCCTCAAGCCCCGCGCGGGTCAGCGTCAGCGTGAGGGCCGTGGCGCGGAACATCGCATGGGCCAGCAGCATCGCGCCCGCCCCCAGTGCCACCAGCAGGATCTGCCAGACCGGCGCAGGCGGCGTCGCCGCGGCGACATAGATCAGCAACCCGCCCAAAAAGATCAGGCTGACCACCCCGAACCAGCGCCGCAGCGGCGCGGCCGAAAGCCGGGCAAGAACCTCGTCTGACATCGAAAACCCCCTCCGCATGACGGTCCGTTCGGCTGCCGCCTTAGTGCCTTCCGCGCGGAAAGGGAACGCCCCGCCCCTTTTCCTCCGCGCGGCCCCGTGCCAACGTCGCGCCAAAGCGGAGGACCCCCATGCCCATCACCACCTGCATCTTCGACGCCTACGGCACCCTGTTCGACGTGGCCGCCGCCGCCCGCACCGCGGCCGAAGAGCCCGGTCGCGACGCGCTGGCCGCCGTCTGGACCGATCTGGCGGAGGATTGGCGGCAAAAACAGCTGCAATATACCTGGCTGCGCACGATCACGGGAGAGCATTGTTCGTTCTGGGATGTGACCTGCGACGGGCTCGACTGGGCGCTGGAACACCGCGGGCTCGACGGCGATATGGAGCTGCGCGAACGCCTTCTGGCGCTCTACTGGGAGTTGGCGCCCTTCCGCGAGGTCCCGATGATGCTGGCCAAGCTGAAGGCCGCGGGCAAGACCTGCGCGATCCTGTCGAATGGCAGCCCCGACATGCTGGAGGGCGCGGTGGACAGCGCCGGGCTCGGCGAATATCTCGACGCCGTCCTGTCGGTGGAGGATGTGGGCATCTTCAAACCGTCGGCGAAGGTCTATGACATGGTCGAGGCCCGCTTCGGCTGCGCGCGCGAGGAGGTGCTGTTCGTCTCCTCCAATGGCTGGGACGCGGCGGGGGCTGCGGGCTACGGCTTCACCACCGCATGGGTCAACCGCAAGGGCGAGCCCGTGGACCGGATGCCTGCCCGGCCCCACCACATCCTGTCCGATCTCACCACCCTCTCGGAGCTTGCCACCTGATGCCGACCTTCACCACCTCCGACGGGCTGAGCCTGCATTACAAAGATGAGGGTCAGGGCCTGCCGCTTCTGTGCCTTGCGGGGCTCACGCGTGACGTGCACGATTTCGATTATGTCGCGCCGCATCTTGCGGGCGTGCGGCTCATTCGGCTCGATTATCGCGGGCGGGGCCAATCCGACTGGGCTGATCCCGCGACCTATACGATCCCGGTGGAGGGGCGCGACGCGCTGGAATTGCTCGACCATCTGGGGATCGAGCGCGCGGCCATTCTGGGCACCTCGCGGGGCGGGCTGATCGCGATGCTGCTCGCGGCCACGGCGAAGGAGCGGCTGCTGGGCGTCGCGCTCAACGATATCGGGCCGGAGATTGCGGAGGCGGGGCTTGCCACGATCCGCGACTATCTGGGCCGCAATCCGGTTTGGAAGACCTTTGATGAGGCCGCGCAGGTGATCGGCCAGCGGCTTGCGGGCTTTGCCAACGTGCCGCAGGAGCGCTGGGACAACGAGGTGCGGATCCTGTTCCGCGAAGGCCCGGACGGGCTGACCATCCCCTATGACCCGAAACTGCGCGAGGCGGTGCTGGAGACGGGCGCACAGCCCGCGCCCGATCTCTGGCCGCTCTTCGATGCGCTGGCCGGACTGCCGCTCTGCGCGATCCGCGGCGCCGGGTCGAACCTTCTGGCTCAGGAGACCTTCGCGGAAATGCAGCGCAGGCGGCCCGACATGATCGCGGCCACCGTGCCCGACCGGGGGCATATCCCCTTCCTCGACGAGGCGGAAGCGCTGGAGGCACTCAATCGCTGGCTCGGCGCCTTGCGCTGATGGAGATCGACCGGATCCGGGCCGCCGCCCGGCGGCTCGAAGGCCATGCGCGGCGCACGCCGCTCTTGTCCTCGCCGTTTCTCGACGAGATCGCGGGGCGGCACGTTTTCATCAAGCCGGAATGTCTGCAGCATACGGGGAGCTTCAAGTTTCGCGGCGCCTGGGCCGCTCTGTCCGCCCTCCGCGCGGAAGACCGCGCCGCGGGCGTCATCGCGTTTTCCTCGGGCAACCATGCGCAGGGCGTGGCGCTGGCCGCCCGCGCCCATGGCGCGCCTGCAGTGATCGTGATGCCCGGCGACGCGCCCCAACTGAAAATCGCCAACACGCGCGCATTGGGGGCCGAGGTGGTGCTGTACGACCGTGCGCGGGAGGATCGCGACGCGATCGGAGACAGGCTGGCCGCCGAGCGGGGGCTGACCCTGGTCAAGCCTTTTGACGACCCCGAGGTGATCGCGGGCCAGGGCACGACGGGCCTCGAGATTGCCGAGGAGGCGCAGGCTTTGGGCGTGACACGGGCGGATGTCCTTGTCTGTTGCGGCGGCGGCGGCTTCGCCTCCGGCATCGCGCTGGCGCTCGGGGCGGACGCGCCGGGACTGCGTGTGCGGCCGGTGGAGCCCGAAGGGTTCGACGACGTGGCCCGCTCGCTGCGATCCGGTCGGCGGGAGCGGAACGCGACGCTGTCGGGCGGGCTTTGCGACGCCATCGTGACGCCCATGCCCGGCGCATTGACCTTCCCGATCCTGAAGCGGCTCTGCGGGCCCGGCATCGTGGTCTCCGATGGGGAAGTTATGCGCGCCATGGCGGCGGCCTTTCTGCGGCTGAAGCTGGTGGCCGAACCGGGCGGCGCGGTGGCGCTGGCGGCGGCGCTGTTTCATCGCGACGAGATCGAGGGGGACGCGGTGATCGTCACGATCTCGGGCGGGAATGTCGATCCGGAGGTCTTCGCCCGCGCGCTCGGGCAGCTGAGCGCGTAGGGGTTTTCATGTGAGCAGGGGGC
>CAZTEV010000231.1:2396-3202 GCA_964612785.1 uncultured Roseivivax sp. | reverse complement strand
GCGGCGCGACCTTCGACGTGGCCTACCGCTTCCTGCAGGAATGCCCCTGGCAGCGCCTGCGCGACATCCGCGCGAAGATGCCCAACGTGATGACCCAGATGCTGCTGCGGGCATCGAATGGCGTGGGCTACACCAACTATCCCGACAACGTCGTGCAGGGCTTCGTCAAGCAGGCTGCGGAAAGCGGGGTGGATGTCTTCCGCGTCTTCGACAGCCTGAACTGGGTCTAGAACATGCGCGTCTCGATGGATGCGGTGCTGGAGACCGGCAAGGTGTGCGAAGGCTCCATCTGCTACACGGGCGACATCAACGACCCCGACCGCGCGAAATACGATCTGAAATACTACGTCGCGATGGGCAAGGAGCTGAAGGCCGCGGGCGCGCATGTGCTGGGTCTGAAGGACATGGCGGGCCTTCTGAAACCCGCCGCCGCCGGGCCGCTCATCCGGGCGCTGAAAGAAGAGGTGGGCCTGCCCATCCACTTCCACACCCATGACACGTCGGGTGCCGCGATTTCCTCGATCATGGAGGCCGCGAAAGCGGGCGTCGATGCCGTCGATGCGGCGATGGACGCGCTGTCGGGCAATACCTCGCAGCCGACGCTTGGATCGGTGGTGGAGGCGCTGCGCCATACCGACCGGGATACCGGACTCGATATCGAAGCGATCCGCGAGATCTCGAATTACTGGGAAGCCGTGCGCGGCCAATATGCGGCCTTCGAGTCGGGCCTGCAGGCGCCTGCCTCCGAGGTCTATCTGCACGAAATGCCGGGCGGGCAGTTCACCAACCTCAAGGCGCAGGCGCGC
>CAZTEV010000231.1:0-2386 GCA_964612785.1 uncultured Roseivivax sp. | reverse complement strand
GGAAGAGCGCTGGCACGAGGTCGCGCATACCTATGCGGACGTGAACAAGATGTTCGGCGATATCGTGAAGGTCACGCCGTCCTCCAAGGTCGTGGGCGACATGGCCCTGATGATGGTCAGCCAGGGCCTGACACGCGCCGATGTGGAGGATCCGGGACGCGATATCTCCTTCCCCGACTCGGTGATCGACATGATGCGCGGATCTCTGGGCCAGCCCCCGGGCGGCTGGCCCAAGGATATCCAGAAGCGGATCCTCAAGAAGGAAAAGCCCTTCACCGACCGTCCGGGCAAGCATCTGAAGCCGGTGGATTTCGACGCGGCCATGGCCGAGCTCACCGCGAAGTTCGAGGATGCGGACTTCGACAGCGAGGATCTGAACGCTTACCTGATGTATCCCAAGGTCTTCACCGATTACTACGCACGCCACCAGCAATACGGCCCCGTGCGGACCCTGCCCACGAAGACCTTCTTCTACGGCATGCAGCCCGGTGAGGAGATCACCGCCGAGATCGATCCCGGCAAGACGCTGGAGATCCGCCTGATCACCGTGGGCGAGACGCAGGAGAACGGCGAGAAGCGGGTCTTCTTCGAGCTGAACGGCCAGCCGCGCTCCGTACGCGTGGCCGATCGCAAGGCGACGGGCGGCAAGGCCGCCGCGCCCAAGGCGGAGATGGGCAACCCCAACCATGTGGGCGCGCCGATGCCGGGGGTCGTTGCCTCTGTCGCGGTCGAGGCGGGCAAGGCCGTGAAGCAGGGCGACCTGCTGCTGACCATCGAGGCGATGAAGATGGAGACGGGCCTTCATGCCGAACGCGACGCGGTCGTGAAAGCCGTGCACGCGACGCCCGGCGGGCAGATCGACGCGAAGGATCTGCTGGTGGAGTACGAACCGGACTAGGGCGCATGTGCGTGTCCTGTGACGCCGTAGGGTGGGTGAAAACCCACCGTTCCGCCGCTATGGCCAGCGTGTCACCTCATTGAGGGGCCTGCGGCGCAGGGCCGGGACGGGCGAGGTCCCGGCGCGAGGCCGGGACAGGGGGTGCCGGCGGCTGACTTTCGCGCTTTTCTTCGAAGGTGTCCTGGAGGGTCAGGCGCCCTGAAGACCGCCAATCGGCCGGGATCGGGAAGGTCCCGGCGCAAGGCCGGGACAAGAGCGCCGGGGGGCTGACCTTCGCGCTTTGGTTCAAGCGGCGACTGGAGGCTCGGACACCGCGAAGACCGCTGCGCGGTTGGGACCGGCGAGGTCCCGGCGCGAGGCCGGGACAGGGGTGCGGAAAGACATGCGGCCTGCCCAACGGCCCCGGACCTGATCCGGGGTCTCGCCCCAAACACCCACCCGGAACGCCCCGGCCAAACGCCCCCTTGCCTTCCCGCACCCCGCGCTCCTAGGCTCGCGGCGACAGATCCTTCGCTTTGCATCAGGGTGGCCCAGACATGACCAAGCTCAAGCTCTCCGCGGCAGACCTCGTGGCCGAGGCGCGCAGCCAGATCCCCGAGGTCACGACCGAGGAGGCGCTGTCGCTGGCCTCGGAGCCCGATGTGGTCATCGTCGATATCCGCGATGTCCGCGAACGCGCCAAGACGGGCTTCATCCCCGGCTCCCTGCACGCGCCGCGCGGGATGCTCGAATTCTGGGTCGATCCCGACAGCCCCTATCACAAGCCGGAATTCGCCCAGGATGACAAACGCTACGTCTTCCACTGCGCCAGCGGCTGGCGCTCGGCCCTGGCGGTGTTCCAGCTGCAGAAGATGGGCTTCGAGGCGGCGCACATGAAAGACGGCTTCAACGACTGGGTCGCGAAAGGCGGCGCGGTCGAGAAAGACGAGAGGTCGCGCTGATGGACGGCGGGGCCAGTTTCGCGATCACGTCGATCTATGCGGGCCTTCTGGGCGTGCTGTTCCTGGCCCTGACGGCGCGGGTGATCCTGCGGCGGGGGGTCACCGGCACGTCGCTGGGCGATGGCGGCGACCGGGCGCTGGAGCGGCGGATCCGGGCCCATGCCAATTTCGCGGAATTCGCGCCGCTGGGCCTGATCCTGCTGCTTCTGACCGAACTCATGGGTGCGCCGCCCGAGGCGCTGCACCTGGCGGGCGGGCTGCTTCTGGTGGGCCGCGCGATGCACGGGCTGGCCCTGACGCGCGAGACACCGTCGATGCCGCTGCGCTCGGGCGGGATGGTGCTGACGATCCTGTCGATCGCCTCCACCTCGATCGCGCTGATTGCCCACGTGCTCTGGTAAGATCGGGCCGCGCGCAGAAAACCGCGCGACAGACGCGATTTTCCCCTTGCAGCGCGCGCGCCGATTTTCTACATCCCCGTCACTCGATTGGTAAGCGGGCGTAGCTCAGGGGTAGAGCATTACCTTGCCAAGGTAAGGGTCGGGCG
>CAZTEV010000230.1:0-3284 GCA_964612785.1 uncultured Roseivivax sp. | reverse complement strand
ATCAGGCAGCCCTCGACCAGCGTGTGCGGGTCGTGGCGCATGATTTCGCGGTCCTTGCAGGTGCCGGGCTCCGACTCGTCGGCATTGACGACAAGGTAAGCCGGGCGCCCGTCCGATTCCTTGGGCATGAAGGACCACTTGAGACCCGTGGGGAAACCCGCGCCGCCGCGACCGCGCAGACCCGACTTCTTCATCTCGTCGATGATCCAGTCGCGGCCCTTCTTGATGAGATCGGCCGTGCCGTCCCAATGGCCGCGCGCCTGCGCGCCCTTCAGCGTGCGGTCGCCCATCCCGTAGATATTGGTGAAGATCCGGTCCTGATCTTGCAGCATCGTTCAGTCCTTGTCCTTCTGGCGATCCCGCCAGAGCCCATAAATCATCCAGAGCGCCCAGCCGAACGCGGCCAAAGCCGCGAGATCGAACAGGGCCTGTGTCCGGGCCGTCCAGCCCTGCGACACCCCGATTGCGGTTGAGGCGATCCATAACACGCCTGTCCCGGCAATAATGAGGGCAATTCGCCGCCCCCGCCGTGCCAGATCGTCGCTATTCATCGCCTGCAGACCGCCTCCTGTCGGGATCAGTACACGCCGCCTTTATCGACGCGCTTGGAGAATTCGGTGTCGCCACCTGCGGCCAGGATCTTGGCCTGTGCGACCCATTCATCGCGGGTGACGCGGCCCTTGAAGCCGGTGAGGTTCTGGTTGACCCAGTTGACCTCGGAGGCCGTCCAGTTCGCGATCTGGTCGAAATGGTAAAAGCCCATGTCGTTCAGCATCGCTTCGAGTTTCGGCCCCACACCCTTGATTTCCTTAAGGTTGTCAGCCCCGCCATCGCGCGGCCCGTCCAGCGTCGCGGGCTTGTCCTGCGGCGCGTCGGGATCAAGGCTTGCCGCCGTGGCCGCATCCTTGTCCGCACCGGACGCGGCACCCGCTGCCATGACCGGAGCTGCCGGTTCGGCCTCGGGCTTCGCGGCGTCACCGCTTTTGCCGCCCTCGTATTTCCACTCGCCCTTCTTCGCGGCAAGCTCCTCCTGCCCCTTGAGCTGGGTCGTGGGTTTGACCTTGGCCCCGGCCTCGGCATCTGCGGCCACGGGCGTCGAGCCCGGCACGGAAGCGCCGGTCGTCGCGGGCGATCCGGTCGTATCGGCGGAGGCGCTGTCCGCCGCCGCCGCTTTTGCGGCCGGTGCA
Source organism: uncultured Roseivivax sp. (assembly GCA_964612785.1). Lineage (GTDB taxonomy): Bacteria > Pseudomonadota > Alphaproteobacteria > Rhodobacterales > Rhodobacteraceae > Roseivivax. The sequence continues at coordinate 2,097 of CAZTEV010000230.1, read as the reverse complement.
GGCGCATCGCTGCCGGCACTGCCCGGCTGCACCCCGGCAGAGCCCGGCGTCACGCCCGCAGTTCCCGGCGTCTTGAGGGCCGATGCCGCCTCGGCAGGCTTCGTGAGCGGCTTGCAGAAGATCCAGCTGAAGGCAAATCCCGACACGATGAAGGCCACGCCGGACAGGAAGATCGAAGCGATCCAGCCATTCCCGCCCAACACGAGCAGAAGCAGGAAAATGATCAGCGCCAGACCCGCTGCCAAGGCCCAGCAGCCTGTCTGGCAGCTCATTCCATCTTTCGATGCACTCATATCGTCACTCCCTGTCCGTGTTTTGTGCATGGTTTTGTAACACGATGCCCAATTTTACACGGGAAGCAAACTTAGACTTCAGGACCGGGTCAGCTCTTTGGCCTGACGCACCCATTCGTCACGGCTGACGCGGCCCTTGAACCCTTCGAGATGATGATCGACCCAGGCCACCTCCGCGTCGGTCCAGGAGGCGATCTGGTCGAAGTGGAAAAAGCCCAGCTCGTGCAGCAGTTTTTCCAGTTTCGGACCGACGCCCTTGATCTTTTTCAGATCGTCCGGCGCATCGCCGCGCGGCGCGTCGAGGGTTGCGGGTTTCTCGCCAATCTCCGCCTCGGCGGCTTCTGCCGCCTGTGCGGGGGCTGCGGTTTCGGGATGGGCCGTGCCCTGCGCGGGCGCCTGCCGCTTGTCGATACCGGTCTCGTCCACCGGGGTTGCGGGGGCCTTGACCGTGCCATGACCGGGCGTCGCATCCCCCTTGTCCTGGCTGAAATCGTGCCACGGCGCCTCTAGCGCCACCTCGGTTCCGTCGATCCGCTTGACGGTGTCGCCGATCGTCACCGCCAGATCGACGGAGGCGTTGTACTGATTGCCGCCCTTGAGCGCTTCGAGCGACGTCAGGCCCATCGCGGGCTCCGAGGCGAAGCGGCCCTGCTGCGGTCCGGGCGTCGGCACCTTGCCTGCCGCCAACTCGTCCAGGATCTCGGCGAAACGGTCTGCGGTCAGGTCCTCGTAGTAATCCTTGCCGATCTGGGCCATCGGTGCGTTGGCACAGGCGCCCAGGCACTCGACCTCTTCCCAGCTAAGCTTGCCATCGGCGCCGGGCTGGAACGGCTTCGGCGCGATTTTGTCCTTGCAGACCGCAATCAGGTCTTCCGCACCGCAGATCATGCAGGACGTGGTGCCGCAGACCTGGATATGCGCAACCGCGCCCACGGGCTGCAGCTGGAACATGAAGTAGAAGGTCGCGACCTCCATCGCCCGCATATAGGCCATGTCGAGCATCCCCGCGACATGCTCGATCGCGGGGCGCGAAAGCCAGCCTTCCTGCTCCTGCGCCCGCCACAGCAGCGGAATGATCGCCGAGGCCTGGCGGCCCTTCGGAAACTTCGTGATCTGCGTTTCCGCCCAGGCCTGGTTCTCAGGCGTGAAGGCGAAGCTGTCCGGTTGATCGGGGTGCAGTCGTCTCAGCATCGTTCATCCTATCGCGTCTCAGCGCATCTTCGCGGCGCGGGCGCTGTGGGGGCGCCCTGCCCCGCTATGGGTCGACCGGGTGCGGCGCGTGGCCCGCGCGCCCCCAGCCGGATATTCCTTGCGGGTCAGCCCGCCTCGGCCGCGTCCGCCTCTGCGGTCTCGCTCGGGGCGCAGCTGCCGGATACGAGCCGCATCCCGCCATTCGACAGACGCGCCGCCGCGCCGGTCTCGACCCGGAAAGCCGCCATTTCCTGCATCTGCAGCCGGTTCAGGCCCGTCTGCAGTTCGACCGCCTGGTAATCGCCCTCGTCAACCAGATTGCAGCCGATCGAGGCCACGGCGATGTCGAAATTCATCACGTCTTCCTCGGTCGTGCCTTCGGGCGGCACTTCACAGGCGGCAAGCACGGCAAGTGCGGCCAAAGGCGTCCAGCGGGTCAGGTTCATGGCGGCAATCCCTCGCGTTTCTCGTTATCCCGCGTGTCGTAGCCTGCCCCGCCTCAGCGGTCCACCTCTCCGAAGACGATATCCATGGAGCCGAGGATCGCCGCCACATCGGCCAGCTGATGCCCCTTCGCCATGTAATCCATCGCCTGAAGATGCGCGTAGCCCGG
>CAZTEV010000229.1:0-3299 GCA_964612785.1 uncultured Roseivivax sp. | reverse complement strand
AAAAAACGCACTTCCCCGCGCGAAACCAAGCGCGCCTTCGGGCCAGACGCGCCTCAGACGAACGGATCGTCGGGATAGCCCACACCCATCAGATACAAGCCCTGCGGCGGCGCGACCGGCCCGCAGGCCGCGCGGTCCTTTGCCGCAAGGGCGCGGGCCACATCCTCTGGCGCCCAGGCGCCCGCGCCTACGCGCTCAAGCGTGCCCACGAACGAGCGCACCTGGTTGTGCAGGAAGGACCGCGCGCGCAGCCGGAACCGGATTTCGCGCCCCGCTTCCGTCTCGAGCTCTGCGATGTCCAGCGCATCGAGCGTCTTCACAGGGCTCGCCGCCTGGCACATGGTGGACCGGAAGGTGGTGAAATCGTGCTTCCCGAGCAGATGCTCCGCGCCGCGGCGCATGGCCTCGAGATCGAGCGGTCGGGCGACATGCCAGACCTGCCCCGCCTCCAGGACCGGGCGCGCGCGGCGGTTCAACACGCGGTAAAGGTATCGCCGCTCTCCGGCCGAGAACCGCGCATGCCAATCCTCTGCCACCCGTGCGGCCGCGACGATGGCCACGGGCTCGGGCTTCAGATGATAATTCAGCGCCTCCTGCAGGCGGAAGGGCTGCCAGTCCTTGACCAGATCCGCATGCGCCACCTGCCCGCGCGCATGCACGCCCGCATCGGTCCGGCCTGCCGCGGCGATGGTATGGGGGCCGGGTTCGAGCCGCGCAAGCGCGGCCTCGATCGCCCCCTGAACCGAGGGCTGATCCTTCTGGCGCTGCCACCCGGCAAAGGGCGCGCCGTCATATTCCACAATGAACGCAAATCGCGGCATGGCCCCGGGCGATAGACAAAGCCTGCGCGCCCGGCAAGCCCCGGCCACTGGCGGAGCCCGCCGCGACTGCCTATCTTGCACCCCAAGGCAGGCACGGGGAACGCAGGCATTGGTCATCTCGGATATTGCAGACAGGCTCACGCGCGGCGTGGAAAGCATGGGCGGCACCCTGTCCGAGACCTTCTTCGAACCGGTAATCCGGCTGGGCGTCACCGGCCTCGCCCGGTCGGGCAAGACGGTGTTCATCACCTCGCTCGTGGCCAACATGATGGAGCGCGGCCGCATGGGGCAGCTCTCGGCCGCGGCCGAGGGCCGCATCGCCGCGGCCTACCTCCAGCCCCAGCCCGACGACACGCTGCCGCGCTTCGACTACGAAGCGCACCTTGCCGCGCTCACCGCCAAGACCCCGCGCTGGCCGGACAGCACCCGGGCCATCTCAGAGCTGCGGCTGTCGCTCAAGGTGCGGCCCACGGGGCTTCTGGGCGGTATCCAGGGGCCGCGCACGGTGCATCTCGACATTGTCGATTATCCGGGCGAATGGCTTCTGGATCTGGGCCTGCTCGAGAAAAGCTATGCCGAATGGTCGGCCGACACGCTGGCCCGGCTTGAGACCCGCGACAGCGCCGCCGGATTTCGCGCCGCCATCGCGGGCGAGGACAGCGCGCAAGCGCTGGAGGAGCCCCGCGCCCAGGCGCTGGCCCGGGCCTTCACCGAATATCTGGAGGCCGCGCGGCAGGACGGCTATTCGGATCTGACGCCGGGGCGGTTCCTGCTGCCGGGCGATCTGGCCGGATCTCCGGTCCTGACCTTCGCGCCGCTGCCGCCGCAGACGGGCGCGCCGCGCAAATCGCTCTGGCGGGAATTCGAACGCCGGTTCGAGGCCTACAAATCCCGCGTCGTCAAACCCTTCTTCCGCGATCACTTCGCCCGGATCGACCGGCAGGTCGTGCTGGTCGATGCGCTGGGGGCGATCCACAAGGGGCCCGAGGCACTGGCCGATCTGCGCCGCACCATGGCCGATATCATGGCCGCCTTCCGGCCCGGCCGGAACGCCTTCCTGTCGCAGCTTCTGATGGGCAAGCGGGTGGAGCGGATCCTCTTTGCCGCCACCAAGGCCGACCATCTGCACCACGCCCAGCACGACCGGCTGACCGCGCTCATGCAGGCGATGACGCGCGAGGCCTCGGACCGCGCCGAATTCGCGGGCGCCAAGACCCGCGCCATGGCCATCGCCAGCCTGCGCGCCACCGTCGAGGAGATGCGCGACGTGGACGGGCAGCGGCTCGATTGCGTGCGGGGCACGCTGCTGGAAACGGGGCGCGAGGCCGCGCTCTGGCCCGGGGAATTGCCCACCGACCCGCGCATTCTGCTGTCGGGCGACGAGACCGAATGGCTTGCGGGCGATTACGGCATCATGTCCTTCGCGCCTGCGCCACTGTCGCTGCGCCCCGGTCACGGCCCGCCGCATATCCGGCTCGACCGCGCGGCGGAGTTCCTGTTCGGAGACCGGCTATGAGCGAGAAAGGCCAAGGCGGCAATCGCCGCCGCCCCGTCCTGTTCGAGATCGACGACCCGCTGGGCCTGCGTCCCGATCCCGCCGATGCGCCCCCCGTGCCCGACCTTGCGCCGGGCGGGCCCGAGGACGGGCCTCCGCAAGGCGCGGCCATGGCCAATGCGGCGGCGCTCGCGGCCCGCAGGCCCTCACGGCTCGCGCGCTGGTTCTGGTCCCTGGCCGGGCTGATCCTGACCACCGTGATCTCGGTCGCGGCGTGGAATTTCGTGACGGCCCTTCTGGCCGCGAATCCGATCCTTGGCTGGGCGGTGACGGGGCTGTTTGCGCTGTTCGTGTTCGTCACGCTGCTGATCGCGATCAAGGAGATGTCCGCCTTCTCGCGGCTGAAGCGGCTCGATCAGCTGCAGCGCGCCGCCGACACCGCCCTGACCGACGCCAATCTGGAGGCCGCGCGCGCCGTCACCGCCCGGCTGAGCGCGCTTTATCAGGGCCGCGACGATACCCGCTGGGGGCGTGACCGCTTCGCCGAGAAACAGGGCGATGTCTTCGATGCCGAGGCGCTTTTGCAACTGGCCGAACGCGAGGTTCTGAGCCCACTCGACGCCCGCGCCACGGGCGAGGTTCAGGCTGCCGCGCGGCAGGTTGCGGCGGTCACCGCGCTGGTGCCGCTGGCCTTCGCCGATGTGGCGGCGGCACTGTCGGCGAACCTGCGCATGATCCGCCGCATCGCGGAGATTTATGGCGGGCGCTCCGGCACGCTGGGCTCCTGGCGGCTCACGCGCGCGGTCTTCTCGCATCTCGTGGCCACGGGGGCGGTCGCTGTGGGCGACGACATGCTGGAGCCCATTCTGGGCGGCGGTCTTCTGGCGCGTCTGTCGCGGCGCTTCGGCGAGGGGCTGGTCAACGGCGCGCTGACCGCCCGCGTGGGTGTCGCCGCGATGGAGGTCTGCCGCCCCCTGCCCTTC
>CAZTEV010000228.1:0-3317 GCA_964612785.1 uncultured Roseivivax sp. | reverse complement strand
GCGGCGCTGGCCATGACCGATGGCCGCTGGGTCTGCGGCGGGCTTGACCGCAACGGCCTGCGCCCGATGCGCTATGTGGTGACGGGCGACAACCTGCTGATCGCTGGCTCCGAGGCGGGCATGGTGCCCACGGACGAGGCGACGGTGCGCGAAAAGGGCGCGCTTGGCCCCGGTCAGATGATCGCCGTGGACATGGAGGAAGGCCTGCTGTTCCACGATGTGGAGATCAAGGACCGCCTCGCTGCCGCGCGTCCGTTCGGTGAATGGGTCGGCAAGATCACCGAGCTTGACGAGCCGATGGCCGAGGTGACGGAAAAGCCCCTGTTCGAGGGGGCCGAGCTGCGCCGCCGCCAGATCGCGGCGGGCTATTCGGTCGAGGAAATCGAACAGATCCTCATGCCGATGGCCGAAGACGGCAAGGAGACCGTGGTCTCCATGGGCGACGACACGCCCTCGGCGGTGCTGTCCAAGCGCTACCGCCCGCTGTCGCATTACTTCCGGCAGAATTTCAGCCAGGTCACGAATCCGCCGATCGACAGCTTGCGCGAATTCCGCGTGATGTCACTGAAGACGCGGTTCGGCAACCTTAAGAACGTGCTCGACGAAAGCTCATCCCAGACCGAGATCCTCGTGCTCGACACGCCCTTCGTGGGCAATGCGCAGTTCGAGGCGCTGAAGGGTCACTTCAATGCTGAGATGGTCGAGATCGACTGCACCTTCCCCGCAAGCGGCAAGCAGAACACCCTGCGCGAAAACCTCGACCGCATCCGCGCGGAGGCCGAGGATGCCGTGCGCTCCGGTGCGGGTCACATCACGCTGACCGACCACAAGGCCGACGCGGACCGCATCGGCATGCCGATGATCCTGGCCACCTCCGCGGTTCACAGCCATCTGACGCGCAAGGGGCTGCGGACCTTCTGTTCGCTCAACGTGCGCTCGGCGGAATGCATCGACCCGCATTACTTCGCGGTGCTGATCGGCGCTGGTGCGACGGTGGTGAACCCCTATCTGGCCGAAGACACCATCGCCGACCGTATCCGCCGCGGCCTGCTCGACGGGTCGCTGACCGAGGCGATGTCGCGCTATCGCGACGCCATCGACCTGGGCATCCTGAAGATCATGTCGAAGATGGGGATTTCGGTCGTGTCCTCCTATCGTGGCGGTCTCAACTTCGAGGCGGTGGGCCTCAGCCGCGCTATGTGCGCCGAGTTCTTCCCGGGCATGATCTCGCGGATTTCGGGGATCGGTGTCTCCGGCATTCAGAAGAAGGTCGAGGAAATCCACGCGCTGGGCTTCCGCGGCGGGCAGGACGTCATGCCCATCGGCGGCTTCTACAAGGCGCGCAAGTCGGGCGAGACCCATGCTTGGGGCGCGCAGTCCATGCACCTGATGCAGGCGGCCTGCAACAAGGCCTCCTACGAGATGTGGAAATCCTATTCCAAGGCGATGCAGGCCAACCCGCCGATCCATCTGCGCGACCTTCTGGCGATCAAGCCCCTTGGCGCGCCGGTGCCGATCGAGGAGGTGGAAAGCATCACCTCGATCCGCAAGCGCTTCGTGACGCCGGGCATGTCGCTGGGCGCGCTCTCGCCCGAAGCGCACCGCACGCTGTCCATCGCGATGAACCGGATCGGCGCCAAGTCCGATTCCGGTGAGGGCGGCGAGGATCCCAAGGATTTCACGCCAGATGCGAACGGCGACAACCGCTCGGCCAAGATCAAGCAGGTGGCTTCCGGCCGGTTCGGCGTGACCGCGGAATACCTGCTCAATTGCGAAGAGCTGGAAATCAAGGTCGCGCAGGGCGCCAAGCCCGGTGAGGGCGGTCAGCTGCCGGGGATGAAGGTCACCGACCTCATCGCCAAGCTGCGCCATTCCACGAAGGGCGTGACGCTGATCTCGCCGCCGCCGCATCACGACATCTACTCGATCGAGGATCTGGCGCAGCTGATCTACGACCTGAAGCAGATCAACCCCAAGGCCAAGGTGACCGTGAAGCTCGTGGCGTCCTCGGGCGTCGGCACGATTGCGGCGGGTGTCGCGAAGGCCAAGGCCGATGTGATCCTGATCTCGGGGCACAATGGCGGCACGGGCGCCAGCCCTGCGACCTCGATCAAATATGCGGGCCTGCCGTGGGAAATGGGCCTCACCGAGGCGCATCAGGTCCTGTCGATGAACAACCTGCGCTCGCGCATCACGCTGCGCACGGATGGCGGTCTGCGCACGGGCCGCGACATCGTCATGGCCGCGATGATGGGCGCCGAGGAATACGGCATCGGCACCGCGGCGCTCATCGCGATGGGCTGCATCATGGTGCGTCAGTGCCAGTCCAACACCTGCCCGGTGGGTGTTTGTACGCAGGACGACGCGCTACGCGCCAAGTTCACCGGCAATGCGGACAAGGTGGTGAACCTCATCACCTTCTACGCCCAGGAAGTGCGCGAGATCCTCGCCTCCATCGGCGCGCGGTCGCTCGATGAGGTCGTGGGCCGGGCGGATCTTCTGAACCAGGTCAGCCGTGGTTCGGACCATCTGGACGATCTGGACCTGAACCCGCTGCTGATCCGTGTCGACGGCTCGGAAGATACGGTCTTCGACCGCAACGGTCCGCGCAACGAGGTGGATGACACGCTCGATGCGGAGATCGTCAAGGATGCCGCGCGCTTCCTCAATGACGGGGAGAAGATGCAGCTGTCCTACGCGGTGCAGAATACCGACCGGACCGTGGGCACCCGCACCTCGAGCCACATCGTCCAGCGCTTCGGCATGCGCAACGCGCTGCAGCCCGATCACCTGACGGTCAAGCTGACGGGCTCCGCCGGTCAGTCGCTGGGCGCTTTCGCGGCGCCAGGCCTCAAGATCGAGGTGTCGGGCGATGCCAACGACTATGTCGGCAAGGGTCTGTCGGGCGGCATCATCGTGGTGCGACCGCCGATGAATTCGCCGCTCAAGGCGGCGGAGAACACGATCATCGGCAACACCGTTCTGTATGGCGCGACCGAAGGCTACCTGTTCGCGGCGGGCCGCGCGGGCGAACGCTTCGCGGTGCGGAACTCCGGCGCAAAGGTCGTGGTGGAAGGCTGCGGCTCCAACGGATGCGAATACACCACAGGCGGCGTCGCGGTGATCCTGGGCTCCATCGGGGCCAATTTCGGCGCGGGCATGACCGGCGGCATGGCCTATCTCTACGACCCCGAAGGGCAGGCCGAGACGCTGATCAACCATGAAAGCCTCCTGACCTGCCCGGTCACAGTCGATCATTGGGAGGCCGAGCTGAAGGGCCTGATCGAGGCCCATGTGGCCGAGACGCGCAGCGTGAA
>CAZTEV010000227.1:0-3350 GCA_964612785.1 uncultured Roseivivax sp. | reverse complement strand
CCCGCAAGCCGCCATTCGAACCCGGCATCGGTAAAGATCTGCGCCAGCCCCTCTTCCTCGGCCTGGGCGCGCACAAGGCCCGATCCGGGCACGACCATGGCGCGCTTGACCTTGATCTTCTTGCCTTTCAGGATCTCGGCAGCGGCGCGCAGGTCCTCGATCCGGCCATTGGTGCAGGACCCGATGAAGACCGTGTCGATCTCGATATCCTTCAGCTTCTGGCCGGGCTTGAGGCCCATGTATTCCAGCGCGCGCTTGGCGGCCTCGCTCTTGCCCCCGGCAAAGCTTTCGGGCGCGGGCACCTCGCCGTCGATCGGCAGCACGTCCTCGGGGCTGGTGCCCCAGGTGACGACCGGCGCGATATCCTCGCCCTTGATGGTGATGACCTTGTCCCAATGGGCGTCGTCATCGGAATAGAGCGTCTTCCACCAGGCCAGCGCGGCCTCCCACTGGGCGCCCTTGGGGGCGTGCGGACGGCCCTTGATATATTCGAAGGTCTTCTCGTCCGGCGCGATCAGACCGGCGCGCGCGCCGCCCTCGATGGCCATGTTGCAGACGGTCATGCGGCCTTCCATGGAAAGGTCGCGAATGGCCTCGCCGCAATACTCGATCACATAGCCGGTGCCGCCGGCGGTGCCGGTGCGGCCGATGACCGACAGGGTGATGTCCTTGGCGGTCACGCCCGGGTTCAGCTTGCCGGTGATCTCGACCTTCATGTTCTTCGACTTGGTCTGGATCAGGGTCTGGGTGGCCAGCACATGCTCCACCTCCGAGGTGCCGATGCCATGGGCCAGCGCGCCAAAGGCGCCATGCGTGGCGGTGTGGCTGTCGCCGCAGACCACGGTCATGCCGGGCAGGGTCCAGCCCTGCTCGGGGCCGACAATGTGCACGATCCCCTGGCGCACGTCGCTCACCGGGTAATAGTGGATGCCGAAATCCTTGGCGTTCTTGTCCAGCGCGGCCACCTGGATGGCGCTGTCCTCGGTCATGTTCTTGGGGTCCTCGCGCCCGGGCGTGGTGGGCACGTTGTGGTCCGGCACCGCGATGGTCTTGTCGGGCGCGCGCACCTTGCGGTTCGCCATCCGCAGCCCCTCGAAGGCCTGCGGGCTGGTCACCTCGTGCACGAGGTGGCGGTCGATATAAAGCAGGCTGGTGCCATCCTCGGCCTCATGCGCCAGGTGGGCATCCCAGATCTTGTCATAGAGTGTCTTGGGGGACATCGGTCCTCTCCCGTCAATCGGTGGTCGTTTCAGAATATCACGAAAAGGGGCGCAGCCTTATAGGCGCGCCAGAACCGTGCAGGCCGCGCCGAAGAACCGCCAGGGCAGGCGCGCGCGGTCGTCCATGTCGAAAATCCGTGTCATGCCTGTCAGATACAACCCCGCTGCGAGTCTATCAAGGCCCCAACGCCGCCCGCCCATGGCCCCGCCCGCTTTTCTTCTGGCCCGAAATATCCCGGGGGGCGCGTCGAAACCCCGGTTTCGACGTGGGGGGCTGGCCCCCCTCCGACCGCTCCGGCCGGGTGCGCGCGCTCAGTCGGGCGCCAGCATGTATCCCTCGCCCCGCACCGTCTGCAGATAGCGCGGCTGCTTGGGGTCGGCCTCGATCTTGCGGCGCAGCCGGGTGATCTGCACGTCCACGGCGCGTTCCTGCGCCTGGCCCTTGTCGCGGCCCAGGTCCTCGACCAGCTTGCTGCGGCTCACCGGCTCGCGCAGGTTGGCCGCGAAGATCCGCATCAGCTGCACCTCGGTCGCGGTCAGCCGGATCAGGTCCTCGCCGCGCATCAGCTCGGACCGTTCGATGTCGAACCGCACGGCCCCCAGGCTCAGGACCTTGGGCGCGGCATATTCCGGCTCGGGCTCGGGCATCCGCCGCAGGATCGCGTTGATCCGCAACAACAGCTCCTTGGGCTCGAAGGGCTTGGCCAGGTAATCGTCCGCCCCGGCCTCCAGGCCGCGGATGCGGTCGTCGGTCTCGCCCTTGGCGGTCAGCAGCAGGATCGGCGTGCCGATCGTCTCGCGCAGGGCCCGGGTCAGCGTCACGCCGTCCTCGCCCGGCATCATCACGTCCATCACGATCAGATCGAATTCCAGCCCCGACAGCACCCGCCGCGCGTGCATCGCGTCGCGCGCCACCGACACCAGGAAGCCGTTGCGCGCCAGGAACTTGCGCAGCAGGTCGCGGATGCGCTCGTCATCGTCGACGATCAGCAGGTGGGGGGCGGGATCGCTCATGTGTCGGCCTCCCGGATGGCATGGTACTTGCGCCGCATGTCGGGGTCCATCATCGCCTCCAGCACCTGCCGAAAGCCCGCCACGGCCTCGGGGCCGGCGGTGCGATAGGCGGCGCGCATCCGGGCGCGCTGGGCGTCCGACAGGGTCTGTTCCAGCGCGCGGCCCTTGTCGGTCAGGGTCAGGTGGCGCTCGCGCCGGTCGGTCTTGCCCTGCGCGCTTTGCACCAGCCCGTCCTCGATCAGCGTGCGCAGGACCCGGTTCAAGGACTGCTTCGTCACGCCAAGGATGCTCAGCAGGTTGTTGACGGTCGTGCCCGGACGCCGGGCGATGAAATGGATCGCGCGGTGATGCGCGCGCCCATAGGCCATGGTCGCCAGGATGCGGTCGGGGTCCGCGGTGAACCCGCGATAGGCAAAGAACATCGCCTCGATCCCCTGGCGCAGCTGTTCGTCGGTCAGGAACAGCAGGCTTTCGCCGCTTTGACCTTCGGCCATTGTCGTCCTCCCGTCGCGTCTCGGGCCAAGATAAGTCAGCCTTGTTGACATTCCAAGTTCAAACTGGTAGCGAATCGCAGTTTCTGCGTAATTTTATGTCCACTTCGGACGTATCGCGCGCAACAAATGGAAAGAGGCCAGGCTGAGGAGGCGGAAATGGCGGCGTATGACGATCGTGACGGCAAGATCTGGATGGACGGCAAACTGGTCGACTGGCGGGAGGCGAATGTACATATCCTGACCCATGCCATGCACTATGCCAGCTCGGTGTTCGAGGGCGAGCGGTGCTACAACGGCAAGATCTTCGAAAGCCGCAAGCATTCCGAACGCCTGCACTATTCCGCGGGCCAGCTGGATTTCCAGATCCCCTACACCGTGGACGAGATCGAGGCCGCCAAGATGCAGGTTCTCCAGGCCAACGGGTTCGACAACGCCTATGTGCGCGCCGTCGCCTGGCGCGGCGCGGGCGAGGACATGGGCGTGGCCTCGGCCCGCAACCCGGTGCGGCTGGCCATCGCCGCCTGGGAATGGGGCGCCTATTACGGCGACGCCAAGATGAAGGGCGCGAAGCTCGACATCTCCAAGTGGAAGCGGCCCAGCCCCGAAACCATCCCCAGCCACG
>CAZTEV010000226.1:0-3357 GCA_964612785.1 uncultured Roseivivax sp. | reverse complement strand
CCGGATGCGCCTGCGGTCGATCGACGTGCAGATGCTGCGCATCCTCGAGGAAATCTCGGCCGGACGCCAGGAAAGCATGGCGGAACTGCGCACGGATCTGGCCGCGCTCAGCCGGGTGATCGGGCAGATGTCGCGCAATGCCGGGAAATCAGGCAGCGACGGCGACGGTGGTCCCGTGCGTCCGCAGCGCGTCACCACCCGCCGGCAGGAGGGCTGATCCATGGCGCTGTCGCGCCGCACGGGCCAACGCTTCCAGGCCGCGATCTGGCCGGGCTTCGTCGATGCGATGACCGGGCTTTTGCTGGTCCTGATGTTCGTGCTGACGATCTTCCTCGTGATCCAGGCGGTCCTGCGCGAGACGATCACCGGGCAGGAGACGCAGCTGTCCTCGCTCACCGCGCAGATCGCGTCGCTGTCGGAAGAACTCGGTATGGCCGAACGGCGCAACGCCGCGCTGAACAATCGCGTGGGCGCGCTCGAGGCCACGATCGAGGATCGCGACACCCGGCTTCTGGAACAGCAGAACTTCATCGCCGCGCTGACCGCGGAACGGGACCGGCAGGATGCCGCCCTGGCCGAAGCGGAGGGCCGCATCAGCGATTTCGAGGACCGCGTGGCGGCCCTTCTGGCAGACCAGGCCGATGCGGAGGCGCGCATCGCCGATCTGACCGCCACCCGCGACGAGCTGGAGCGCGCGCGCACCGAATTGTTGTCCGAACAGGAGGCGCTGAACCTCGCGCTGGCCCAGGCCCGCGACGAGATCGACGCAGAAGCCGAGGCCGCGCGACTGGCCGCGGCGCGGCGCGACGCGCTGGAGGCGCTGGTCGCCGATCTGCGCAGCCGGAACGCTGATGCCGAGACGCGCATGGCGGCCCTGTCGGGCGAGGTGGACGCGCTGAGCGAGGCGCTGTCCGAGGAGGAAGCCGCGCGGCTGGCCGAGGCGGAAGCTGCCCGCGCCCTGCGCGACCGGCTGAGCCAGGCGGATGCGGAGCTGACCGCGATGACCCTGCAGCTGGAGGAACGGCGCCGCGAGGCCGAGGAGACGCTGACGCTGCTCGCTGCCGCGCGCGCCGCCGAGGAGGAGCTGAACACGCGGCTCGAAGCGGCGCTGGGCGGGCGCGAGGATTTGCAGGACCGGAATGCCGATCTGCGCGCGGAGCTGGCCGCGGCGCTGGCGGCGCAGGAACGCTCTGCCGCGCGGATCGACGAGGCGCTGTCAGAAGCCGAGGCGCAGGCGGTGCTGCTGGCCGAGGCGCGCGCGACGCTGGCCGATCAGGAGGCGCAGACCGCGTCGGCCGAACGCGAGACGGAAGTGCTGAACCAGCAGCTGACCGCGTTGCGTCAGCAGCTTTTGTCCCTGCAGGAGGCGCTGGATGCCGCCGAGGCCAGCGACAGCGCCGCGCAGGTGCAGATCGACAATCTGGGATCGCGGCTCAATGCGGCCCTGGCGCGCGCGGCGGCGCAGTCCCGGCGCGCCCAGGCGGCCGAGGCGGAGGCGCTGCGCCTCGAGGCGGAACGCGCGGCGCGGCTCGAGGAGGAGAACCGCAATCTCGAACGCTTCCGATCGGAATTCTTTGGTCAGTTGCGCGATCTCCTGGCCGACCGGGAGGGGGTGCGGATCGAGGGTGATCGCTTCGTCTTCTCGTCAGAGGTGCTGTTCGCACCGGGACAGGCGGAGCTGTCGGCCGCCGGACGGCGCAGCATCGCGAATGTGGCCGATCTTCTGCGCGACATCGCCGACGATATCCCGGACCAGATCGACTGGGTGATCCGCGTGGACGGGCATACCGACAACGTGCCGATCATCGGCAGCGCGGAATTCGCAGACAATTGGGAATTGAGCCAAGCGCGCGCGCTCTCGGTCGTGCGGTTCCTGATCGACAGTCAGGGCATCCCGCCCGACCGTCTGGCCGCGAACGGCTTCGGGGAATTCCAGCCGATCGCCGAGGGCGACAGCCCGGCGGCGCGGGCGCAGAACCGGCGGATCGAATTGAAGCTGACCGAGCGGTAGCTCTTCCGCCCGTGCGGGCGTCATCGCAGCGTGACGTAGGCGTGGCGCACGGCGACCAGCCGGCCATTCCGCTCCAGCCGGATCGTCGCGACATACGCGCCCGGGCTCCAGCCCGCGCCGGGCGCGCGTTTGCCGTATGCCCGGAAGGTCTGGGCCTGCGGGGCTTTCAGCAGAATGCTGTGCGTGAAGGCCACCCCGTCCGGTCCCGCAACGGCGAAGCGCAGCACGTCGCCCGGTTCGGCGTAAAAGCTGTTCGTATAGGCCACCAGCGGGTCGTCGGTGGCGAGTTCGGCCACCCGCGCCGCGCCCGATTGCACATCGGTGAAGTCCGGCACGCCGCGCGAGAAGCCCGCCGTGAACAGCCCGGCGCGGTCATAACCGGGCGGGTCGATCCAGAGCGTCTGCGCCTGCGCCCCGCAGGTTGCCTTCGGGGCAGGGGCAAACGGATCGACCGTCTCGCCGTCCTTCAGGACCGTGAAATGCAGATGCGGGAAGTTCGTCTGACCGGAGAGCCCGATGCGGCCCAGAGGCGCGCCTGCGTTGACGAAGTCGCCTTCCTGCACGGAAAGCGTGCCCTCTGCGAGGTGGCAATAGAGCGTTTGAATCCCGTTGTCGTGGGCGATCCGCACGCCATTGCCGCATTCGACCCCCTCGACCGGATAATCCGCGCCCAATCGCCTGTCGGCCACGCCGTCGCGAACCGCCGCGACGCGCCCGGGTGCTGCAGCCAGAACCGCGACGCCCGCGCGCATCGCGTCTTCCGAGGGCAGAGCGATGTCGGTGCCGCGATGAAAGTCGCGGGACTTGATCCCGCAGGTATAATTGGACTGGCCGGGGCCGGGATCTGCATCGACGTAATCCTCGATCACGCAGGTCTCGCCCAGCGTGCAATCGACCGGCCAGTGCAAAAACGGCGCCGTGGAAAAAGAAACCTCCGCCGCGGTGGGCGCGGCGGAGGTCATGACGATAAGCGCAGTCAGCGCGGATCGCATCAATCGGCGGTCAGAAGCGGCGGCTTGCGCGAGGACAGGCGGCGCTTTTCGGGACCCGACAGCTGCAGGTCCAGTTCGCCATCCTTGACCGCGACCTTGACCACACCGCCCTTGGCGAGCTTGCCGAACAGAAGTTCTTCCGCGAGCGGCTTTTTGATATTCTCCTGGATCACGCGGCCCAGTGGACGCGCGCCCATCTTGTCGTCGTAACCCTTCTCGGCCAGCCATTCGGCGGCGGGCTTCGTCAGCTCGATGGTGACGTTGCGATCCATAAGCTGCGCCTCGAGCTGCAGCACGAACTTCTCGACCACCTGCAGGATCACCGATTTCGGCAGCGGCTGGAAGCTGATGACC
>CAZTEV010000225.1:0-3370 GCA_964612785.1 uncultured Roseivivax sp. | reverse complement strand
GCTCCGGTCCATCTCCGCCGACCGCGGCCGGGCGGGGTCGCGCCCGCGCTGATATCTGATAGCGTCCCTCTCGATATGGA
This sequence comes from uncultured Roseivivax sp., assembly GCA_964612785.1. Classification (GTDB taxonomy): domain Bacteria; phylum Pseudomonadota; class Alphaproteobacteria; order Rhodobacterales; family Rhodobacteraceae; genus Roseivivax. The sequence continues at coordinate 3,290 of CAZTEV010000225.1, read as the reverse complement.
ATGACTTGCGCCGTTCTGCGCAGGTCTGAGGAGGAGACCCGCAATGACCGATCCGGACACAACAGAAACCCGCAGCCCGGAAGAGCGCGCGAGCGACCTCGCCGATGCGCTGCCGCATCAGGTGGCCCGGGCGCAGGCGCTCGAGGGCTTCGCGGTCCTGCGCGACATCGACCCCGCCAAGATCACCGACCGTGCCGCACTGGCGGCCCTGCCGGTGCTGCGGAAATCCGATCTGGTCGCGGCGCAGTCCGAAAATCCGCCCTTCGGTGCGCTGGCCGGTCCCCTGGGCTCGTTCAGCCATGTGTTCCAAAGCCCGGGCCCCATCTACGAGCCGGGCCAGATCGACGGCGACTGGTTCCGGCTGGGCCGGTTCCTGCGCGCGGCGGGCCTGCACAATGGCGACGTGATCCACAACTGTTTCGGCTACCACCTGACGCCTGCGGGGATGATGTTCGAATCGGGCGCCCGGGCGATCGGCGCGACGGTTCTGCCTGCAGGCACGGGCCAGACCGAATTGCAGGTGCGCGCCGCGGCCGATGTGGGCAGCACGGCCTATGCGGGCACGCCGGATTACCTGAAGGTGATCCTCGAGAAGGCGGACGAGATGGGGGTGGAGCTGGCCTTCGCCAAGGCCGCAGTGTCGGGCGGTGCGCTCTTCCCGTCGCTGCGCGAATTCTACGCCGCGCGGGGCATCGCCTGCCTGCAATGCTATGCCACCGCCGATCTGGGCCTCATCGCCTATGAAAGCGACGCGATGGAGGGGATGATCGTCGACGAGGGCGTGATCGTCGAGATCGTGACCCCCGGCACCGGCGATCCGGTCCCCGAGGGCGAGGTGGGCGAGGTCGTGGTGACGACGCTCAACCCCGATTACCCGCTCATCCGCTTCGCGACCGGCGATCTGTCGGCCATCATGCCGGGGCAAAGCCCCTGCGGGCGCACGAATATGCGCATCAAGGGCTGGATGGGCCGCGCCGATCAGACCACGAAGATCAAGGGCATGTTCGTACGTCCCGAACAGGTGGCCGAACTGGTCGCGCGCCTGCCCCAGATCGACCGTGCCCGCGTCATCGCCGGGCGCGAGGCGGAGCAGGACGTGATGACCGTGCGGGTCGAAAGCACCGCGACCGACGCCGCGCCCATCGCCGCCGCCATTGCCGACATTCTGAAACTGAAAGCGGGTGTCGAGATCGTGCCGCCGGGAAGCCTCCCGCGGGATGGCATCGTGATCGAGGACACGCGCAGCTACGACTGACGGAAAGGACTTTCATGCAACGCATCGCACCCATCCTCGCGCTCTGCCTCTGGGGCAGCACGGCGCTGTCGGACCCCGCCGTTCTGGTGATCGAGAATGCCGCGCCTTCGGTTTTGGACCGTCTGCGCGGAAGCGAGGGCATCGCCGCGGCGGTCAGCCCGTTGCGCGACGAAGGGGCGGATGTGCTGGCCTTGCGTGGGGCGGAAGGCGCAGAGATGACCGACGGTCTTGCGCGCTTCATCGCGACGCTCGATCCCGAGGTGGACCGTGTCGCCGTGCTTCTGTCGGGCCGCTTCGTGCACAGCGCGACCGAGACCTATCTGCTGCCGCCCGAGGCCGGGACAGAGGATGCGGGCGCGGTCTTCGCGACCGCCCTGCCGCTCGCGCCGGTTCTCGCGATCCTTGGTGAGTATCCCGGGCGCGCCCTGCTTGTCCTGTCCGAGGCGGAGATGGACACCGTCGAGGCGGACTTCCTGCAGGCCGGGATCGGCACGCCGGATCTGCCTCAGGGCGTGACCCTGATCAGGGGGGAGGCGGCGTCGGCTACGCGGCTCATCACCCGCGATCTTCCGGTGCCCGCGCGGACGCTTCTTCCCCTGGCCCGGCAATCGGATCTTGAGATTCGGGGCTTCGCGCCCGAGGATTTCGTCTTCCTGCCGGTTCCGCCCGCGACCTCTTCCGAAGCCGCGCCTGAGCCGGAACCCGAGGCGGTCATCGACGCAGAGGCGGAAGCGCGGCTCTGGCGCGAGGCCCGCACGGAGGACACGCAGGAGGCCTACGCCCTTTATCTCGCGGCGTTTCCGACCGGTCCCAATGCGGATGAGGCGCGCGACCGAATCGCGGCTATCGCCGCCGATCCCGACCGGGATGTTCGCCGGGCCGAGGAGGCGTTGAACCTCGATCGGGAAGCGCGCGCGGACATCCAGCGCGATCTGGCGCTTCTGGACTACGACACGCGTGGCATCGACGGGATCTTCGGTCCTGGGACGCGCAACGCGATCACCGAATGGCAGCGCAACAATCGCATCGAGCCGACGGGCTTTCTGACCGGCAACCAGATCGCGCGGCTCGACGATCAGGCCGCCGATCGCGCGGCCGAGCTGGAGCGCGAAGCGGCCCGCCGGGAAGAAGAGCGCGCGCGACAGGATCGGGCCTACTGGGCCGATACCGGGGCCTCCGGTGCGGAGGCCGATCTGCGCGCCTACCTGTCGCGCTATCCCGATGGCGATTTCGCGCAGGAGGCCGAGGCCCAGCTGGCCGAGATCGAGGCAGAGGCCCGCGCGGCGGCCGCGGCCCAGGATCGTGCGGCCTGGGAACGGGCGGAGACTGCGGGCGATGCGGCGGCCTATCGTGACTATCTTGCGCAATATCCGGGTGGCGCCTTCGCCGCCGAGGCGGAACGGAGACTGGCAGAGCTGTCCCGGTCCAGCGCGGAGCGGCAGGCCGAGGCGCAGTCACAGGCGCAGGAGGCCGCGCTCAACCTCTCGCCCATCGCGCGGCGGCTGGCGGAGGTCCGGCTGGAATCCTTCGGGCTGGAGCCCGGTCGCGTCGACGGCACGTTCGATGCGGACACGCGCCGCGCGATCCGGCGCTATCAGCAATCGCGGGATCTGACGGTGACGGGCTATCTCGACCAGCCGACGGTGGTGCGGCTTCTGGCTGATTCGATCGCTCGCTGACCCGGAGGGAGCGGAGACATGAAAAAGGCCGCCCCGAGGGGCGGCCTTTTCACATCGGATGACCCTGCGGATCAGCCCTGGCGGGCCTTGAAACGACGCTGGGTCTTGTTGATGACGTAAACTCGGCCCTTCCGGCGCACAACGCGACAATCGCGATGGCGGTTCTTGAGCGAGCGGAGCGAATTCCGAACCTTCATCGGCCTTCTCCTCATATCGCGGCGCCAAGCGCGCCTTGGGTGGCATTTCACCCCGGTGCACAGGCCCCGAGGCGGTGAATTCGATGGTGGGCGGTACTGGGATCGAACCAGTGACCCCTACGATGTCAACGTAGTGCTCTACCGCTGAGCTAACCGCCC
>CAZTEV010000224.1:0-3373 GCA_964612785.1 uncultured Roseivivax sp. | reverse complement strand
CACCTTCGGCATGGTGGTGCGCGCCGGCATGGCCGACCGCGAGACCGTGGGCCTGCTCGGCATCAACATCGACAAGCGGTTCACCATCATGTTCGCCGTCGCCGCCTGCGTCGCGGGGCTTGCGGGCGTGATGTATGCCCCCATCGTGGCGCCCAACTACCACATGGGTATGGACTTTTTGGTACTGAGTTTCGTGGTAGTGGTTGTCGGCGGCATGGGGTCCCTTCCGGGCGCCGTGTTCGCCGGCTTCCTTCTGGGGATCCTGGAAAGCTTCGCCTCCATGCCCGCGGTCGTGGATCTGCTGCCCGGCATCAACCAGATCGTCATCTATCTCGTCGCGATCATCATTCTGCTGACCCGTCCGCGTGGCCTGATGGGCCGCAAGGGCGTCATGGAGGAGTAAGTCCATGCTCGGTATCAAAGGTAAGGACCTGTCGCTCTTCGTCCTGGTGGCGGCCCTCGCGCTGCTCGCGCCGTTCATCCTCAACCCGTTCCCGGTGGACAGCGCCATGGCGCAGTTCAACGCGGGCTATCCGGATCTGATGCAGCGTTTCGTGATCTTCGGGATCTTCGCCATCGGCTTCAACATCCTGTTCGGCCTGACCGGCTATCTGTCCTTCGGTCACGCGGCGTTCCTGGGTGTGGGCTCCTATGCGGCGATCTGGATGATGAAGCTCGTCTCGCTCAACATCATCCCCGGCATCATCATGGCGATCATCTTCGCCGCGCTGTTCTCGGTCGTTGTGGGCTACATCTCGCTGCGCCGGTCGGGCATCTACTTCTCGATCCTGACGCTGGCCTTCGCACAGATGTCCTATGCGCTGGCCTATTCGGTGCTGACGCCGCTTACCGGCGGTGAGACCGGCCTGCAGATCAAGCCTGGCGACAGCCCGCTTCTGTCGAACATTCCCGAGGGCGAGATCGGACGCGCGAGCCTTTTCGGGCTCGAGATGTCGGACAGCTCGATCATCCGCATGGGCGGTTGGGAATTCACCATGAACGTAGGCTATTATGTCTGCGCGGTGGTGATGATCCTGGCCTTCTACCTCGCGATCCGCATTTTCCGCTCGCCCTTCGGGATGATGCTGCGCGCGGTGAAGTCGAACCAGCAGCGGATGAACTATACGGGCCTCAACTCCAAGCCCTACACGCTCGCAGCTTTCGTGATCTCGGGCATGTATGCCGGTCTCGCAGGCGGGCTGATGGTGGCGATGGACACGCAGGTGGGCCCCGAACGGATGTTCTGGACCGCCTCTGGCGAGGTCGTGCTGATGACGATCCTCGGCGGTGCGGGCACGCTCATCGGTCCCGTGCTGGGGGCGGGTTTCATCAAGTACATGGAAAACATCGTCTCCAAGATCAACTCGACCGTGCTGCACGAATGGTTCGCCTTCCTGCCCGACGGGATCGAGGATTTCCTGGTGACGATCTTCTACCCCTTCGTGGGCAAGGGCTGGTCCCTGACGCTCGGCCTGATGTTCATGGCGGTGGTGATCTTCCTGCCCGGCGGGCTCGTCCAGGGCGGCCAGAAGATCGCGGCACTGTTCCGCGGCAAGAAGGCCGATGCCAAGGACGGCGAGGCCGCCAATCAATCCACCCCGGCCGAATAAGGAGCGCGAGATGGGAATTCTTGAAGTCAAGAACGTCAACAAGCGCTTCGGCGGTCTGCAGGCGCTGGGCGACGTGAACCTCTCGGTCGCCGAGAACACGGTGCACGCGATCATCGGGCCGAACGGGGCGGGCAAGTCCACGCTGCTGAACTGCCTCGTGGGCAAGCTCATTCCAGATACCGGATCGGTGATGTTCGCAGGCCAGTCGGTGCTGGGCCGCAAGCCCTACGAGATCAACCAGATGGGCATTTCCCGCGTGTTCCAGACGCCCGAGATCTTCGGCGATCTGAGCGTCATGGAGAACATGATGATCCCGCTTCTGGCCAAACGCGACGGCTCCTTCCGGCTGCATGCGATCGAGGCGGTCGAGAGCGAGCGCGACCTGCGCCAGGAGGCCGAGCAGATGCTCGACGAGGTCAACATGCTCGACAAGAGGCACATGCACGCGGCCTCCATGTCGCGCGGCGACAAGCGGCGGCTCGAGATGGCGATGTGCCTGATCCAGCAACCCCGCCTTCTGCTTCTGGACGAACCCACGGCCGGCATGGCCCGCGCGGACACGAACAACACGATCGACCTTCTGAAGGAGATCAAGCAGAAGCGCGACATCACCATGTGCATCATCGAGCACGACATGCATGTCGTCTTCAGCCTGGCCGAACGGATCACCGTGCTGGCGCAGGGCACGCCGCTCGTCGAGGACACGCCCGAGAACATCAAGGGCCATCCGAAGGTCAAGGAAGCCTATCTGGGCGAAGCCGCCTGAGCCATGCACCCCGTGCCCCGGCCGCGCGCCGGGGCCTTTACCGCTGAGGTCCCGGATCAGGTCCGGGACGGGAGGAAAAGATCATGAACGTCCGCCCCGACTTCTCCAAGAACGCCAACCACGCAGAGACGGCCCCCGCCTTCCTGTCGGTCTGGGACATGCATTCCTATTACGGCGAGAGCTATATCGTCCAAGGCATCTCCTTCAACGTCCACGAGGGCGAGATCCTGGCCCTTCTGGGCCGCAACGGCGCGGGCAAGACGACGACGCTCCGCTCGATCGCGCGGCTGGGCAATCCGCAGGTGCAGAAGGGCGAAATCTGGCTCGACCATCAGCCCTTGCACAACATGTCGTCGCATCAGGCGGCGGTGGCGGGCTTGGGCCTCGTGCCCGAGGATCGGCGCATCATCCCCGGTCTGACCGTCGAGGAGAACCTGCAGCTCGCCCAGATCCAGCCGCCTATCGGCTGGTCCATCGAACGGCTCTACGATCTGTTCCCGCGGCTGGGCGAACGGCGGCGGCAGGAGGGCGTGACCCTGTCGGGCGGCGAGCAGCAGATGCTGTCCATCGCGCGGGCGCTGGCACGCGACATCAAGGTGCTGCTTCTCGACGAGCCCTATGAAGGCCTGGCCCCGGTGATCGTGGACGAGATCGAAAAGACCCTGCGTCTGATCAAGGAACAGGGCATGACGACGATCCTCGTCGAGCAGAACGCCGTGCGCGCGCTGCAGCTGGCCGACCGGGCCATCATCCTCGACACGGGCTCGATCGTGTATGACGGCACCGCCGCGGAGGTGCTCGAGAACGAAGAGCTGCGCCACGAATACCTCGCGATCTGAGGCGTGCGGCGCGGCGTGGTGATCAGAAGGTCGGGGGTGTGCGCCTCCGGCCTTTTTCATAAGGAACCGGCATAGGGGGCTCGCGGTTTCGTGAGCATACGACAGGAGGAGTGAGATCATGAGCCATCATGACCCGAACGCGACATTCCCACCGAGCG
>CAZTEV010000223.1:0-3391 GCA_964612785.1 uncultured Roseivivax sp. | reverse complement strand
CGCCCGAGCAGCATTTCACCCAGCCGCCGCCGCGCTACACCGAGGCGACGCTGGTGAAGAAGATGGAAGAGCTGGGCATCGGGCGTCCCTCGACCTATGCCAGCGTGATTTCAACGATCCAGGACCGCGAATATGTCCGCAAGGACAAGAACCGCCTGTTCCCCGAGGACAAGGGCCGGATCGTCACGATCTTCCTGCTGAATTTCTTCAAGCGCTATGTGGAATACGATTTTACCGCCGCGCTCGAGGAAGAGCTTGATGACGTCTCCGCGGGCGAGCGCGACTACAAGGAATTGCTCGCCAAGTTCTGGCGCGATTTCTCCGCCGCCATCGCCGAGACGTCGGATCTGCGCATCGCGGAAGTGCTTGACGTGTTGGACGATGCGCTGGCGCCGCAGCTTTATCCGCCGAAGGAGGACGGGAGCGATCCACGCATCTGCCCGCTTTGCGGTGAAGGCTCGCTGCATCTCAAGACCTCGCGCTCGGGCGGGTTCGTGGGCTGTTCGCGCTATCCCGAATGCCGCTACACCCGGCCCATCGGCGGCGATGCCGCCGAACAGGGCGACCGGGTGCTGGGTGAGGACAATGGCGATGAGATCTCGCTCCGCTCGGGCCGGTTTGGGCCCTATGTGCAGCGCGGCGAGGTGACCGAGGAAAACAAGAAGCCGCCGCGCGCGTCGCTGCCCAAGGGCTGGTCGCCCGATGACATGGATCTCGAAAAGGCGCTGACGCTTCTGTCCCTGCCGCGAGAGGTGGGCAAACACCCCGAGGATGGCGAGCCCATCGAGGCAGGCATCGGGCGTTACGGGCCCTTCGTCAAACACGGCAAGCTTTACGCGAACCTCAAGGAGGTCGACGAGGTCTTCGAGATCGGCATCAACCGCGCCGTCGACGTTCTGGCCGAGAAAGCCGCGAAGCGCGGCGGAGGCCGTGCGGCCGCCAAGCCCCTGAAAGAACTGGGTGAACACCCCGAGGCAGGCGGCGCGATGAACGTCATGGATGGTCGTTATGGCCCCTACATCAAATGGGAAAAGGTCAACGCGACCCTGCCCAAGGATGTGCAGCCCGAGGACGTGACCGTCGCCATGGCGGTGGAATTGATCGCCGAGAAAGAGGCCAAGTCCGGCAAGGGCAAGAAGAAGGCCGCGCCGAAGAAGAAGGCCGCGGCCAAGAAGCCTGCCGCGAAGAAGTAGGGGCAGGGGCCGCGTCGCGGTCTGTGCCCGACGTCCTGGGGCTCGTGGCCTCGCAAGCGCCGGGCTGCACCGACCAGATGCCCGTTGCGCATTCGTCTGACCGGACTGCCCGGCCGAGGGGCCGCCCGACCATGCCTGCCGGACGATCCGGGCCCGTGGAAGGCCGGGCAGGCAATGCTGCGATTGCATTGACTTCACCCGGGCAGCCCGCCACAAACGCGGGGAATTCAACGCTTCAGGGGGAAGACTTCCATGCAGAAAGTCTACAATTCCGCGGCCGAGGCGCTCGATGGTCTGTTGCATGACGACATGCTGATTGCAGCGGGGGGCTTCGGCCTCTGCGGCATTCCCGAGCTGCTTCTCGAGGCCATCAAGCAATCCGGCGTCAAAGACCTGACCTTCGCCTCCAACAATGCGGGCGTCGACGATTTCGGCATCGGCATCCTGTTGCAGACGCGTCAGGTGAAGAAGATGATTTCGTCCTATGTGGGCGAAAATGCCGAATTCATGCGCCAGTACCTCTCGGGCGAGCTGGAGCTGGAATTCACGCCGCAGGGCACGCTCGCGGAGCGTATGCGCGCAGGCGGTGCGGGCATTCCGGGCTTCTACACCAAGACGGGCTACGGCACGGATATCGCCGAGGGCAAGGAAGTGAAGGAGTTCGATGGCGAACCCTACATCCTCGAGCGTGGCATCTTCGCCGATCTGTCCATCGTGAAGGCATGGAAGGCCGACACGACAGGCAACCTCGTCTTCCGCAAGACCGCGCGCAACTTCAATCCGCCCGCGGCCATGTGTGGCAAGGTCTGCGTCGTCGAGGTTGAGGAAATCGTGGAGCCGGGTACGCTCGATCCCGATAAGATCCACCTTCCGGGCGTCTATGTGCATCGCCTGATCCAGGGGGAGCACGAAAAGCGCATCGAAAAGGTGACGACGCGGAAGAAAGCGGCCTGAGCCATGTCGGCAGAGACGGTCAAATCCAAGCGACTGAGCGCGGTCCTCGACGACCGCGCCGCGATGGCGGGGTTCTCCCGCCTGTCGCTGTCGATCGTCATCACGAACCCGCAGACACCGGACAATCCCATCGTCTACGTCAACGACGCCTTCGAGCGGACGACGGGCTATGCCCGCTCGTCCGTGATCGGGCGGAATTGCCGGTTCCTGCAGGGCGAGCGGACCAAGAAATCCGATGTCGACCGGCTGCGCACCGCGGTCGAGAACGGCCGCGACGTGTCGGTCGATATCCTGAATTACCGCGCCTCGGGCGAGCCGTTCATGAACCGCCTGACCATTGCGCCGATCACCAATGAGGACGGTCGGCCGATGTATTTTCTGGGCATCCAGAAGGAATTGCGCGGCGACGGCAGCGATGCGGAGGCAGAGGATACCAACCTCAAATTGCTGTCCGGCCGGGTTCCGCGGGACCTGCAACTGATCCTGACGAATATCGCGCATCCCGAACGCCCGGGCGGCGAGACGGATCGCATGGTCGAGATCGAGGCCATGCCGCGCAGGCTCGAATGCCTGCAACTCGTCTATGAGGAACTGCAGAAGACCGACCGGGACTTCGAGAATGTGGGCCTCGATCTGGGCGCCCTGCTGAGCCGCGTCGCGGCCAATGTGACCCATCACGAAAGCCGCCCCGGCATCCGGACGACCCAGCATTTCGAGGAGATCAAGGTGGGTCTCGACGATGCGCTGCGCGTCGCGCTGATCCTGTCGGAAACGCTGTCGAACGCCTTCACCCATGCCTTTGTGGGTCTCGAAAACGGTGTCGTGGATCTGCGCGTCACCCGGCTGGCCGCGGGCGGGCTGCGGATGATCCTGTCCGATGACGGCGTGGGCATCCCGGCAAAGATAGATTGGCCCTCGGACAAGACGGTGGGCGGTCGCCTGATCGCGTCGCTGCTCGAAGGGCTTGATGCAACAATCAATGTCGCGCGGGGCGCGGCGGGCACGGTCGTCATGGTCGACGTGCCCGTGGACCCGCACGACCTCGCAGAAAAAGGAGCATGAGACATGCCTTGGGATCGTGAACAGATGGCGGCCCGCGCCGCCAAGGAACTCGAAGACGGCACCTATGTGAACCTCGGCATCGGCATCCCGACACTGGTGCCGAACTACATCCCCGAGGGCGTGACCGTCACGCTGCAATCGGAAAACGGCATGCTGGGCATGGGCCCCTTCCCCTATGAGGG
>CAZTEV010000222.1:0-3445 GCA_964612785.1 uncultured Roseivivax sp. | reverse complement strand
GGGCAAGATGGTGATCGGCACCGTGAAGGGCGACATCCACGACATCGGCAAGAACCTCGTGTCGATGATGATGGAAGGCGCAGGCTTCGAGGTCGTGGATCTCGGGATCAACAACGCCGTGGAAAGCTATCTCGAGGCGATCGAGAAAGAGCAGCCGGATATCCTTGGCATGTCGGCGCTGCTGACCACCACGATGCCCTACATGAAGGTCGTGATCGACACGATGAAGGAACAGGGCATCCGCGACGATTACATCGTGCTCGTGGGCGGTGCGCCGCTCAACGAGGAGTTCGGCAAGGCCATCGGCGCGGACGCCTATTGCCGCGACGCGGCCGTGGCCGTCGACACCGCAAAAGAGCTGGTGGCCCGCCGTCACAACCAGCGTGCGGCAGGCTGACGTAACGGCACATGCGCATCGCCGCGACAGTTTGGCCCCATCCTCGCGGATGGGGCTTTTTATTTTACCCCTCCGCACCCATACTCTTGTCAGGGAAAGGAGCTTTCATGCCTGTGACATCGTTCGCATTGATGATTCTTCTGGTGGTGGCCGCGGCGGCGCTGACCGTCTGGGCCATGAGCGCCTTCGGCGTTCTGGCCGTGCTCCCCGTCCTGCTGATCGTGGGCCTTGCGGCCCGCTGGGGGTTGGAACACGTCCCCTATGACGACAGCCACGGCTGATACCGCCACGCTTCGCGACGAAGGGCTGACCGCCACCGGACAGGGACGCGTCCTGCTTCTGGCCTGCGGGGCGCTTGCGCGGGAAGTCCTCGATCTCAAGGCCGCGAATGGCTGGGACCATCTGGACCTGCATTGCCTTCCGGCCATCCTGCACAACAGCCCCGACAAGATCACGCCTGCCGTGCGCGAGGCCATCGCCGCGCGCGGCGATGGATATGAGCGGGTCTATGTCCTCTACGGCGATTGCGGCACCGGCGGCGCGTTGGAGGCCGCCTGCGCGGAGCTGGGCGTCGAGATGCTGCCCGGCCCCCATTGCTACAGCTTCTTCGAGGGCACGGAGACGTTCGCCGCCCGCGACGAATTCACCGCCTTCTACCTGACCGATTTCCTGGTCCGGCAATTCGATGCCTTCGTGTGGGAGCCACTGGGCCTCGACCGGCATCCGGAACTGCGGGACGTCTATTTCGCCCATTACGACCGGTTGGTCTATCAGGCGCAGACCGACGATCCGGCCCTGACGGCGCGGGCGGAGGCCTGCGCGGATCGGCTGGGCCTGCGCTTCGAGCGGCGGTTCACGGGCTACGGCGATCTGCAATCCGCGCTCGCCACCTGGGCGGCGGAGACAAGCGAGGGTTGAGCCTCCCTGCCCCTGGTTCCTAGTTCGGCGCGATCACCGCCGAGATCGGGACCAGCGCCAGCGCCCCGGCGCGATCCTGCAAGCCCCAAAGCAGCAGCGCCGAGACCGTATCGGCCTTGAGCCGCCCCAGCGCGATCACCTGCCCGTCCTGCCGCGCGCGCAAGGCCGCGCGGTCCAGAAGACGGCGCTGGGCGCCGGGATCCTGATCCTCGCCATCGATGTCGCGGAAGACCGCGCCCGCAGGCACGCCTTCGCGTTGCGCAAGCGAAGTGGCGGTATTAAGCCCCTGCCCCTGCATCACCAACCCATGCCCGGAGGCCTGCAGATAGGAGGCCGCCTGCTCCGTGATCTCGCGCGAGGATTGCAGCGCGGCGCCCGGCGCCTCCATGACGCCCAGGGCCTCCGGCAGGGCGCCCAAGGCGGCCTCGAACGTGACCTCCAGATCCGCAGGCCGCGCGCCCTCGGGCATGTCGACGAGCGCCAGAACCTCGAACCCCTTTTCGCGGTAGCCCGCCATCCGCGTGGTCGCATCGGGCGCGGCCGGATCGACCGCGAAGGTCACCGGGAACGGGAAGGCGTCGATCGCACCGGGGCCAAGCGGGCCCGAGCCGTCATCGATCAGGATGACCGCCATGCGCGGCGTGTCGGCCGGGACGTCCACAGGACTTGCGAACCGCGTGAAGGGCGGCGCGTCGCTTGCATCGGCTGCGTCGGCTTCTGTCTCTGCCTCGGCGTCCGGCGCAGCCGCGTCCCCGGACGCATCGCCGCCGATTGTGGGCAGCCGGGTGCTGCGCGCGGCGTCTTCCCGCTCGGTCAGCGGACGCGCGGGTGTGGCGAAGCTCGGCCCGGCGGTCGTGGTTTCGGCAGGCGCGGTGTCGGCAGGCTCCGTCCCGGGCTGATCGGCCTCCGGGGCGTCCGCTGCAGATGGCGCGGGCTCTTCTGCCGTCTCGCCCTCGGGCGCCTGGGCTGTGGTGTCCGCCTGGGGTGCTGCCTCGGACGTCTCGGGCGCCGCGATCGCCTCGGGGGTCTGCGCGGTCTCGGGCGCCGGATCGTCGCTGCGCGGTACGAGCGGCATGTCCTCTGCTGCCTCGGGCGCGGGCGCGACCAACGCGATGTCGTCCTGTGGCATCTCCGGCGCGGGGGGCTGGACCGGATCGGTGGCGATCTGCGGGCCGGGCTCGGGCGTGGCAGAGGGCGCTCCCAATGCAGGCGCATCGGCGCCATTTGCGCTACTGGGCTCCGCCACATCCGGCGCGGTCATGGTGCTGTCACCAGAGGCCGCATCGGGCGCGGTCAGCGCCGCGCTCTCGCCCGAAACGTCCGGGACGGCAGCGGGCGTGGTGTCGCTCGCCGCAGGCACGGCGTCGCCGGTCCCGGGCGCAGCCAGCCCGCCCGGATCGGCGGCGGTGCCGGGCGCGGTGTCGCCCGCAGGCGCAGGGCCCGCATCGCCCGCGTCCTCGGGCGTTTGCGTCTCTCCCAGCGGGACGTCGGCCACGACCGGCTCCGGCAGGACGCCATCCGGCGTCGGCGGGTAGCCCATGAACAGCGACAATCCCGCAGCGCCCGCGACCGAAATCGCCAGTCCCGTCGCCGCCCCAGCCAATAATCCGCGTGCCATCGCTCGATCCCTCATCTGCACGACCGGCGCCAGAGGCGTCCGGATGCGGTCTTCTACCCGAAGCCCCAGGCGCGCGAGGCATCGCCCCTGCCCTTGACCTCGGTGGACCGCTCAGCCCATCTATACCGGAAAGGATCCGGGCCGGACCAGCCCTCGTGGCGCCCGGCGGGCGGGAAACCGGCGAAAACAGGCGTGTGCATGCTTCTTCTGATCGATAATTACGACAGCTTCACCTACAATCTGGTGCATTATCTGGGCGAGCTCGGGACCGAGGTGGTCGTGCGCCGCAACGACGCGCTCGACGTGCAGGCGGCGATGGCGATGAAGCCCGCGGGCATCCTGCTGTCGCCCGGGCCCTGCGATCCCGATCAGGCGGGCATTTGCCTCGCCCTCACCCATGCGGCGGCCGAGACGGGCACGCCCCTCATGGGTGTGTGCCTGGGCCATCAGACCATCGGGCAGGCCTTTGGCGGGCGTGTGCAGCGCCATTCCGAGATCGTGCACGGCAAGAT
>CAZTEV010000221.1:0-3446 GCA_964612785.1 uncultured Roseivivax sp. | reverse complement strand
CCGACCGTGTTGCCGATCGCCAGCCCCAGCTCGCCCACCTCCACCGGATCACCCGCCCGGAGCGAGAGATGCGGCATGTCGCGCGCCTCGGCGAGTTTGAGGATGGCGAGATCCGCCTCTTCATCGCCCAGAAGAACCTCCGCGCGGTATTCGCGGCGGTCGTTCAGCACCACGCGGATATCCTCGGCCCCGCCCACGACGTGGTAATTCGACACGACGATACCGTCGGGGGACAGGATCACCCCCGATCCGAGCGAGTTCTGTACGCGGGGGCGGGAGGGGGCGAAGTCACGGAAAAAGTTTCCGAAGAACGGATCGTCCGCGAAGGGCGAGCGGCGCTCGATGATGCGGCGGGCATAGATATTGACTACCGCCGGGGCAGCCTCGCGCACAAGCGGCGCGAAGCTCAGCGTGATCTCGGCGGCGCTTTGCGGCGCGCGCGTCTCGGCACGCACCGGCGCGGCGGTACCGACGGCAAGACCGAAGCAAAGACACACAAGACCGATGAGACGCATGATTGATTTCTTGCTCGCAACGCCTTGGATATGTCCGCCCGCCTGCGCGATTGCAAGCGTCGCGCGCGCCTGCAGGCAAGCCCGCCGATCCGGAAACAGCCCCGACGGCCCTTGACTTGGCGCCCCTCTCGGACTTTGCAGGAGACACGCCCCATCCTGCCTGACCATGCAATGGACGCCATGCCAGACCGCCAGCCCCGCCTCATCCTTCACGTCGGCACGCCGAAGGCCGGCTCGACGGCGCTGCAGAAATCGCTGGCGCGGCGCAGCGCGGAGCTTGCCGAGCAGGGCATCTTCTATCCCACACATGACGGCGTCGCCCATCACGTGCTGACCGTGCCGCTCGATTTCGCGGGCAATTCGCAGCGGGGCGTCGCCCAGCGCTTCGGCTTCGACGAGGCCACTGCCCGGCAGGCTTTCGACGAGTTCTGGGGCCGGCTCGAGACGGATATCGCGGCCCGCGGCCCCGAGACCGTGATCCTGTCCTCCGAGTTCCTTTTCGCGCGGGCCAAGGGCCCGGCGTTCGACGCGTTCGCCGCACAGCTCCGGTCGGCCTTCTCGGATGTCGAGGTCGTGGTCTATTTCCGCCAGCCATCCAAGTTCCTCGCCTCGAAAGTGTCGCAGGACGTGAAGCGGTCGAGCACGCTGCCGCCGCTTGCGCCCTATACGTTCCGCGCGCCCCTGACCGCGTGGCTCTCGGCGTTTCCCGACCGGGTGCGCATCATGCTGTACGAACGCGCGCGCCTGCGCGACGGCGATATCGCCGCGGACTTCTTCGACCGCGTGCTGAGCCTGCCGTTCGTGCCCGAGCCCGCGGGCGGGCAGTTCAACACCGCCTTCTCGGCCGAGGCCTCGCAGGCCCTGCAGGACTTCCAAAGGCGCACGGAGCCCGACAAGGACGGACTGCTGACCAACCGCAAGAAGGTCTTTCGCGAGGCGCTGCGCCGCGCCGACAAGCGCGTGCCGGGGCATCGCTCGCCGGTCTTGCGGAAGGACATCGCCGATTATATCGACGCCTCGGCCATCGACCTGAAATGGCTGTCCGAGACTTTCGGACTGACTTTCGAGGGCCTCGACTACAGCCGCCTCGACGCGAATGCCGCGCCGCCCGCCCGCGATTTCACCGATATCTTGGACTACCTGCAGATCGACGAGGCGCGCCTTGCCGAGCTCCGCAAGACCGCGCTGCGCCGCTACTGGACGATGCAGGCCCAGGGCCTCCTGAGGCTCGGCCGACGGCCGTGACGCGCCGCAGGCCGGACGATGCCGCGGGCACGATGACACAAGGATACCCACCGCGATGGACGCACAGACATCCCGCCCCACCGAGAGCTTCGCGGCACGGCTCGGCGCGTCCCTGAAGGGCCGCTGCACACGCTACGCGCTCCGGGACCGGCAGCTTGTCGCGGCGAACCTCCTGCACAAGGACAATGTCGCGGTCTTCCCGCGCCTCGGCGTCATATTCAACCGGGTCAAGAAATCCGGAAACACCTCGGTCGTGGCCTTCCTGAGCGATCTGGAAGGCAGCGCCGGGCAGAGCGTCCACGACCTCAAGCGCGAGCACCGGCTGACCGAACTGACCCTGGCACAAACCCTGGCGCTGGGCCGCTTCCACACGATTGTCGTCGTGCGGAACCCCTATACGCGCGCGATCTCGGGCTATCTCGACAAGATCGCGTCGGGCAGCAATCCGCGCTACAGCGCCGTTCAGGGCTTCGGCAGTGCCTCGCCCGAAGGGCTCGAGACGTTTCTCGGCCGCCTCTCGGAGACACGGTTTCTGAGGGACCGGCATTTCTACCCGCAGACCCGGCTCTTGTTCCAGGGCATCGACGAGTATTCCTGCGTCGCCAAGCTGGAGACCATCGTGCCCGACATGACGCGGTTTCTTCGGCAGATCGGGCAGGATCCGGCGCTCGCCCAGAGCCTCAGCAAGCCACACAGCCTCGAACAGAAGCAGGCGGGCAAAATCACCTTGAGCGCGAAAAAGAAGAGCCTGCTGACAGACCGGTCGCGCGAGATCATCCGCAACCTCTACGCGCAGGACTTTGCGGATCTCGGATACAACCCGGACGACATCTGACCGAAGGGGCCCGCGCCACTTGCCGGGACACCCGGTGCCCGGACACGAAAAAACCCCGCCGGAGAGACTCCGGCGGGGTTCGTCCTGCAGCGGATTCAGGAATACCTTATTCCGCGTCTGCCGCCATCTCTTCCTCGGCGAGGCGGGCCTTGTCGGCGGCGCCTTTCGCCTCGGGATCGCGGTCCACGAATTCGATGATCGCCATCGGTGCCATGTCGCCATAGCGGAAACCGGCCTTCAGGATGCGGACATAGCCGCCCTGACGCTCGGCGTAGCGGGGGCCCAGCACCTCGAACAGCTTGGCGACGTGCATGTCCTGCTTGAGCTGCGCTGCGGCCTGACGGCGGGCGTGCAGATCGCCGCGCTTGCCGAGCGTGATCAGCTTCTCGATCACCGGGCGCAGTTCCTTGGCCTTGGGCAGGGTGGTCTTGATCTGCTCATGTTCGATGAG
Source organism: uncultured Roseivivax sp. (assembly GCA_964612785.1). GTDB lineage: Bacteria > Pseudomonadota > Alphaproteobacteria > Rhodobacterales > Rhodobacteraceae > Roseivivax. The sequence continues at coordinate 400 of CAZTEV010000221.1, read as the reverse complement.
CGAGCCGGCCATGTTCGCAAAGAGCGCCTTGCGGTGCTCATGGGTGCGGTTCAGGCGGCGGTAGCCTTTTGCGTGACGCATGGTCTTTCTCCTTTTGCCCTCTACGGGCGGTTTTGCTTTGTCCGGGACCCGATGCGTGTCAGGTCCTCACCTTGGGGCTTTTGCCCTTCTGTTTTGCCCGGCCGGGTGGGCCGCCCGGGCAAATTCTTCGTTCGGTTGGGCTCTCCCCGACCTCACGCAGGGTGGGTGAAAATCACCTCACCTCAGAACTGATCTTCCATCTTCTTGGACAGATCCTCGATGTTCTCCGGCGGCCAGTCCTCGACATCCATGCCGAGGTGCAGACCCATGCCCGAGAGCACTTCCTTGATCTCGTTCAGCGACTTGCGGCCGAAGTTCG
>CAZTEV010000220.1:0-3471 GCA_964612785.1 uncultured Roseivivax sp. | reverse complement strand
GTCGATTTCGCCGCCGCGATGCTCTTTCTCGTGGGCTCCATCCTGTTCTTCTGGGCCGACTACGAGACCCAGGCGATCTGGTGCTTCGTCTGGGGGTCGGTCTTCTTCGCGGTGAAGCCGACGCTGCGACTGATCCGGGAAATCCACCTGTTGCGGGCGGGAAAAACCGCTGAACTCGCGCAGGCGCAGGACTGAGCGCGTGCGCCCCTTTCCCCCCGTGCCGCGATCCGGTAACAGGCAGCGCAACACAGCAAACAAGGGCTGCGCGCGATGAAATTCACCCTGTCCTGGCTGAAAAGCCATCTCGACACCACCGCATCCGTCGATGAGATCGCCGAGGCGCTGACCGATCTCGGCCTCGAGGTCGAAGGCGTGGAGAACCCCGCCGAACGCTTGCGCGATTTCACCATCGGCCGCGTGATCGCCGCCGAAAAGCATCCCGATGCGGACAAGCTCAAGGTCTGCCGGGTCGAGACCGATGAGGGCGAAAAGCAGATCATCTGCGGCGCGCCCAATGCCCGCGAGGGCATCACCGTCGTCGTGGCCAAGCCCGGCACCTACGTGCCCGGCATCGACACCACCATCCAGGTGGGCAAGATCCGCGGGATCGAAAGCCACGGCATGATGGCCTCCGAGCGCGAGATGGAGCTGTCGGACGAGCATTCCGGCATCATCGAGTTGCCCTCGGGCGAGGTCGGCCAGAGCTTCGCCGACTGGCTGGCCGAGAACGATCCTGCCAAGGTCGATCCGGTGATCGAGATCGCTATCACGCCCAATCGCCCCGATGCGCTGGGCGTGCGTGGCATCGCGCGGGATCTGGCGGCGCGCGGTCTCGGCACGATGATTGCGCGGGACACCGATCCGGTGCCCGGTGCCTTCCCGTGCCCGATCAACGTCACCATCGACGAGGATGCGCGCGAGGCCTGCCCGGTCTTCTATGGCCGCGTGATCCGGGGCGTGAAGAACGGGCCCAGCCCCGACTGGCTGCAGGCGCAGCTGAAGGCCATCGGCCTGCGCCCCATCTCGTTTCTGGTCGATATCACCAACTTCTTCACCTTCGATCGCAACCGCCCGCTGCACGTCTTCGACGCCGACAAGGTCGCGGGCGATCTGCGTGTGCATCTGAGCGCAGGCGGCGAAGAGCTGCTCGCGCTTGATGAGAAGACCTACAGGCTCGATCCCGGCATGACCGTCATTTCCGACGATAATGGCGTCGAAAGCCTGGGCGGCATCATGGGCGGCGAGCATTCGGGCGTGACCGAGGAGACGGTGAACGTCTTCCTCGAAGCCGCGTTCTTCGATCCGGTCCGCACCGCCTATACGGGCCGCGCGCTGAAGATCAATTCCGATGCGCGGTACCGCTTCGAGCGGGGCATCGACCCGGACTGGACGCCCGAGGGTATCGAGCATGCGACGCGGATGATCCTCGATCATGCGGGCGGCGAGGCCTCCGAGGTCGTGGTCGCGGGTGCGGTGCCGGATCATGCGCGCGCCTACCGGCTCGATACCGACCGCGTGGTCAGCCTTGTGGGCATGGAGATCGCGGCCGATACGCAGCGCGCGACGCTGACGGCGCTTGGTTTCACGATGGAAGGCGACATGGCGCATGTGCCGTCCTGGCGGCCCGACGTGCAGGGCGAGGCGGATCTTGTCGAAGAGGTCGCGCGCGTGGCCTCGCTTACGAAGCTCGAGGGCAAACCGCTCCTGCGCACCGATCCGGGCGTGCCGCAGCCGATCCTGTCGCCCGCGCAGATCCGCGAACGCGCCGGACGGCGCACGGCGGCGGCGCTGGGCTACAACGAATGCGTGACCTACAGCTTCATCGACAAGGAAGCGGCGACGCTTTTCGGCGGTGGCGACGATGCGACAATGCTGGCCAATCCGATCTCGTCGGAGATGAGCCACATGCGCCCCTCGCTTTTGCCTGGCCTCCTTCAGGCCGCGGCGCGCAATCAGGCGCGCGGACATTCGGACCTTGCGCTTTTCGAGATGGGCCATGTCTTCGCGGGCGGCGAGCCCGGCGAACAGGCGCTGATGCTGGCGGGACTTCTGGTCGGTCGGACCGGCCCCAAGGACGTGCATGGCGCCGCGCGCGCGGTCGATGTCTATGACGCGAAGGCCGATGCGGAGGCCTGCCTCGCGGCGATGAACGCGCCTGCGAAGATGCAGATCCTGCGCGGCGCCTCCGAGTGGTGGCATCCGGGGCGTCACGGCATGCTCTGCCTTGGTCCGAAGAAGGTGCTGGGCGTCTTTGGCGAGGTGCATCCCAAGGTGCTGCGCGCGCTCGACGTGAAGGGCCCGGCGGTGGCCTTCACGATCTGGCCCGCAGAGATCCCGATGCCGAAATCGCGCACCACGACCCGGCCTGCGCTGCACCTGAACGACCTGCAGCCGGTCGAACGGGACTTCGCCTTCGTCGTCGATGCCGAAGTGCAGGCACTCGATCTGGTGAATGCCGCGGCAGGGGCCGACAAGGCCCTGATCGAAGAGGTGCGCGTCTTCGACGAATTCATCGGCGGCAGCCTGGGCGAGGGCAAGAAGAGCCTCGCCATCACCGTGCGCATGCAGCCGGTCGAGAAGACGCTGAAGGAAAAGGATATCGAGGCGGTCGCCGCGAAGATCGTCGAGAAGGTCCAGAAGGCCACGGGCGGCACGCTTCGGGGCTGAGACTTGGCGCGCGGGCCGCGCCGACTAGGTTGACACCAAAGCGGGCGCTGCGGCGCCCGTTTGCCATTTGCCGAAACTGAACGGGAGCGAGACAATGGGACTGAACGTATATCTGGCAGGCGAGATCCACACCGATTGGCGCGATCAGATCATCGACGGGGCGCAGGGGCTCGACATCACCTTTTCCGGACCCGTGACCGATCACGCCGCCTCGGACGATTGCGGGGTCGAGATCCTGGGCGCGGAGGATCAGAAATTCTGGCATGACCGCAAAGGTGCGCTGGTCAACGGCATCCGCACCCGCAAGGATCTGCACGACGCCGATGTCGTCGTGGTCCGCTTCGGCGACAAGTACAAGCAGTGGAACGCGGCCTTCGATGCGGGCCAGGCGGCGGCGCTGGGCAAGTCCATGATCATCCTGCAGCCCGAAGAGCACGACCACGCCCTGAAAGAGGTGAACGCGGCGGCGGATGCGGTCGCCCGCACGCCCGAGCAGGTGGTGCAGATCCTGCGCTACGTTCTGACCGACAAGCTTCCGGGCTGAGGCCCCGCCGCGCGGCCCTGGCCCGAGGCCCCGGATCAGGTCCGGGGCCTGTCGTCCCGAGGGATGCCGCGGGAGGCTGCAAAAAAACGCCACGTCGCAGCTTGCTGCGCGAAAAATATGCTCGCCAGAGCGCTGTCTTGGCGCTAACGCCCATGCCGGGCCTCCGCAGAAGGGGGCCGGTTACTGGGAACTGGGACATGATTAACGAATTCAAGGATTTCATCGCCAAGGGCAATGTCATGGACATGGCCGTCGGCATC
>CAZTEV010000219.1:0-3599 GCA_964612785.1 uncultured Roseivivax sp. | reverse complement strand
TCCACCTGCAGGCGGGTGTTCATCTCGAGGAAGTAGAAGTTCTTGTCGCCGTCGACGATGAATTCGACCGTGCCCGCAGAGGTATAGCCCACCGCCTGCGCGAGCGCGCAGGATTGCTCGCCCATGGCCTTGCGCGTCGCCTCGTCGAGGAAGGGCGACGGGGCCTCTTCGACGACCTTCTGGTTGCGCCGCTGGATCGAGCATTCGCGCTCGTTCAGGTAGAGACAATTGCCATGCGCATCCGCCAGCACCTGGATCTCGATATGGCGCGGCTGGGTGACGAATTTCTCGATGAAGATGCGGTCGTCACCGAAGCTGTTCGCGGCCTCGTTCTTGGACGACTGGAAGCCCTCGCGCGCCTCCTCGTCGTTCCAGGCGATCCGCATGCCCTTGCCGCCACCGCCCGCCGAGGCCTTGATCATCACCGGGTAGCCGATGTCGTTCGAGATCTTCACCGCCTCCTCGGCATCCTCGATCAGGCCCATGTAGCCGGGGACGGTGTTCACCCCCGCCTCCTGCGCGATCTTCTTCGAGGTGATCTTGTCGCCCATGGCCTCGATGGCCTTTTTGGGCGGGCCGATGAACGCGACGCCTTCGGCCTCCAGCGCCTCGGCGAATTTGGGGTTCTCGGACAGGAAGCCGTAGCCCGGATGCACCGCCTCGGCGCCGGTCTGGCGGATGGCGTCCATGATCTTGTCGATCACGATGTAGGATTGGTTGGCGGGTGGCGGGCCGATATGAACCGCCTCATCCGCCATCTCGACGTGCAGAGCGTTCTTGTCCGCATCGGAATAGACGGCGACCGTCTGGATGCCCATGGCGCGCGCGGTCTTGATGACCCGGCAGGCGATTTCGCCGCGATTGGCGATCAGGATCTTCTTGAACATGGCTGTCCCTTTCAGCTGTCCCGGCGGGCCGCGACCGCGCCCCGTATTGTCCCACGAAAAAGACCACCCGGGCGGGATGCCCGAGTGGCCTTGAAAACTGTCGGTACCGGAAGACGCGCGGCCTTCCGGGATGTCAGATCAGCAGCGTTCCGGATAGGTCCGGCAATAGGCGACGTTGCCCGCCGCGCCGACCACGGCGCCGGTCGTGACATCGCCATCGACCGCAGCTGCGGTGCCCGCGCCCACGGCGCCGCCGATGAGGGCCTGTTCGCCCAGCGTGTCGCCACAAGCGGCAAGGCCGGTAAGGGCAAGAACGGCAGAGATTTTTGCAAGATTGCGCATTGGATATGCTCCCTCTGAGACAGATTTTTTCTATACGAAGCATTAACACTCGGGCGCTCGGCGGAGTTCCACCGAAAAACGCGGATGTTGCGCGAATAAGCGGTTTCCAGCCCAAGGCGCACCGGAATTTGCGGGGCTGCGGGGAAAAATCCGGGCGGCCAGTTCGGGGATGGACTGAACCGCCCGGCAGGGGAAGGGTAACGGTGATATGAAGGCACGCAATCGCGCCTCACCGGGTGCGACCCCTTAGGGGACATCCCGACGCTGACACGCGACCCGCAGCCTGAAAAGCCCGAAGCTTCAGGCCGCGCGCAATCGGCCTTTTCCCGCCAAAAGTGTATTTGGATCGGCAGGTTCATGCCCACAGATCTCCGTCGATGGCCTCGGGGAAGGCCGCGCGGGCGGCGCGTTCGTCGATGATCAGCCGCGCCTCGTAATCGGTGGGGTCGAACGGGTCGTCATAGGGCAGCACTTCGCGCTCGAAGAGCCAGGACAGACGGCCTGCATCGAGGTTGCCGCGCTCGAAGGGCTCGGTGCCGAAATGATCCCAGAGCGCCGCCATGAACCACAGATCCGCGCGCCGGTCGGGCGGGCGCCGATCAGCATACCGCTCGCGCCGGATGATCGGCGTGGCGCCCTTGGGATTGCCGCGGCGCAGAGTGAACTGGAAATCGGTGCCGGGCAGACGCCCGGGGAAGCCGCGGTGCTTGATCATCGGCCCGCCTCCTTGAAGGCAGCCGAAAAGCGGCGCGCGGTCAGGGTGGGAACGGGCCCGAAAGCCCGTTCCCGTGCGTACTTACTTGTACTTGCCGGTGTAGACCGGCTCGGTCGAGATCGGCTCGGGCTCGACGATGATGAACTCTTCTTCGGTCGCCTGCTGACCGCATGCGGCCAGCGTGGTGACGAAGCCGAAGAGAGCGAGAAGCTTGATGCTCTTGGACATTTCTGTCTCCTGTTTCCGTGATACGGGCGAAATGCTGCCTCAGCCATCGTCCCGTGTTTGGGTTTGGTCTCGGTTACTTGGAGGCAACCGCGGGCGAGCATAGCCGAATTGTCCGCGCGAATACACGCCACTCGGCGAAGCCTTGCCGTTTGTGGTGCGAAAGCCGCAAAGGACGGCGCGAGAGCGTGAGAAAAAACAAGATCTTGTAGGGCCATCAGAAGGCCTCCCAGATGCAGCGATCATCCTCGATCCGGTATGCCTCGAAGACCTGCAGGATATCCGGGCGCGCGGTGCCGAACTCGGTCGCGGCCGCGCCGATGGAGATCACGATCTGACCCGGATCGGGATATTCGACCGGGATCGCGGGCAAGGCCACCTCATCGCAGAGAAAGCTCATATCCGCGGTCAGCACCTCCAGATCGGGCGCGGTCTGTTCCAGATCCTCCGCGACGAAGCGGAACCGGGCGAGCGCGCCCTGCCCGTCCCGGGCCTCGATCCGCAATTCCTGAAATTCAGCCACAAGACCCGAAGGCAGCGCGATCGGATCTTCCAGCGCCGCGGCGGGCGATGCGGCAGCCACAAGCAGGGCCAGCGCGCCCAGAACCGTCCGAGTGTCACGATGGGTGGGAAGGTGGCAGCCCCGACCCCGTTTCCGGGCTCCTCCCGTCGGGGCTGCCGAATGGCGGGACGAACCCGCGTTCCGTGCGCCTGGGACAAGATGCGCGTGATCCGGCGCGCCCGCTTGCCCTTGGCGGTTGCGAAGACACTGACCAAAGGCTTGCCGCACATCAAGCCCGTTTTTGAGGCATTTGGCACTAAGAATTAGCATTCTGACCTCCAAAGCGTTGAAGAACGGCAATAAACCGCGCGTGGGCGCGCCCCGGGCGACGAATCGCCTCAGAGCGGGATGTTGTCGTGCTTCTTCCAGGGGTTTTGCAGCTTCTTGCCCCTGAGCGCCGCAAAGGCCCGGCTGACCCGGCGCCGTGTCGAATGCGGCTGGATCACCTCGTCGATGAAACCGCGTTCGGCCGCCACGAAGGGATTGGCGAAGCGATCCTCATAATTCGCGGTATGCGCCGCGATCTTTTCCGCATCGCCCAGATCGGCGCGGTGGATGATCTCGGTCGCCCCCTTCGCGCCCATCACCGCGATCTCGGCGGTGGGCCAGGCATAGTTGAAATCGCCGCGCAGATGCTTCGACGCCATCACGTCATAGGCCCCGCCATAGGCCTTGCGGGTGATAACCGTGACCTTCGGCACTGTGGCCTCGCCATAGGCGAAGAGCAGCTTCGCGCCGTGCTTGATCACGCCGCCCAGCTCTTGCCCGGTGCCCGGCAGGAAGCCCGGCACGTCCACGAAGGTCAGGATCGGGATTTCGAAAGCGTCGCAGAAGCGCACGAAACGAGCGGCCTTGCGCGAGCTGTCGA
>CAZTEV010000218.1:0-3629 GCA_964612785.1 uncultured Roseivivax sp. | reverse complement strand
GCGACCGAGGGACGGATGCCCACGGCCATGACCAGCAGGTCGCAGGGCAGCTCGGTGCCGTCATCCAGCTTCAGCGCCCGCAGCTTGCCATCTTCACCCAAAATCTCCTTGGAATTCGCCGAGCAGCAGACTTCGATCCCGCGATCGGTCAGCGCACGGCGCAGGAGGTAACCCGCCGCCTCGTCGAGCTGGCGCTCCATCAGGTGCCCCATGATATGGACCACGGTCACGTCCATGCCGCGCAGACGCAGACCCGCCGCGGCCTCGAGCCCCAGCAGACCGCCGCCGATCACCACGGCGCGCGCGCCGGGGCGCGCCGCCTCGATCATCCGGTTGGTGTCGTCGAGATCACGATAGGCGATCACGCCGTCCAGACCATGGCCCGGCAGCGGGATGATAAACGGGTTCGAGCCGGTGGCGATGACCAGCTTGTCGTAAGCGACCTCACCCTGCTCGCCGATGACGACCTTGCGGTCGCGGTCGATCCCCACGACCTTCTCGCCGAAGCGGCAGGTCACGCCATGGGTGTCATACCAAGCCTCGTCATGGGTGACGATTTCCGCATAGCTCTTCTCGCCCGAAAGCACCGGGCTGAGCATGATGCGGTTGTAGTTGCCCCGCGGCTCCGCGTTGAAGAGCGTGACATCCCATGCGCCGGGCGCGGCTTCGAACAGATGCTCGAGCATCCGCCCAGAGGCCATGCCAGCACCGATAACGACCAGTTTCTGCATCTTGGTCACTCCTCAAAGATACCAGGCGACGATATGCGCGATCTCGCCATCGCGATGGATCGGCAGCGCGACCATCGAGCTGTAGCCGGCCGCGATCTGCGCCCCGCCGATCACCAGCGGCAGGCCGGTGCCCAGCACCTTGCCGATCGGGCCCTGCCAGTCCTGCGCGCGCTTGGGGTTGTCCTCGTTCCAGAGCGCGCCTTCGCGCTCGCACAGACCATCCACCAGCACCGCGCCGCCGTCGCGGCCCACACGGGCCTCGCGCGCGTCCCAGATCTCGAAGCGCCGTGCGATGGGCGTACCGCGGGCCGAGAGCAGCGTCGCCACATAGCTCTGATCGCCCGGCACCGGGATCGGCAGGCCGAGGCCCGTGGTCAGCCCGGCAGCGCCCGCGCTTTCCGAGCGGATGAAGCGATAGCCCGACCCCAGATCGCGCATCAGCATCGGGGTCTGCGCGGCCCAGACACCGCCCGGCAGGCCCTGCCCTTTCGGGAAATGCGTGTGCTTCGAGACCCATTCGAAATGTTTGGCCGCGCCGTAATAGCCGTCGTCGAGCATCAGGAGGCCGTCGCGCTCGGCCCAGACCTCGATCGCGCCGGTGGTCGTCTCGTCATCGCCGCACAGCACGACCAGAACGGCCTTGAGCGTGTCGCCATCGAAAACCGGCAGCGCCACGGCCGAGGTCAGCCCCGCCTCTTTCGCGGCCTCGATGCGTTGGAAATAGGAGCCATCGAAGCCCTTCAGGACTACCGGGCGCCCTTCGGACCAAGCCTTGCCCGGCAGGCCCTCGCCCTTGCCGAAACTGGTGCGGACCGAGGCCGCCTCAAAGGCCGTGAGCGCGCCGTAATCGCCCGCGGCATGGACCAGACGGTCGCCCTCGGGCACCCAGACTTCGCTGACGCCGATAAAGGCGCGTGCGGGGGTTGCGGTTGCAGTTGCAGCGTCCATCACGCGGCCTCCGATTTCTTGGGCGTGTGGCCCTGTTCATATTCTTCGAGGAAGTTCAGAACCTGCTCGCGGTAGAGGTAATAATCGGGGTGTTCGAGCAGCGCCTTGCGGGTGCGCGGACGCGGCAGGTCGACTTCCATCACCTTGCCGATCGTGGCGCGCGGACCGTTGGTCATCATCACCACGCGGTCGGCCAGCAGGATCGCCTCGTCCACGTCATGGGTGACGCAAACGGCGGTGACCTTGGTGCGCGACCAGACCTCCATCAGCACTTCCTGCAGCTCCCAGCGGGTGAGGCTGTCGAGCATCCCGAAGGGCTCGTCGAGCAGCAGGAGTTTCGGCGAAAGCGCGAAGGCGCGCGCGATACCCACGCGCTGGCGCATGCCGTTCGACATGTCCGAGGCGGGCTTGTCCATCGCATCGCCCAGACCCACACGCTCGAGGTAATAGTCGATCACGTCCTGACGTTCGGCGCGGGAAGCCTTGGGATAGACCTTGTCCACGCCCACGGCCACGTTCTCGCGCGCCGAGAGCCACGGGAACAGCGAAGGCGCCTGGAAGACCACGGCGCGCTCGGGATCGGCGCCCTTCACCTCGAAACCGTCGAGCTTGATGCCGCCTTTCGACACATCGTTGAGCCCCGCGGTCATCGTCAGCACGGTCGATTTCCCGCAGCCCGAATGGCCGATCAGCGAGACGAATTCGCCCTTCTTCAGGGTGAGGTTGAAATCCTCGACGACGGTGAGCGGCCCTTTCGGGGTCGGGTAGATCTTGTGAAGCTGCGAATACTCCAGATACTTCCCTTCTAGCGCCGAACGGGCAGCCTCGGACACCGCCTTGGGCAGCGCGTGCAGCGGCGTGACTTCGGGCAGCATCCGCGTGCCCTCGGCCTTGGCCTGCATGCCGACATCCATCAGGTAGTTCGTGACGGCGGCGCGCAGGCGCTTGAACCCCTCGTCGTGGTTCATCGCAGCGCGGTCGCGCGGACGCGGGATGGTGACCTTGAACTCTTCGCCCAAGCTGCCATCGGGGTTCAGCGCGATGATCCGGTCGGCCAGAACGATCGCCTCGTCCACGTCATTGGTGATCAGCACGCAGGTCTTCTTGTCCTGCTCCCAGATATGCTCGATCTCGTCGGCGAGGTTGCCTCGCGTCAGCGCATCGAGGGCCGAGAGCGGCTCGTCGAGCAGCAACACCTCGGGGTTCATCGCCAGCGCGCGGGCCACGTTGACCCGCTGACGCATGCCCCCCGACAGCTCCGCCGGGCGGCGGCTCGCGGCGTGGCTGAGACCCACCATCTTCACGTAGTGATCGACCTTCGCCTGACGCTCTTTCTTCGACAGGCCGGGGAAGATCGTCTCGACCGCAAGGGCCACGTTCTGATCCACCGTCAGCCACGGCATCAGCGAGTAGTTCTGGAAGATCACGCCGCGCTCGGGACCCGGGCCGGTGACCGGCGCGCCCTTGAACAGCACCTCGCCCTTGGAGGGCATCTCAAGCCCCGCCATCAGGTTGATCAAGGTGGTCTTGCCGGTGCCGGAGAAGCCCAAGAGCACGAGGAACTCGCCCTCTTTCACGCTCAGGTCGATGCCGTTGAGCACATCGCTGCGCGCGGTGCCTTCGCCAAAGCTTTTCGAGACGGATTTGAATTCGAGGATGCTCATGAGGATCACCGGTTGTTCGAGAAGGTGAACATCGACTGGATCGCGAACATCAGCCGGTCGAGGATGAAGCCGATGATGCCGATGGTGAACACGGCCACCATGATCCGCGCGAGGCTTTCCGAGGAGCCGTTCTGGAATTCGTCCCAGACGAATTTGCCCAAGCCCGGGTTCTGCGCGAGCATTTCCGCCGCGATCAGCACCATCCAACCAACCCCGAGCGACAGGCGCAGACCGGTGAAGATCAGCGGCAGCGCCGAGGGCAGCACCAGCTTGGTGATCTTGGTCC
>CAZTEV010000217.1:0-3629 GCA_964612785.1 uncultured Roseivivax sp. | reverse complement strand
CGCCCCGTCCGCACCCACGAGCCCCGCCCGGTCGATGGCGAAGCGCACCGGCAGACGCTGGATCGCCACGTCATGCACCACCTGATCGTAGCCGCGTTGCAGGAAGGTCGAATAGATCGCCGCAAAGGGCCGCATGCCGCCCGCCGCAAGCCCCGCCGCGAAGGTCACGCCATGCTGCTCGGCGATACCCACATCGAAGGTGCGCGACGGGTACCGCTCGGCCATCAGGTTCAGCCCCGTGCCGTCCGGCATCGCCGCCGTCACAGCGCAGATGCGGCTGTCCTCCGAGGCCAGCTGCACCAGCGTTTCTCCGAACACCTTGGTATAGGACGGCGCGTTCGACGGTGCCTTCTTCTGCTCGCCAGAGATCACGTCGAATTTCGCGGTCGCATGGCCGCGGTCGGGCCGCCCTTCGGCGGGCGCGTAGCCCTTGCCCTTCTTGGTGATGACATGAATGAGGATCGGCCCGTGAGCGCGTTCCTTCACGGTGCGCAGGACCGGCAGCAGGCTTTCCATGTCATGCCCGTCGATCGGCCCGAGATAGGAAAAACCCAAGGCCTCGAACAGCGTGCCGCCCACCGCCATGCCCTTGATCATGTCCTTGGCGCGCTTGGCGCCTTCGCGGAAGGGCTCCGGCAGGAAGGACACGGCGCCGCGGGCCACATCCTTCAGCGACTGGAACGGAGCCTCCGCATAAAGCTGCGACAGGTAGGACGACATCGCCCCCACCGGCGGCGCGATCGACATCTCGTTGTCGTTGAGGATCACGATCAGCCGCTTGCCCAGATGGCCCGCATGGTTCATCGCCTCATAGGCCATGCCCGCCGACATCGCCCCGTCGCCGATCACCGCGATGGCGTCGCCATGGCCGGTCTCGGACGCGCCGCCCAGATCGCGCGCGGCGGCAAAGCCCAGGGCCGCCGAGATCGAGGTCGAGCTATGCGCCGCCCCGAACGGATCATAGGGGCTTTCCGAACGCTTGGTGAATCCGGACAAGCCGTCCTTCTGACGGATCGTGCGGATCCGCGCGCGGCGCCCGGTCAGGATCTTGTGGGGATAGCTCTGATGGCTCACATCCCAGATGATCTTGTCGCGCGGCGCGTCCCAGATCGCATGCAGGGCGACGGTCAGTTCGATCACGCCCAGCCCCGCGCCCAGATGCCCGCCCGTCTCCGACACCGCCGAGATCGTCTCGGCCCGCAGCTCGTCGGCCACCTGGCGCAGCTCGCGATCCGAAAAGACCTTCAGGTCGGCGGGCGTCTGCACCCGGTCGAGAAGCGGGGTATGCGGGCGGTCGGACATCGGTTCAGGCTCTCCTTGGCGCCGTCCCCGTGCGGGTGCGGCGCTGTCTCAGGTCTCGCGGGCGATAACGAAGCGCGCGGCTTCAATCAAGCCGCCCGCCTCCGCGCCATAGACAGATAGGGCGTCACAGGCGCTGTCCACCAGCTCCGCCGCGCGCGCCTTCGCGCCGTCCACACCCAGATGCGAAACGAAGGTGGCCTTGCCCCGTGCGGCATCCTTGCCCGCGGCCTTGCCCATCGCAGCGGCGTCGCCCTCGACATCCAGAATATCGTCCGCGATCTGAAAGGCGAGCCCCAGCGCCATCGCATAGGCCCGCATCGGCGCCGGGTCCGCCCCGCCCATCCGCGCGCCCGCCTCCGCAGGCCAGACGATCAGCGCGCCGGTCTTGCCCGCCTGCAGATCGGTGATCTCCGCAAGGCTCAGAGGCTCCTCCGCCGCCTCCGCCGCGATATCGAGCGCCTGCCCCCGCACCATGCCCTGCACGCCCGCGGCCTGCGCGAGGCGCAGCGCCAGATCCGCCCGCACGCCCGGATCCGGGTGGCAGGCCGGGGCCAGACACATTTCGAAGCCCAACGTCTGCAAGGCATCGCCCACCAGCACAGCCGTGCCTTCATCCCATGCGCGATGCACGGTCGGCTGCCCGCGGCGCAGATCATCGTCATCCATGCAGGGCAGGTCGTCATGCACGAGGCTGTAGGCATGCACGGCTTCGATGGCGAGCGCCGCGTTCAGCGCGTCTTCGACCCCGTGCAGCCGCGCGCTTTCCATCACCAGATAGCCGCGCAGCCGCTTGCCGCCGCGCAGCGCATAGCGCATGGCCTCGGAGACCGGCAGCCGCGGCGCGTCCGCATACCAGGCGTCGAAGCCCGCCTCGATGCGGTCCTGCGCCGCGCTCAAGCCCGCCGCGAACATCCGGATCTACTGCGGATCGACGGGCTTCAGACCGGCAGGCTGGCCGTCGGCATCAAGCGTGATCGCCGCGACCTTCTCCTCGGCCTCCTTGAGCTTCTGCTCGCAGCGCTTCTTCAGCTGCGCGCCCCGCTCGTAAAGGCTGATCGACTGCTCGAGCGGCACGTCGCCGCGTTCCAGCTGTCCCACCACCTGTTCGAGCGCCCGCATGGCCTCCTCGAAGCTCATCTCCTCGACGGGGGTGTCGTTCTCGCTCATCGGCCTGCCTCCATCAATGCGGTCACATGCGCGGCGCCTGCCTCGCTCAGCGCCTGAAGATCATAGCCGCCCTCCAGTGTCGAGACCACGCGCCCGCCACAGACGTCCGCCGCGATGGTGCACAGCTCTGCGGTCACCCAGGCGAAATCCTCGTTCTCCCAGTTGAGGTTGGCCAAGGGGTCCGCGCGATGCGCGTCGAACCCCGCCGACAGGATGATCAGCTCCGGCGCGAAGGCCCTGAGGCGCGGGAAGACGCGATCCTCGTAGACGGCCCGCATCCGCGCCCCGTCCGATCCCGGCGGCAACGGCACGTTCAGCACGTTGTCATGCGCGCCCGTCTCATGCGGCTCCCCGCTGCCGGGCCAGAGCGGCGATTGATGCGAAGAGACGAACAGCGCGCGCTCTTCATGCCACAACAGATCCTGCGTGCCGTTGCCGTGATGCACGTCGAAATCCACCACCGCCACGCGCGCGAGCCCCAGATGATCGAGCGCGTATTTCGCCCCGATCGCGGCATTGCCGAAGAAACAGAAGCCCATGGCCTTTTGCCGCTCCGCGTGATGGCCGGGCGGACGCATGGCCACGAAGGCGTTGCCGACCTTGCCGCCCACCACCATGTCCACGGCCTCCAGCACGCCGCCCACGCCGCGCCGCGCCGCCTCGAGGCTCCCGGGCGACAGGAACGTATCCCCGTCGACCTGATGAAAGCCGCGCGCGGGCGCGTGCCCTTCGAGCGAGCCTATGTAGCTCGCCGGATGGCACCGCTCGATGTCATCGTCGCTGGCGATCTGCGCGGCCACACGCACCAGATCGAACCCCGCCAGCGCATGCAGCAGATGCTCGATCCGCGCGATGCGTTCCGGATGCCCGTCGGGCGTGACGTGGCGCAGGGCCGCGTCGTGGGTGATGAGTGCCGTTGCCATGAATGTCTCCCTCGATCAGACCGCAGGAAATCGCGAAAGCCGCCTGGGAACAACCGCGAAACGCCACCCCCGTTCCCGCCCGCGCGTCCCACCTGGACGCAATAAGCGCCACGCCCCTGTCACGACCGGACCAGAAATCCCTCCGGAGAGCGCGAGAGGCAGAGCCTCTCGCAGGGGCCGTGCCGGCTAGATGCCGGGGCGGCGCCTGTCCCGCTCAATCCGGTGACAGCATATAGC
>CAZTEV010000216.1:0-3669 GCA_964612785.1 uncultured Roseivivax sp. | reverse complement strand
AGGAACTGAAGAAACAGTGGTCAAACATGAAAGCCTATGGCGTCGAGCCCGAGCTGTCGCCGGTGATCAGCGGCGGCCAGCCCGGCCCGCATCCCATCCAGGGGATCGGCGCCGGCTTCATCCCGGGCAACCTCCACACCGATGCGATTGATGGTGCGATCCAGGTCGACGCGGAAAAGGCGAAGGATATGGCGCGTCGCGCTGCGCGCGAGGAAGGAATGCTGGTTGGCATATCCAGCGGGGCAACGCTGGCGGCGATCGCTCAGAAGCTGCCCGAGATCGAAGCCGGATCGCGCATCCTTGGCTTCAATTACGATACCGGCGAACGCTATCTGTCGGTTCCGGAATTTCTTCCCGAGTAACAGGATCGCGCCAGCGTGACATGAAAGAAGGCGGGGCATCTCACCAGGAGACGCCCCGCCTTTTCATTTTACCAAGTCGCCTGGGGATCAGGCGGCAGTGGCGAAAGCGTCCTCGCCGAGGGCCATCAGGCTGTCCGAACCCGCCTCGAGCTTGCGCCGCAGCGCGCCAGCGTCCGGCAGGTAGCGATCCATGTAGTAGCGCGCGGTGGCAAGCTTGCCTTCGTAGAAGGCCTTGTCCTCACCACCATCGGCCAGTTTCGCCGCGGCGACCTTGGCCATCCGCAGCCACATCCATCCCAGCGTCACAATACCCATGATGTGCATGTAGTGATGCGCGCCCGCGCCGAGATGGTTGGGGTTCTGCATCGCATTGTTCATGAACCACATGGTCGCGGCCTGCTGCTGGCCAAGCGCCTTTTCGAGCGCCTCGGCGAGCGGAGCGAGCTGTTCGTCTTCCTTGGCCGCCGCGATGTCCTCGCCCACTTCGGCGAAGAAGGCCTGGATTGCCGCCCCACCCTTCTGCGCGAGCTTTCGACCGCAAAGGTCCATCGCCTGGACACCGTTGGTGCCTTCGTAGATCTGGGCGATGCGCGCGTCGCGGACGAACTGGCTCATGCCCCATTCCTCGATGTAGCCGTGGCCACCGAAGACCTGCTGCATGTTGGTGGCGACTTCGTAACCCTTGTCGGTTCCGTAGCCCTTGATGACCGGGGTCAGGAGCCCGATCAGCATGTCCGCCTTCTCACGCTCCTCCTCGGTCTGGGCCTTGTGGGTGAGGTCGACCTGCAAGGCGCCCCACAGGCAGAAGGCGCGCATGCCTTCGGTGAAAGCCTTGGCATCCATCAGCATGCGGCGAACGTCGGGGTGGACGAAGATCGGATCGGCCTGGGCCTCAGGATCGACGGGACCGGTCAGTGCGCGGCCCTGGCGACGGTCGAGCGCGTAGGCCACGGCATTCTGGTAGGCGACTTCGGCCTGGCTGAGGCCCTGGATGCCGACGCCGAGCCGTGCGGCGTTCATCATGATGAACATCGCGGCAAGGCCCTTGTTTTCCTCGCCCACGAGCCAGCCCTTGGCATCGTCGTAGTTGAGCAGGCAGGTCGAGTTGCCATGGATGCCCATCTTCTCTTCGATCGATCCGCAAACCACGCCGTTGCGCTCACCGATCGAACCGTCATCGTTCACGAGGAACTTGGGCACGACGAAGAGCGAGATACCCTTGGTGCTGTCGGGCGCGCCCGGGGTCTTGGCGAGGACGAGGTGGACGATGTTGTCGGTCAGGTCGTGTTCGCCCGCCGAGATGAAGATCTTGGTACCAGTGATGGAATACGAACCATCGTCCTGCGGTTCGGCCTTGGTCCGGATCATGCCAAGGTCGGTGCCGCATTGCGGTTCGGTGAGGTTCATGGTTCCCGACCACTCGCCCGAGATCATCTTCGGAAGGTACTTCTCCTTCTGGTCCTGCGAACCCTTGGCGATCAGCGCGGAAACGGCGCCGTTGGTGAGGCCCGGATACATGCCGAACGCCTGGTTGGCCGAGGAAATGAATTCCTCCATCACGAAGCCGAGGACGTGCGGCATGCCCTGCCCGCCGAATTCCTCGGGCGCGGCGATCGTGCCCCAGCCCGCTTCGACGAACTGTTGGTAGGCTTCCTTGAAGCCGGGAGGCGTGGTCACCGACCCGTCATCGTGGCGGACGCAGCCTTTCTCGTCGCCAACCCGGTTGAGCGGTGCGAGGACCTCCGCACAGAACTTGCCACCCTCGTCGATCACCGCATCGGTAACGTCGGGTGAGGCCATTTCGAAACCGGGCAGGTTGCCGTAGCCGGCGAGATCGAGGACCTCGTTGACGATGAAACGAGTATCACGGGTGGGGGCGGTGTAGCTGGGCATTGGGGGTGTCCTTGCTGGTAATTCCGTAGGGGGGACGGATGGGGGCGAGTTTATTTCGGCAGGTCGAGCGACTCGATATGTTCGATAAATTCGCTCAACTCGGTGATCGAACTGTCGATGTCGTCACGCTGGGTCTTCAGCTTCGCAACGTGGGCACGACACTTCTCGATGGTCACGCGGCGTTGTTCGACGCGGCCGTCATCGAGATCGTACAGATCGATCATCTCACGGATTTCCGTCAGCGAGAAGCCGACATTCTTGGCGCGCATGATCCAGGCGAGCCGCGCGCGATCACGCTTCGAATAGATGCGCGTCAGCCCGACGCGCGTCGGCGCGATCAGGCCTTCGTCTTCGTAAAAGCGCAGGGCGCGGGCGGTGCATCCGAATTCAGACGTCAGGTCGGAGATCGAATACTGCTCGCGGGCGAGCTTGTCGGGGCGCTCGAGCAGTGCACCCGAACTCCCCCTCATGGATCTTTTTGGTGATTGTTGAGGTGCGCTCGACATAGTTCCGGCCTACCATCCGCTTACGTAAACGTCAATGCTTTACGCCCACGAGAGAGCCGTCGGAAAGAAGCCGGTAGAAGCAACTCCTCGCCCCCGTATGGCAGGCCGGGCCCGCCGCCTTGCACTTGAGCACCAGTGCATCCTGATCGCAGTCGACGAGGATGTCCTCGACCTGCAGCACGTTGCCCGAGCTTTCACCCTTCATCCACAACCGCCCGCGTGATCTCGAATGGAAATGCGCCTTCCCGGTTTCGAGAGTCGCGTCGAGCGCCTCACGGTCCATGAAGGCGACCATCAGAACCTCGCCGCTCTCATGATTGGTAACCACCGCGGTCATCAGCCCCTTCTCGTCGAATTTGGGCAGGAAGCGAGTGCCCTGCTCACGCTCTGTATCGGCCGACGCCATAGATTTCCTTCTCATCTTGGATGTGAATGTTGCAGTCTCGCAACAATTGCGTGTCAAAAAATGAAGCTAGCACAATTGCCTGTTTGATGAACGGCGGATTGATGGAATGTTCCCTGTCGTGGCTCGCAAGGGCCATCCAACTGGGCGACGGTGCCACAGAGTGCCAGGTTCAGGGGGTCTGCCGGATAGCTGCCTTCCCTTGCGGAACTGGCGCATTCGGAAACGATGAGGGATGGACCTGGCGCACAAATGGGGGGTTGCGCCTGACCTTAGGGGGGTCCGTGAACATTCGTCACGTGGCGCCCGGGACCTTCGTGGTCTCGGGCGTTTCACTTTTCGGGGCCACGAATGACGAGGTCGCCCCCTTCCCTTCGCTGAGCACTCTCGAGAAACAGCAGACCGTAACGCTCGCAGCGCCCGCGCGCTTGAGGGCGGATACGCACATGTCCGAAGTGGCGCCGCTGGTGAGGACGTCGTCGACCAGCACGACATCGGCCCCGGC
>CAZTEV010000215.1:0-3730 GCA_964612785.1 uncultured Roseivivax sp. | reverse complement strand
GTAGCGAAGCGGTCGCGCAAAGAGGAAAAACACATGGGACGCATCACACTCAACAAGGTGGTCAAGCGCTTCGGCGATGTCGAAGTGATCCCGCCTCTGGACCTGACCATCGAGGATGGCGAATTCACCGTCTTCGTGGGCCCCTCGGGCTGCGGCAAGTCCACGCTTCTGCGCCTGATCGCGGGGCTGGAAGACGTGAGCGACGGCGAGATCGAGATCGACGGCACCCCCGCCACTGATCTGCCGCCCGCCAAGCGCAGCCTTGCGATGGTGTTCCAGTCCTACGCGCTTTACCCGCATATGTCGGTGCGCAAGAACATCGCCTTCCCGATGAAGATGGCGGGCCTCAGCCAGGACGAGCAGGAGGCGCGGATCAAGAAGGCGGCGGAGGCGCTCAACCTCACCGATTACCTCGATCGGCGTCCGGGCCAGCTTTCGGGCGGTCAGCGTCAGCGTGTCGCCATCGGGCGCGCCATCGTCCGGGAACCGGCGGCGTTTCTGTTCGACGAACCGCTGTCGAACCTCGATGCGGCGTTGCGCGTGGGCATGCGGCTAGAGATTTCCGAGCTGCACGAGCGTCTGAAGACCACGATGATCTACGTCACCCATGACCAGGTCGAGGCCATGACCATGGCCGACAAGATCGTGGTGCTGCGCGCCGGTCATATCGAACAGGTGGGCACTCCGCTGGAGCTCTATCGCAATCCGCGCAACCTCTTCGTCGCGGGCTTCATCGGCAGCCCCAAGATGAACCTGATCCCCGGCGAGCCCGCGGACAAGCACGACGCCACCCATATCGGCATCCGGCCCGAGCATTTCCGCATCGTCGAAAGCGGCGGCACCTTCACTGGCAAGATCAACGTGTCCGAACATCTGGGCTCCGACACTTTCTTCCATGTGGATGTGGAGGGCATCAAGGAGCCGGTCACCGTCCGCGCGGGCGGCGAGGTCGGGCTGCGCCATGGCGACGTGATCCATCTGGAGCCCGAAGAGGGCCAGATTCACCGCTTCGACGCGCAGGGTCTGCGCATCGCATGAAGCGCCTCGACGGAAAATCCGCGCTGATCACGGGCGCCGCGCGCGGCATCGGCCGCGAGTTCGCCCGCGCCTATGTGCGCGAAGGCGCGACCGTGGCGATCGCGGATATCAACGAGGACGCCGCGCAGGACGCCGCCGCCGAGATAGGCGCGGGCGCCTATGCCCTGCCCCTCGACGTGACGCGGCAGGACAGCATCGACGCGGCGATTGCCGGGGTCGTGGCGCAGGCGGGCAAGCTCGACATCCTGATCAACAATGCGGCCCTCTTCGATGCCGCCGAGACGGTCGACATCACCCGCGACAGCTATGACCGGCTTTATGCGGTGAATGTCGCGGGCACGCTCTTCACCATGCAGGCCGCCGCGCGGCAGATGATCGCGCAGGGCCACGGCGGCAAGATCATCAACATGGCGAGCCAGGCCGGACGGCGGGGCGAGCCGCTGGTGCTGGTCTACTGCTCCACCAAGGCCGCCGTGATCTCGATGACGCAATCGGCGGGTCTGAACCTGATCAAGCACGGCATCAACGTGAACGCCATCGCCCCCGGCGTCGTGGATGGCGACCATTGGGTCCATGTGGATTCGATGTTCGCCAAGCTCGAGGGCAAGCAGCCCGGGCAGAAGAAGGCCGAGGTCGAGGCAGGCGTGCCCGCTGGCCGCTTCGCGGTGCCTCAGGATCTGACCGGCATGGCCGTGTTCCTGGCCTCGGACGAGGCCAATTACATCGTCTCCCAGACCTATAACGTGGATGGCGGCCAGTGGATGAGCTGAAAACGGAGGTGCGCGCCATGCGGCTGAGCAACGACACCCTGAAGACCCTGCCCGCAGGTATCGAAGGTCCGCAGTACGACCGCACGAAGCTCAGACCGGGCATCGTGCATATCGGGCTCGGCAATTTTCACCGTGCGCATCAGGCCTGGTATCTGCACCGGCTGATGCAGGCGGGGCTGGCGCAGGACTGGGCGATCGTGGGCGCGGGCGTGCGCGCGCCCGATGCGGCGATGCGCGACAAGCTTCTGGCGCAGGATTGCCTGACGACGCTGATCGAACTGGACCCCAAGGGCATTCGCGCCGAGGTCACGGGCAGCATGATCGACTTCCTGCCCATCGCCGAGGACAACGCGCCCCTGATCGCGGCCATGTCCGACCCGGCCATCCGCATCGTGTCGCTGACCGTGACCGAGGGGGGGTATTACCGGGATGCCTCCGACGGCAGCTTCGCGGCGGATCATCCCGACATGGCGCATGACGCGGCAAATCCCGCGCGCCCGCGCAGTGCCTTCGGCGCCATCGTCGCGGCTTTGGCCGCGCGACGCGCGGGCGGGCACGGACCCTTCACCGTGCAAAGCTGTGACAACCTGCAAGGCAACGGGGACATCGTCCGCGATACGGTCCTGTCGCTGGCGCGCGCCTCCGATACGGAGCTTGCCGACTGGATCGCGGCGCATGTCACCTTCCCCAATTCCATGGTCGATTGCATCGTGCCCGCCACCGGCCCGAACGAGATCGCCCGCGCGGCGTCGCTCGGCATCGACGATGCCGCCCCCGTCACACACGAAAATTTCCGCCAATGGGTGATCGAGGATGCCTTCTGCGCAGGCCGCCCGCCCTGGGAAGAGGTCGGCGCAACGCTGACCGACGACGTCCATACCTACGAGTCGATGAAGCTGCGGCTTCTCAATGCGGGCCACCAGGTCCTGTCCAATGCCGGTGAGATCCTGGGCGTCGAGACGATTTCGGGTTGCATGGCCCATCCGCTCATCGGGCCCTTCTTCGCAAAGGTCCTGACCGAAGAGGTCGCGCCGCATGTCCACGCGGTGCCCGGCATGACGCCCGAGGCCTATATCGGCCTCATTTCCACCCGTTTCGCCAACCCCGAGATCCGCGACACGGTGCGCCGCGTGGCCTTCGATGGCGGATCGCGCCATCCGGGTTTCGTGCTGCCCACCGTGCGCGACGCAGTGGCGGCAGGCGCGCCCGTATCGGGGCTTGCGCTGGTCGAGGCGCTTTGGGCGCGCATGTGCGCAGGCACCCGCGCCGATGGCAGCGAAATCGCAGCCAACGATCCCGATTGGGATGCGCTGAAAGCCACGGCGCTGGCCGCCCGGGACGACCCCGCACGCTGGCTCGCCCAGACACAATATTACGGAACGCTTGGCGAGGCAGAGCCCTTCGCGACCGCCTTTGCGGCGCATCTCAATGCGCTGTGGCAGGACGGGACAGAGGCGGTCCTGCGCGCCTATATCGGCTAGGCTCCCGCGCTGCGCCAAAGAAAAAGCCCCGTCCGATCAATCCGGCGGGGCTTTTTCCGTCTCGCGACTTTCTGATCCCTGAATTCCGCAGGGTACGGGATCCTCGTTCCCGGCATGAAAAATACTCTCCTGGGTCAGTGAAAAGCGTGCATCAAACGGTTAGACCGGGAAGTTAGGGACCCGCGCTTTTCCAAGGTCCCGCTGTCCGGCGCCAACGCTCGGATCGGAGCGCGGATGCCATCTGTGGTTCTGTCTGCGCAATGTGGCCTGCATCACGCTTTGGGTCAGGGGGGACGCCACAGTCCGGGAAAGCCGGACGAACCGGGTCATGAGGCCCGGTTAATGGGCCCTGTTTCCTCGGGCATTTCTATCCTGAAAGGAGAAAGTGGCTGGGGTGGTAGGATTCGAACCTACGGTACACGGTACCAAAAACCGCTGCCT